>JADCFX010000028.1 GCA_020249285.1 Roseomonas sp. | reverse complement strand
GTCAGGCGGATTTCAACAGCTATGGCGCGCGGCGCGGCAACCATCAGGTGATGATGCGCGGCACCTTCGCCAATCCGCGTATCCGCAATGAAATGGTGCCGGGCGTGGAAGGCGGCATTTCCAAGCATTATCCTTCGGGTGATGTGGCGCCGATCTACACAACGGCGATACGCTACAAGAATGAGGGCGTGCCGCTGGTGGTGATTGGCGGCAAGGAATATGGCACGGGGTCTTCGCGCGACTGGGCGGCGAAGGGCACCTATCTGCTCGGCATCAAGGCCGTGATTGCTGAAAGCTTTGAGCGTATCCATCGTTCAAACCTGGTCGGCATGGGCGTGTTGCCGCTGGTCTTCAAGGAGGGCGAAAGCCGCCAGAGCCTTGGCCTGACGGGCGATGAGAAGATTGACATCCTGGGCGTGGAAAAGCTTTCGCCCCGCATGATGATGGATGTTGTCATCACCCGCGCCGATGGGTCTACGGTGAAGACTCAGGTGCTGTGCCGTGTGGATACCGCCGATGAGGTGGAATACTACAAGAATGGCGGCATCCTGCATTACGTGCTGCGCGGGATGGCGAAGGCGGCCTGAGTTAGGGCGCACCAATAGAGTTGCAAGGTGCATTGCATCGTCGGAAATTCGACGTGCTGTGGCACCTTGCGACCGACCTAACGGCTTTATGCCGGCATGCTGGCCGAGCTGGGCTTTACCAGCATCGCACTGACTGCTGTTTGCAAGTGCCACTCGAGAAAAGATCTGATTGAGTTTGAGGTTTCTGGCTGGTGGAAGTAAAGTCGGCTGGAAGCGAAAAGCACAGCTTAGGCTTAACCCGAAAGTTATGGGGAGATATCCACTCTTAAGAATGATAAGAGTACAGCTATCCCCAAGAAAATTTTGAACAGAAGGAGTGTATGGTGCAGGGTGGATGTCATTGCGGTTTTGTCCGTTATGAAACAACAGGTGAATCGATAACGCACGCATTGTGCCATTGCAGCGATTGTCGCCGCCATGCTGGTGCGCCCATGGTTGGGTGGGCAATGTTTACAGAAGGGCAAGTGATCATCACTAAGGGCCAAACAAAAACATACCAATCATCAGAACATGGGCGTAGAGAGTTCTGCCCTGTTTGTGGCACGGGACTGTTTTATAAGAATGCCGAAATGCTGCCTGGCATCATAGACATACAAACGGGAACGCTTGACGACCCCAACCAACTGCCCGCACGGTGCCATATCCAAACCGCCGAGCGTATTTCTTGGATACCGGAAATCAACACATTGCCTGAGTTTGAGCGATTCCCTCCACAAGAATGAGGCGATTCTGTTTTTGTAAAGCGCAGCGCCAGAAACGCCGCGCTTTTTTTGTTCAGTCGGCCAACCACTCGGCCATCGCGGCATTCACCGCTTCCGGCACTTCCATGCTCGGCAAATGGCCGGAACCGGCGAAGCGGACCAAGCGCGCGCCGGGAACCGCGGCGGCTATTTCCTCGGCCAGATGGGGCGGCGTCATGAGATCATCCTCCCCCACCGCGACCAGCGTCTTGGCGCGGATCGCAGGCAGATGGGGTCTGGAATCAATGCGCCCGGTAAGCGCGGTTTGCTGGCGGAGGAAAGCGTCACGCCCGACGCGTTCCGCCATGGCCATCACCTCGGCGGCCAAGGGGCCATCCAGGCGGGAAGGATGCACCAGCATGGGCAGCAGGCGCGGCGTCACGCCGCGAAAACGCCCGGTCTGGGCAAGGGTGAGCAATCCGCGCCGATATTCGGACTGCTCTGGCGTATCCGCCCTGGCTGAATTGTCGAAAAGCGCGAGGCGCTGGACCTGCTCCGGCGCGCGGCGAACAATTTCCAGGGCCACATGCCCGCCCATGGAAAGCCCGGCCACGGCAAGCTTCCCGCTCAGCCCGGAAAGCGCGGCTTCCGCCATGGCTGCGATGCTGTCATACCCCGTCAGGCAGGCCACTACCACGCGGCGGGAGGCAGTGAAGGCTTCGATCTGGTCGCGCCACAACCGGGCGTCGCACAGCATTCCGGGCAGCAGCAATAGGGTTTCATTCTGATGCATAGACGGAAGCCTATCCCCGCACCGAAGTGACCGTCCAGGCCAGCCCCGCGCAAGGCTACGGAAATCCTTGATTCCCGCGCCGCTTCGGCGCATAGGGAACGTGCTCGCGGTAAGGCGGGCCGGATCCGCCGGCCCCGGCATGCGCGCCCCGCCGGGGCTCGGCCTTTCCCGCACCCACCGCCAAGCGCTCATAGCGCGGGCCTAGAAAGCGATTGAAGTTGAACGAAAATACTGAAGTGACCGCCGCCGAGGCTGTCCAAGCCGACCCTCAAACCCTGCCCGTGCCGCCTGAGACGCCGGAAACCGCGACGGTCGAGACCGCCCTTGTGGCGGAAGAAACCGCACTGGTTGAGCCCGCCCTTGTGGCGGAAGAAACCGCGCCCGAAGTCGCCACGGTTGCCGAGGAAGACCGCACCACCTTCGATTCCATCGGCCTTTCGGAAGAAATCGTGAAGGCGGTGACGGAATCAGGCTATCGCCACCCCACCCCCATTCAGGAACAAGCCATCCCGCAGGTGCTGATGGGGCGCGATGTGCTGGGCTGCGCACAAACCGGCACCGGCAAAACCGCGTCCTTCGTGCTGCCCATGCTGGATATTCTGACCGGATCGCGCGCCAAGGCGCGGATGCCGCGCAGCCTGATCCTGGAACCGACCCGCGAATTGGCGTTGCAGGTCGCGGAAAACTTCGAGAAATACGGCAAATACCTCAAGCTCAATCACGCGCTGCTGATTGGCGGCGAAAGCATGAATGACCAGCGCGATGTGCTGGAAAAAGGCGTGGATGTGCTGATCGCAACGCCGGGCCGGCTGCTTGATCTGTTCGATCGGGGCCGCGTTTTGCTCGCCGATTGCAAGGTGCTGGTGATTGATGAAGCGGACCGAATGCTCGATATGGGCTTCATTCCGGATGTGGAGCGTATTGTCTCCATGCTGCCGCCCTTGCGCCAGACTTTGTTCTTCAGCGCCACCATGGCCCCGGAAATCCGCCGCCTGGCTGATGCCTTCCTGTCCAACCCGAAGGAAATCACGGTCACCCGCCCGGCTTCGGTTGCGACCACCATCACCACGGGCCTCGCTTACGTGCAGCCTTTTGACAAGCGCGAAGCGCTGCGTCGGCTGATCCGGCGCGAACAACTGTCCAATGCGCTGATCTTCTGCAATCGCAAGATCGAAGTGGATATCCTGTATAAATCGCTGAAAAAACACGGGTTCAGCGTAGGCGCCTTGCATGGCGATATGGATCAATCGCAGCGCTTCGCGACGCTTAATGCCTTCAAGGCGGATGAATTGCAGCTGCTGGTCTGTTCCGATGTCGCCGCGCGCGGTCTTGATATCGGCGGGCTTTCGCATGTGTTCAATTTTGATGTGCCCTTCCATTCGGAAGATTACGTGCACCGCATTGGCCGCACAGGTCGCGCGGGCCGTGAAGGCCATGCCTATACGATCGCAACGGCCGATGACGCGAAGAATGTCGCCGCCATCGAAAAACTGACCGGCAAACCCATCCCCCTTCTGGATATCGAAGGGCTGGAGCCGGTGACGGAAGCCGAAATTCAGGAAGCCATGACCTCCACCAAGCGTGGCCGCGGCCGTGGTGGCCCGGCGCGTCGGCCGGATCGTCGTGAGGGCGGGCGTGGCCGGCCTGAACGCGGCCGCCGCGATGGTCAGGAACGCGCCCCGCGCGCCGAAGCGCCGGAAGAAATCGCGGCTGAAGCCCCCGCCCGGCGAGACCGCCCGGAACGCCGCCCGCGCGCCGATGCGCCAGAGGGCCGGGAGGCTCCTCGCCGGGACCGTGCCCCGCGTCGGGACCGTGATGCGCAGCCGAGCGAATTCGCGCTGCGCGAAGCCGCCATGCGTGACCTGCCGCCCCGGGACCGCGAAGCGCCGCGTCAGGATCGGGATTATCGCAACCGCGACCGGCGCGATGACCTCGGCCCTCCTGTGCAGGGCTTTGGCGATCAGGTGCCGGCCTTCATGCTGATCCCGATCCCCCGCCCGCGCCGCGCCGCCGCGCCCGCCGCGGTTGAAGAAGCGCCAGAGGTTGACGCCGCCTGACGCGCGTACCCGGCTTGCCGGGTGCCAAGCTGAAGTTCATTTTGTCGCCCAAGACGAAGCCTGAGTTGAGGATAGAAGCATGAATGTCGTGAGCCCGCCCAAGAAGACCTCCATCGCGCCCTTCACCTGGGAAGACCCGTTGCTGCTTGAAGAAGTGCTGACGGAAGAAGAGCGTATGATCCGCGATAGCGCTCGGCAATTCTGCCAGGAACGCCTGATGCCGCGGGTGCTGGAAGCCAATCGGCATGAGCGTTTCGACCGCGAAATCATGAATGAATTCGGCGAAATGGGTTTTCTGGGTGCCACGCTGGATGGCTATGGCTGCGCCGGCGTTTCCTATGTTGCCTATGGCCTGATGGCGCGCGAAGTGGAGCGTGTCGATTCCGGCTATCGCAGCGCGTTTAGCGTGCAATCATCGCTCGTGATGTTTCCGATCCATGCCTATGGGTCCGAAGAACAGAAGCAAAAATATCTGCCGAAGCTCCGCACCGGGGAATGGGTGGGCTGCTTTGGCCTGACGGAGCCAGATGCGGGGTCTGATCCTTCTTCCATGCGCACGCGCGCGACCAAGGTGGATGGCGGCTGGAAGTTGTCAGGCTCCAAAACCTGGATTTCCAATTCACCCATTGCCGATGTCTGCCTCGTTTGGGCCAAGGATGATGAAGGCATTCTGCGCGGCTTTTTGCTTGATCGCGGCATGAAGGGCCTCACCACGCCGAAAATCGAAGGCAAGTTCAGCCTGCGCGCTTCCGTCACCGGCATGATTATGATGGATGAGGTTTTCGTGCCGGAAGAAAACCGCCTGCCGGGTGTGCGATCTCTGGCCGGCCCCTTCTCCTGCCTCAATCGCGCGCGCTATGGCATTGCCTGGGGCGCCATGGGGGCTGCGGAATTCTGCTGGCATGCGGCGCGGGATTACACGCTGAACCGCATCATGTTCGGCAAACCGCTGGCGGCGACTCAGTTGGTCCAGAAGAAGCTGGCCGATATGCAAACCGAAATCACGCTTGGCCTGCATGCGGTGCTGCGCGTTGGCCGCCTGTTTGATGAACACAAGGCCGCGCCCGAGATGATCAGCCTGGTCAAGCGCAATAATTGCGGCAAGGCTTTGGACATTGCCCGCGTTGCGCGCGACATGCATGGCGGCAATGGCATTGTGGATGAATATCACGTGATCCGTCACGTGATGAACCTTGAGACGGTCAATACTTACGAAGGCACGCATGATGTGCATGCGCTGATCCTGGGCCGTGCGCAGACCGGGTTGAACGCCTTCGGCTGATCAGCCGAAGTTCCAGCCATGGAAGTCCTGATTGAGCGTATGGGCGCGGGTGGCGATGGTATCGCCCCCGGCCCGATTTATGTGCCGCAGGGGCTTCCCGGCGAAAGGCTGCATGTCGAAATCAATGGCAAGCGCGGCGATGGTGCGCTGGCCACAATCCATGAAATCCTCAGCCCAAGTCTTGATCGCATCGCGCCTGCTTGCGCGCATTTTCTGGAAGGCTGCGGGGGCTGCGCGGTCCAGCATTGGGCGTCTGCGCCGCAAGCCGCCTGGAAGCGAGAGCGGCTGCGTGTGGCTTTGGCGCGCGGCGGTTTTGCCGAAGCCCCGGTTGTTGAGACCATCACCACGCCGCCCGGTGTGCGCCGGCGGGCTGATTTCGCCATACGGCGCGGGACGGATGGGCTCAGGCTTGGCTTTCATGCAACGGGCAGTGCGGACATTCTGGATATCGCCGCCTGCCCGGTGCTGCATCCGCGCCTGGTTGCGGTGCTGAAGCCGCTGCGCGATCTGCTGCCGCGCCTGCCGGCGCTGAAGCGCGATGGTTCGGCGGTGCTGAACCTACTCGATACCGGGCCTGACCTGCTGCTGCGCACCGATGGCACGCTGGATGCGGCGGGCCGGGCGCTGCTCGCCGCCTTTGCCGCAGCGCACGGCCTGCCGCGCATCGCTTGGGCGCGGGGCAATGGCGTGCCGGAAATCGCCGCCCAGCTTGGGCCTGTGGCCATCACGCTAAGCGGTGTGGCGGTGACACCCGCCCCCGGCGCCTTCCTGCAAGCGAGTCCCGAAGGTGAGCAGGCCATCATCGCCGCCATGCTGGCGGCGCTGCCCGCCAAGCTGGCCGGGCGCGGGCGCATTGCTGATCTGCATGCGGGCTTTGGCACACTCAGCCTGGCCTTGGCGCGGCGGGGCAGGGTGACGGCTTTCGAATCGGATGGCGCAGCGGTGGCTGCCCTGGCCAATGCCGCCGCTAAGGCCGGGTTGCCTTTGGCGGCAACGCGGCGGGACCTGGTG
This sequence comes from Roseomonas sp., assembly GCA_020249285.1. GTDB lineage: Bacteria > Pseudomonadota > Alphaproteobacteria > Acetobacterales > Acetobacteraceae > Neoroseomonas. Next base: position 31,082 of record JADCFX010000028.1, on the reverse strand, counting down.
CGCCAGCCGCTGACGGTGGCGGAATTGGCGCCTTTCGCTGCGGTGGTGCTGGACCCGCCCTTTGCCGGGGCCGAGGAACAGGCGGGCTTGCTCGCGCGCTCCGCCGTGCCGGCGGTGATTTATGTTTCCTGCAACCCGCAAGCGCTGGCCCGTGATTTGCGCTTTTTCGCTGATCAAGGATGGCGGGTGGATGCGGCGACGCCGATTGATCAGTTCCTTTGGTCCGGCCAGCTTGAGGCAGTTGTCGCGCTCAGCCGACCGAATAAAGTGAAGCGCTGATTCTATTCCGCCTTGATGCCAAGGCCGCGCACTTCGGGTTCCCAGAAGGCGATCTCGTCCCGCACATAGGCCGCGAATCGCTCAGGCGTGTAGCCGCGCATGGCGGGGGTGCCCATTTCCTCAAAGCGTTGATTGATCGTCGAATCGGACAGCGCCTGTTCGGTCGCCGCCGCCATGCGGTTCACAATCGCCGCCGGCGTGCCGCGCGGGGCGAAGAAACCATACCAGGAATGGGATTTATAGCCGGCGATGCCCGCCTCCGCCGCCGTCGGCACATTGGGCAGCAGGGAAGACCGCTGATCGGTCGCGACAAACAGCACCCGCGCCGTGCCGCCATCCTGAAACCCCTTCAGGATGGAGGGGATATCGGAGCAGAACTGAATTTCGCCCGCGGTGAGCGCGGTAAAAACCTGCCCGCCGCCGCGATAGGGCACGTGAACGGCATCGGTCCCCGTGCGCACCAGGAAACTGGCCGAGGCGATATGCCCCGAAGTGCCAATGCCGGAGGAGCCATATTGATAGCGCCCAGGCGCAGCCTTCAGGGCAGCGATGAATTCCGCCGCCGTGGTGGGCGCGAAATTGCGCGTGGTGACGGCAAGCGCGATAGGCACAAAGACGGTCGGCGCCACCGCCACCAGATCGGTCCGTGCATCAAAGGGCACCGGGGCAGGCAGGCCGCGGGCGAGTGCGATAGGCGAGAGGGTGGAAAGCACAAAAACCTCGCCATTCGGCGGCTGTTTCGCAACATAATCCGTGCCGACCACGCCGCCCGCGCCGGGGCGGTTTTCCAGCACCACGGGCTGACCGAGGATTTCCGCCATTTTCGGGGCCAAAAGCCGTGTGGTGATATCCGTCCCGCCCCCGGTGCCGAAGGGGATCACGATGCGGATGGGCCGTGTGGGCCAGGGTGCCTGGGCATAGGCGGGGCAGGCCAGCGGGCTCAGGGCAAGCGGGGCGGCGATCAGGCTGCGGCGCGATAACTTGGCCAAGGGGAGGGTCCTTCCTCAAACAAGATACTGTTTTTGCGCTATTTCTTCGGCTTTATCCCGATTGTGAGCCAGTGCTGGCCAGAAGGGAAGGGCATGGGGGCGAAACGGGAACAAACCCGCGCTGCCCCAATTGCCTCGGCTTTTGCAAGCCCAGAATCATGCACCGCATCTAGTGGCATGGCGACTGTGGCAAGACTACATCTTGTAGTCAGACCGTAACTTGGGGCATGATCCGTCCTCGGGGGAAGTTCTTAGGGGGTTATCCGTGTTCGACGCAGTTCAACTTGAAGGCCATGGCCAGGTACGCATTGATCGGTCGCGCGATGCGCTGCTGACCGATTTCGGCAAGGCAACATTAGATGATCGTTATTTGCTGCCGGGCGAATCCTATCAGGATTTGTTCGCACGAGTCGCATCCGCTTATGGCGATGATGCGGCGCATGCGCAGAGAATTTATGACTATATCTCGCGGCTTTGGTTCATGCCGGCGACACCCGTGCTGTCCAATGGTGGCACCACACGCGGCTTGCCGATTTCCTGCTTCCTGAACGAAGCCTCTGACAGCCTTGATGGCATTGTCGGGCTTTGGAATGAGAATGTGTGGCTCGCGGCCAAGGGCGGTGGCATCGGGTCCTATTGGGGGAATCTGCGCGGCATTGGCGAAAAAGTCGGCCGCAACGGCAAGACCTCGGGCGTCATTCCCTTCATTCGCGTGATGGATAGCCTGACGCTGGCGATTTCCCAGGGCTCGCTCCGCCGTGGGTCGGCGGCTTGCTACCTGCCAGTGAATCACCCGGAAATCGAAGAATTTCTGGAAATGCGTCGCCCAACCGGCGGTGATCCGAATCGCAAGGCGCTCAATCTCCATCAAGGCGTGCTGATCCCAGATGCCTTCATGCGCGCTGTGGAAGCGGATGAGGAATGGGCGCTGGTGTCGCCCAAGGATGGCGCGCTGATGAAGAAGGTCTCCGCACGGAGCCTTTGGATTCGCATCCTGACCGCGCGCATCGAAACCGGTGAGCCCTACATCATCTATTCCGACCACGTGAATAATGCGCGGCCGGAGCATCAGAAACTGGCAGGGCTTGAGGTGAAGACCTCCAACCTCTGTTCAGAAATCACCCTGCCGACCGGGATTGATCAGCATGGGGAACAGCGCACCGCGGTGTGCTGCCTATCCTCGCTCAATCTGGAAACCTGGTTTGAGTGGAAGGATGAGGCGCAATTCATCCCCGATGTGATGCGCTTCCTGGATAATGTGCTGCAATCCTTCATTGATACGGCACCCGATACCATGGCACGCGCACGCTATAGCGCCATGCGGGAACGCTCGGTCGGGCTTGGGGTGATGGGCTACCATTCCTTCCTGCAAGCGCTGAATGTGCCTTTTGAAAGCGTGGTGGCGAAGGTCTGGAATATGCGGATGTTCAAGCATATCCGCGCCCAGGCTGATACCGCTTCCCGGCTGCTGGCCGAAGAACGCGGCCCCTGCCCGGATGCCGCAGAATACGGCTTCATGGAGCGGTTCTCTAACAAGATGGCCATTGCGCCGACCGCTTCCATCAGCATCATTTGCGGTGGCGCGAGCCCGGGGATCGAACCCATCGCAGCTAATGTCTATAACCACAAGACGCTGTCCGGGTCCTTCATTGTGCGCAACCCGTATCTGAAGAAGGTGCTGGCCAAGCATGGCCGCGATGATGACGATACCTGGACCACTGTCACGGTGAATAAGGGCAGTGTGCAGCATTTGGATTTCCTGACTGAACAGGAAAAGGCCACTTTCAAGACCGCCTTTGAATTGGATCAGCGCTGGGTGGTGGAACATGCCGCCGATCGCACACCTTATATTTGCCAATCCCAATCGGTGAACATCTTCCTGCCGGCCAATGTGCATAAGCGGGATCTGCACCAGATCCACATGACGGCATGGAAGAAGGGCGTGAAGTCGCTTTATTACTGCCGCAGCCTTTCCATTCAGCGCGCGGATGCCATCAGCGAGAAGGTGGCGCCGCAAGCAGCCTTGGGCGTCGCGGCACCCGCCAATGATCAGGCGCAATTGCCGCTGGTGGCCGCGGTGCCGGCCGCCACCAATAATTACGAAGAATGTTTGGCCTGCCAGTAAAGCTGCGTTAGACTTATCCCAACCCGCCCCCGGCCTCGGGGGCGGTAAGCCTGAAAAGGGCAAGGGAGAAAGTCTGGAATGTTCACGCGTCGCAGCCTGCTGGCCACTGGGATGGCCAGCACCATCATCACCAAAGCCAAAGCACAAGCCAGCAATTGGCCAGATCGTCCGATACGGATGATCATCGGCTACCCCGCCGGCGGGCCCACAGATTTTCCGGGCCGGGTCTTGCAGGACCCGCTGCAAAAATTATGGGGACAGCCCGTTGTCATTGAGAATCGCCCCGGCGCCAGCCAGGTGATTGCTTCTGAAATGGTCGCGCGATCCGCGCCTGATGGCTATACGATTTTCCTCGCCGCCAGCACTCATGCCAGCAATGCCGCAGTCTATGCGCGCCTGCCCTATGACACGATCAATGACTTTACGCCGATCGTGAACATCTATGCCTCACCCACAGTGTTGTTCACCGGCGCGGGGCAACCCTTCCGCACAGCGCAGGATTTGGTGGCGGCGGCGCGGCGTGATCCGGGGATGGCCTTTGCTTCGTCCGGCAATGGGTCTTCAGGGCATTTCGCGTTGGAGATGTTCCGCAGGAAAATGAACCTGGACCTTACCCATGTCGCTTATCGCGGCGCGGTGCCGGCGCTGCAGGATGTGATCGGTGGGCGCGTACCCGCGACCTTCAGCACCTTGTCTGGTGCCATTGCTCTTGCGCGTGATGGCAAGCTTCGCCCGCTGGCGATTGGCGGGCCGCAGCGCGTGCCGGTGCTGCCTGATGTGCCAACGCTCGATGAACTCGGCATGGGCATCCCCGATACCAGCCCCTGGTATGGCTTCATCGCGCCCCGCGGCATTTCGCGCGAGATCGTGGACCGTATCGCGCGCGATGTGCAGGGCTTGCTGCGCGACGCCACTATCCGCCAAAGACTGCTCGATCAGGGCGGCGTTATTCTGGGTGAGGGGCCTGAGGTTTTCGCAGCCCGTATTGCCCGTGAATTGGCGGAAAACATCGTGGTCGCGCGGGAGGCGAATATCCGCGTGGAATAGTCCCGCCACAATATCTTGCGTTGGGCGATTGCCTGACCCACCAATTGTGGTAGAAGCGTCGCTCAGCTCAAACAATGGGATTCGAGACAATGGCCGATGGCATGATGCGGGATGAATTGCCGGTGAAATTCGATCTTTTGACCTCGAATCCCGTCTACAAACCCTTCCGCTACCCTTGGGCCTATGAAGCCTGGTTGCAGCAGCAGCGCATCCATTGGCTGCCGGAAGAAGTGCCGCTGGCCGATGATGTGAAGGATTGGCAGAAGAACCTGACGCCGTCTGAGCGCAATCTGCTGACGCAGATCTTCCGCTTCTTCACCCAGGCGGATGTCGAAGTAAATAATTGCTACATGAAGCATTATTCGCAGGTGTTTAAGCCGACGGAAGTGCTGATGATGATGTCGGCCTTCTCCAACATCGAAACGGTGCATATCGCCGCCTATAGTCATTTGCTCGACACCATCGGCATGCCCGAAATCGAATACACGGCCTTCCTCAAATACAAGGAGATGAAGGACAAGTACGATTACATGCAGAGCTTCAGTGTCGCGAACAAGACTGAAATCGCGAAGACGCTGGCCGCCTTTGGCGCTTTCACCGAAGGGTTGCAGCTTTTTGCTTCCTTCGCGATTCTCATGAATTTCCCGCGCTTCAACAAGATGAAGGGCATGGGCCAGATCGTGAGCTGGTCGGTGCGCGACGAAACGCTGCACTGCCTTTCGCTGATCCGGCTGTTCCGCACCTTTGTGCAGGAAAATCCGGAAATCTGGACCGAGGAATTCCGCCGCGATCTTTACCTGGTTTGCGCCACCATTGTGGATCATGAAGACGCCTTCATTGATCTGGCCTTTGAATTGGGCGGTGTGCAGGGCATGGATGCTTCGCTCACCAAGCAATATATCCGCTTCATTGCGGATCGCCGTTTGCAGCAGCTTGGGCTTGAACCGCTCTATAACATTGAAAAGAATCCGCTGCCTTGGCTGGATGAAATGCTGAATGCGGTGGAGCACGCGAATTTCTTCGAAAACCGTTCCACCGAGTATTCGAAGGCCAGTACCGCCGGTTCGTGGGAAGAGGCTTTTGTTGATAGCGCCTTTTCTTCCGCGCAACCGGAAGGCAAGATTGAACTCGCTCGGCATTGACGCTGCGTGTTCACGCTGGATGAATTGGAAGCGGCAGCGCGGCTGGTCCACACTGCCTTTCCGCCCACGCCGCAATATGCCTGGCCACTGCTCGCGCAACGCGCGGGGGCGGAGGTTTGGGTAAAGCATGAAAACCACACGCCGACCGGCGCCTTCAAGGTGCGCGGCGGCGTGGTGTTCATGGAAAGGCTGAAGCGCGAAAACCCCAATGTGGCGGGCGTGGTGAGTGCTACGCGCGGCAATCACGGCCAGTCGCTGGCTTATGCCGGCGCGCGCTATGGTATTCCGGTCACTATCCTGGTGCCCCGCGGCAATAGCGTTGAAAAGAACAACGCCATGCGCGCGCAGGGTGCGCGGCTAATTGAACATGGCGCGGATTTTGATGAGGCGCGCGAAGAAGCCGCGCGGCTCGCGCAGACGGAAGGCTTGCTGTTTGCACCATCCTTCGCGCGCGATCTGGTTTTGGGGGTGGCTACTTACGCGCTGGAATTCCTGCGCGCGGCACCGCCTTTGGCTGCGCTTTACGTGCCAGTCGGTCTTGGTTCAGGCATTTGCGGCTGCATTCTGGCGCGCGATCTGCTTGGCCTGAAGACCGAAATCATCGGCGTGCAAAGCACCGAAGCGCCGGCCTATGCGCTCTCCTTCGCCGCAGGGCGCGTGGTGACAACACCAACCGCCAATACGCGCGCCGATGGCATGGCAACCCGCCTGCCGGATGCAAGCGCGCTTGAGATCATCTGCAAGGGTGCTGCGCGCATCGTGACCGTGACGGATGACGAAGTGGCTGCAGCCATGCGCGCTTATTGGCAGGATACGCATAATCTGGCGGAAGGGGCTGGCGCCGCGCCGCTGGCGGCATTATTGCAAGAACGTTATGGAGTGCGTGGCAAGCGCGCGGGCGTTGTGCTCTGCGGTGGCAATATTGACCTCGCGCTGTTCCGCGATTGGGTGATGGCGAGCGCCTGATCGGCGGAGGCGTAAGCCGGAGCCGTGAATCAGTCGCTCAAACAAGCATCTGATCGGCGGAGGCGGCACGCCGGAGCCGTGAATCAGCCGCGCAAACAAGCATCTGATCGGCGGAGGCGTAAGCCGGAGCCGTGAATCAGTCGCTCAAACAAGCGCCTGACAGGCGATTGCGGCCGGACCCAAGCAGAAGGCCATCTTTTCACCTTCCTGGGTTAGTGCGATGTAGCGCCATCATCGTCGGAGGAACCAGCCATGGCGCGTTTTGACCTTGCCCTGAAGGGCGGAGACTGTGTGATGCCTTGGGGGGTGGTGCGCGCTGATGTCGGCATTCGCGCCGGGCGCATTGCCGCCATTGGTGATTTGACGCAGGCGGAAGCCGCTGAAACCGTGGATTGCAAGGGGCTGCATGTGCTGCCCGGCCTGATTGATCCGCATGTGCATTTGCGTGATCCCGGCGACCCCAAGGTCGAAACCATGGAAACCGGCACCCGCGCTGCCGTGCTGGGTGGGCTCGCAGCCGTATTCGACATGCCCAATACCACGCCTTCCATCACCAATACCGAAAGGCTGAATGCCAAGCGCGAATTCGTACAGGGCCACGCCTGGTGCGATATCGGGATTTATGTCGGCGGCACCAAGACGAATATCGCAGACCTCGGCGCGCTGGAGCTTGAGCCCAATGTCTGCGCCATCAAGATTTTCGCGGGCTCCTCCACCGGGGATTTGCTGGTGGAAGATGATGAAAGCCTGGAAGCGGTGATGCGGTCCGGCCGCCGCGCCATTTGCTATCATTCGGAAGATGAATATCGGCTGCAAGCGCGCAAACCCATGTTCACGCCGGGCATGGCGCATATCAACCATCAGGAATGGCGTGATGTGGAAACCGCGATGCTGGGAACGCGCCGGCTGATGGCGCTGGCGCGCAAAACGGGGCGGCGCGCGCATATCCTGCATGTCTCAACGGCTGAGGAATTGGCCTATCTCGCGGATTATCGCGATGTTGCCAGTTGCGAAGTGTTGTTGAACCACCTCACGCAAACCGATGAAGCCTATGGCCGCTTGGGTGGCTATGCGGTGATGAACCCGCCCATTCGCGATGCGCGGCATTTGGAAGCGGCCTGGAAGGCCGTGGCGGATGGCACGGTGGATTGCGTGGGATCAGACCACGCGCCGCATTCCCGCGCCGCGAAGGAGCGCCCTTGGCCCGATACGGCAGCGGGGCTCACGGGCATTCAAACCATTGTGCCGCTGATGCTGGACCATGTCAGTGCGGGGCGGCTTTCCCTGCCGCGCCTTGCGGATTTGATGTGTACTGGACCTGCGCGGGTTTATGGCGCGAAGACCAAGGGGCGGCTTGCGGTTGGCATGGATGGTGACGTGACTGTCGTGGATATGAAGAAAACCCGGACCATTGAAGATAGCTGGATCGTCTCCCCTTGTGGTTGGACGCCTTTTGCCGGGCATCGCTGCACCGGTTGGCCAGCGATGACGATTGTGCGCGGCCATATCGCCATGCGTGACGATACAGTGATTGGCGCGCCTCAAGGCAAGCCGGTGGAATTTATTGATACGCGGCGCGCCTGATGTCGGACGCTGCTGCGCAGGCGGCGGTGGACGCGGCGATCACCTCTCGTCGTTCCATCCGAGCCTTTCTGCCGAGGCCTGTGCCGCAGGCGGATGTTGAACATCTGCTGAATGTCGCGGCGCGCGCCCCTTCGGGCAGCAATATCCAACCCTGGAAGGTACATGCGCTGGCGGGCGTGGCGCTCAAGCGTCTATGCGATGCGCTGATGGCGGAACACGCGGCGGGCATCACGCCGGAATCGGAATATCAATATTATCCGCGCAAGTTTTTCGAGCCCTTCCATAACCGCCGCCGCAAGGTGGGCTGGGATCTCTATGGCCTGCTGGGCATTGCGAAGGGTGAGAATGAACGCATGCGCGCGCAGCATGGGCGCAATTTGATTTTTTTTGACGCGCCCGTTGGGTTGATTTTCACCATTCATCGCGATCTGGAACAGGGTTCCTGGCTGGATTACGGCATGTTCCTGCAAAATGTGATGGTGGCCGCGCGCGGCATGGGGCTGGATACCTGCCCGCAAGCGGCCTTCATGCCCTATCATCGCACCATCCAGACCATGCTGGAAATCCCGCCTGAGGAAATGTTGGTCTGCGGCATGGCGCTTGGCTATGCTGATCCGGCGGCGGTGGAGAACGGCCTAATCACGGAACGCGCCCCGGCACGTGACTTCACGCGTTTCGCCGGTTGGGGTGAATAGCCTTGATTTTGAGAAGGGAAACGCGATGAAACCCTGCCTGCCGCCACTCGCCACCACGCCGCGTCCTTCCTGGCGCGCGCCGGCGCTTTCCTGTGACTGTCATTTCCACATCTTCGGGCCTTATGACCGGTTTCCGCTGGATGCCGGGCGGCATTATGACCCGCAGGCGGCGACGATTGCTGATTACCAGCGCATGGCGGATGCGCTTGGCATTGAACGCATGGTGATCGTACAGCCGAGTGTCTATGGCACGCAAAACGAAGTCTCGCTCGATGCTGCGGAACAATTCGGCCTGGATCGCGCGCGCGTTGTGGTCGTGATTGACGACAGCTTTGGTGAAGCAGCGCTGAAGCGGTTGCATGCGCGCGGTACGCGTGGCGTGCGCTTCAATGCCGTCAGCGGCAATGGCACGCCGCTTGAACAGTTGGAGGCTTTGGCGCGCCGCATCGCGCCCCTCGGCTGGCATTTGCAGCTTTACGCGGAAGGCCAGCAATTGCCGGCATTGGCGCCGCGTTTGGCGTCTCTGCCCGTGCCTGTGGTGGTGGATCATATGGGCGGCGTGAAAACCAGCGAGGGTCTTAACGGCGCGGGCTTCAAGGCTTTGCTGAGAATGCTGGAAAGCCCGCAATGCTGGGTGAAGATTTCCGGCTATCGCATTTCCGCCGGCCCGCCCTTTGCCGATGTTGCGCCGTTTGCGCGGGCACTTCTGGATGCCGCGCCTGATCGCGCCGTTTGGGGCACGGATTGGCCGCATCCAAGCTTGCAGCATTGGATGCCGGAAGATGGGCATTTGCTCGATCTGCTCGGCCAATGGGCGCCGAGTGATGCGGAACGCCGCCGTGTGCTGGTGGAAAACCCTGCGCGACTCTACGGGTTTTGAGAAAGGGGGCTGCAAAGCCCCCCACAGTTGTTGTCTGGTCGCATTTTCCGAGTCGCCAAGTGATTCAGCTTGGCTTGAAAATTCTCCGGCCTCAACCCTCCCGCGTCGCCTCATACCGCGCCTTGGTCTCCGCATTGGGCGGATAAAGGCCAGGCAGCGCCACGCCCTTGCCCACTTCTTCCATGATCCAAGCTTCCAGGCGTTCCTGTTCCACCGCGGCTTCCACCACGGCATCCAGCAGCGCTTGCGGGATCACCACCGCGCCATCCGCATCGGCTACGATGATATCGCCGGGCACCACGGTCACGCCGCCGCAGCCGATGGTTTCCTGCCAGCCGACGAAATTCAACGCCGCGACCGAAGCCGGCGCGACATAGCCCTGGCAATAAACCGGCAAGCCAGTGCCAATTACGCCCGCGCCATCACGCACCACGCCATCCGTCACCAGGCCCGCGACACCCTTCTTCGCCATGCGCGCGCACAAAATATCACCGAAGATACCGGCGGCCTTGCTGCCCATCGCGTCAGCAACGGCCACGCAGCCTTCGGGCATGTCTTCAATCGCCGCACGGGTCGAACGCGGGGAAGACCAGCTATCCACCGTCGCCAAATCTTCCCGCGTCGGCGTGAAACGCAGCGTGAAGGCAGGCCCCACAATGCGGCGGCGATCGCCCTGTACGATCGGGTTGGAGCCCGCGACGTAGCAAAACCGCACGCCCTTCTTCAGCAGCACAGTGGTGAGCGTCGCGGTGGTGACCGCTTCAAGCGCAGTTTTCTGGGCTTGGGTCAGGGCCATGAATTGATCCTTTCAAAATCTCGCGCCTCAATACAGCGCCTGCACCATCGGGCAAGGTGCTGGAAATCAGTTGCGCGACCAGCCAATCCGCCCCATCGCGCCACAGCCCGCGCAATCGGGCTTCCAGGCGCCATGTTCCGCGCCACAGGCATCACAGCGCCAGCGCGGCGCGCCCGCGGCATTGGCGGCTTCGCGCAGCCAGGCGGCCTCGGCAGCACGGCCTTCGGCGCTATCGCCATGTTCGGCGCGTTCCAGTTCGGCGAAAAGCATATAGGCGCGTCGATCTGCGGCCCCACTCGCCAGCAGCCCATCCAATTCACTGCGCGCCCGGCCCGTGAGGCCTGCCGCCAAGGCAACCCGCGCCATCAACAACCGCGCTTCGGGGTGGCTTGGGTTGCGATGCGTGAGGTCCTCCACCGCCTTCACACGGGCGAGTGGCGCCGGCACAGCCTCAACCCAGGCTGCGCCCAAATCCGGGTGCGGCGCCGCATTCCAGGCCGCTTCCAAAACGCCGCGCGCGCGGCGCTGACTGCCGGCTGCCATCAATCGCGCCGCCTGGGCCAAGGCCGCAGGGGCAAATTTCAAATCCGCGGCGACAGCCTTTTTTTCCAGTTCCGCTGCCTTGGCCGGATCGGTTTCCACCGCCGCCGCCGCCAGCGCCAAGGCAGCGCGCGGGCCATCGGGTGGAGTCAACGCCAAGGCTTCGCGCCAATCCTGCGTGCGTTCCGCCAGCAGCCGGCGTTCTTCGCGTAGCCACGCGGCACCGGGTTGCGCGGCCTCGGCCTCCCGCGCCAGGCGCTGGGCTTCGGGCCAATCCTCGCGCTGCATGGCTTGCCGCAGCAAGCCGCGCAGGCCGAGGAAGCGCGCCGAGGAATCTTCCGATAATTTCTTGAAAATCGCCCCGGCAGCGTCTTCCTTGCCGGCGAGTTTCTCGGCCTCGGCAGCCAGCAAAAGGGTTTGCGGCGTATCGCCCAAAAGCGCGCGGGCGCGGCGGGTTTCTTCCAAGGCGCGCGGGGCAGTGCCGGCACCAAGCGCAATCAGCGCGCGCGTAATTGCCGCATCGCCATCCGCGCGGCGCCGCGCGGCGCGGCGCAGCCCCATCCTGCCCGGCACGCCGCGAGACCACGCCCATAGCCGCAACGCGCCATGCAGCAGAATGAAGCCTAACGCCAGAAGCCCCGCCGCCACCGGCACTGGCAGGCCGATCCAGAACTCGCCGGCGCGGATTTCAACCGTGCCGCCCAGCCTCAGCAACCACAACGTGATCGCGGCGACACCAACCAGCGCCGCCAGCAGCAAAAGCGCCTTGCGCATGGCGCTTCAGCCCCCGGCCAGGGTGATGATGGCCGCACGGGCCGCCAGCAGCGCCTGGGCTTCCGCTTCCCAGGCGCCAAGCGCGGCACGGGCGGCAGGCGGCAGCGGCGAAAGCCTGCCCAAAGCGCCGGCCAGATCGCCCGCTTCCAGTGCCCGGCGTGCCGCTTCCAAGACGGCGGCGGCCTCATCGCCCCAAATCACCGTCTCACCGCGGCGTATTGTGATCAGCCCAGCCAAGCGGGCAGAGGCGCTTTCCAGAATGGATTGACCTTCCCGCGCCGGTTCACTCGCGCCGCGCGCCGCGCGGGCGGCGTCTTCAAAAGCCAGACGAAGTGCGGCTTCGGTCGGCGGGCTGGCGGCGGCGAAGCGGCTCAGCGCAGCCGGCGCATTGGGGAAGGGCGCGAGTGAAGGCCCCAGCGCCTGCCCTGCATCCAACCGCGCGCGCAGCGCCGCGACGGCCTGCACGCGATTAGTGCGGGCCTCAAGCCCCGCGATGCGCGCTTGTGCTGCTTCCAAGGCTTGCAGCCTGGCACCAAGCGCGGATTCGGCGCCAGCGAGCCTTCCTTCCAGGGCCGTGCCCGCGGCCGCGATGCGTTCGGCTTCAAGCCTTTCGGCGGCTTCCAGGCGTGTGAGCAGGCTTCGCGCCAGGTCTTCGGTCCGGCGCAAAGCTTCGGCATCGGCGGCTTGCAGCCGCGCGGCCAGCGCATCCTGGCGCTCCGTCAGGCGATCAAGCCTTGTAGCCAGGGTTTCGGCCAAGGCGCGCGGGGCAAGGCCCGAAACATCTAGGTTTGGCGCGGGCCTGCCCTCCAAGCCAGCAAGGCGGGCTTCCAGCGCTTCAAGCCGCTGCGCGATCGGCGCCAGATCGGGTGCCGCACCGGCGCGAGGCCGGGTTTCCAGCGCGGTGACGCGGGATTCCAAGGGCGCGGCATTGAAGCCGGGGCGCGCTTCCAAAGCGGCAAGCCGCGCTTCCAGCGGACCAAGATTGGGTAGAGGCGGGGCGCTTAGTCGGGGCGTGATCAGCAGCCAGCCAAGCGCCAAAACCAGCACCGCGCCGCCCGCAAAAAGTGGCAGCAAAAGCGGATCCAGGCGGCGCTTGGGGGTGGGTGGGGTTTCGCTCATGGGGGTTTCTTTATCATATCCGCGGGGCCAAGGCATGCCAACAAGGCTGCGTGATCTGGCCGGCTTGCGGTGCGGATTTCCTGCCAAGGAAGGGCGGATAGTGCTGCTGCGATGCGCGGGCTGAGCGCCAGGGCAACGATGTCCTGGGCGGCCTTTTGCAAGCCAGCATCACTCAGCAAGCGCATCGCCTGCTGCGCTGAGCGTGGCGAGGTGAAAAGTGCCGCGTGTATGCGCCCTTCCCGAATGGCTTGGCGTGCTTCGTCAGGCAGTGTGGCGCTGGGCCGCGCAGCATAAACCACGCGGCGGAGCACGCGAAATCCCTTGGCGCGCAAGGCAGCGGCCAAATCAAGCGCATAGCCTTCCCCAACCGCAAGGCACAGCGTGCCGCCTTCGGGCTTGAGCGTCGCGCCAATCAGCGCCGCAAGTGCCTGCGCATCCCCTGCCGCGGCACGCACCTCCGCAAAACCACGCGTGCGGGCCTCAGCGGCGGTGGCCTCACCCACCGCAATCACGGGCAGCGCGGCGGTTGGCAGCGCGCGAGCGGCGGCGCGGCTGGTGAGGATCAGCGCCTGGCAATTGCGCGGCGGCTTGAAGGGTAGGGTAGTGAGCGTGAGCGCGGGCGCCAGCACCGGTTCCCAACCAAGTGCTGCAACCGCACGCGCGGATTCCGCCGCGCCCGGTTCCGGGCGGGTGATCAGGATGGCGCGCGATGCGCGGGCGGCCTGGCGCGGCATGGTGCAAGGCTAGACCTGTTATGGCGCGCTTGGCGAGGATGGCGTGCGCTATTCATCCCGCTGGGGACGCGCGAGCAACCGCGCCACCGCTTCTTGTAGCGTCACCCTGCCGCGCACCAGATCCGCTACCGCAGCGCAAATCGGCAGATCAACGCCAAGTTTTTCTGCGCGCGCAACCAAGGCGGGCGCGGTTGCCACCCCTTCCGTTACCCCCTGCCGCGCGGCGAGGATATCCGCAAGAATCTCGCCGCGCCCAAGCGCGATGCCGAGTGATGTATTGCGGCTGCCTGCCCCCGTTGCCGTCAGCAGCAAATCGCCAAGCCCCGAAAGCCCGGCAACGGTATCGGTGCGCCCACCCAGCGCGCTGGCCAGGCGCGCAATTTCTGCAAGGCCGCGCGTGATCAGCGCCGCGCGCGCATTCTCCCCAAGCCCAGCACCCATCACGGCGCCGGCGGCAATCGCGATCACATTCTTCGCGGCGCCACCAATTTCGGCACCGACCGGATCATCGCCGCCGTACAGGCGAAAGCCGGCTGACCCAAGCCTGGCAACGCCAAGCGCACGCAGGCCCTCATCATGGCTGGCAACCACGGCAGCGGCGGGCAGGCCGCGGGCAATTTCATGGGCGAAATTAGGGCCGCTCAACACACCGGCCAAGCCACCAGGATTTGTTTGCGCGAGTATTTCAAGCGGCAGCATCAGGCTGCCGGCTTCCACCCCCTTGGCGCAGATCAGCACGGGGGCCGGCAGTACGTGCAGGCTGTGCAGCACGGGGCGCAGCGCTTGCGCCGGCACCACCAGCAGGATCAGTGCCGCACCATCCAGCGCCTGCGCGGCATCGGCCGTGACGCTGATGCCTTCGGGCAAGGTGACGCCTGGCAGCAAGCGTTCATTCGCACGGCTTTGTTCGATCAATTCGGCGCGCGCCGGATCTCGCGCCCAGAGCATGACGCATTGCCCGGCACGATGCGCCTGAATGGCAAGTGCTGTGCCCCAGGCGCCAGCGCCAATGATGGCGATGTGATCCTTCATGGTTTCAGCCATGTCACGGCGCTGCCCGCGCCCGCTTCATCAGCGCCAAGCCCTGCCAGCAAGGCAGGCAGGATTTCGGCGGCGTCCTCGGCAAAGCCTTGCGGTGGATTGGCGATGACCAACCCGCTGCCATTCAGCCTTTGCGGATCGGTCGGTTCCCGCAACCACAATTCAGCCGCCAGCAGCGGTGCCACACCCGCTTCCATCAGCGCGTGATGAAAGCCACGCACCGGCGCGCGATGCTTGATGGGATACCAGGCGGCGATGATGGCAGCGCGGAAGCGATGGCGCAGCAAGGCCATAGCTTCGGTGATGCGCGCGTAATCGCCTTCCTGTTCGAAGGGCGGGTCAACCAGCACCAGGCCGCGTTTTTCGGGAAAGGGGGTCAGGGCGCGCAAGGCTTCCCAAGCATCGCGCTTATGCACGGCAACCTGCGTGTCGCGCGTGAGATAAGCCTTGAGTGTCGCGTGATCTTCCGGGTGCAATTCCACCGCCATCAGCCGATCCTGCGGGCGCAGCGCGGCGCGGATCAGCGCCGGGGAGCCCGGGTAGAAGGCCGGAAAACCCGCCTGGTTCAACGCTTCCAGGAAGGGTGTCAGCGCGGTGGCGGTGTTTTGCGCTACACGAAGCGCGCCGCGCGCGGCTTCACCTGTGCGCGCCGCCTCCGTTGCCGCAAGGTCGTAGATCCCGCAGCCCGCATGCGTATCCAGCACGGCAAAGGGCGTTGGCTTGCGCTTCAGCGCAGCCAGCAGGGAGATGAGCAAGGCATGCTTCAGGCAATCCGCGTGATTGCCGGCATGAAAGGCGTGACGGTAATTCATGGGCGCGCTTGATGGGCCAGGGCGCGGCGCGGCGCAATGGGCCGAGGGGTGCGACAGTTCCACTGAGATAAGGCGGCGGCGCGACGGTGCGTGAGCCAAGTGGGCAGGGGCGGAACCATCTAGTGGGCGCACAAAATTAGGGTAGGCTGGGACAATCAGGAAGTGTCCAGTGCAAGCGCTCTCAGCGCCGTTAGTCAGCGCCCAATCTCGCGCATCGTGCCCCGCTTTCGTTCTGATCGCGCCAGGAATGTCGCTATTCCACCCGCCCGATCCGGTTCACCGCCGCCGTCACGCGCTGGAAATCCGCGTCCAGAAAATCCTGAAACGCCTTTCCGTCTCGGTGATCCAGTTCCAGCCCCGCCGCTTCAAGCTGGCGCAGCATTTCAGGGTCTTTCACGACTGCCGCTGTGCTTTGCCGCCAGGCTTCACGTTCCGCGGCGGGCGTCGCTGGTTGGCTGAAGATGCCGACCCAAAGGTAGAATTCCACCTCCGCCAGGCCGAGTTCGAGCGCGGTTGGCACATCGGGCAGCAGCGCCACGCGGCGCGCCCCGGTATTGACCAAGGCGCGCATGGCGCCAGAGCGGATTTGTGGCGCTGCCACGGCCGCCGTGGCGGCGGTAGCTGCAATATGCCCGCCGAGCACGGCAGTCATGGCTGGGCCGCCGCCGGAATAAGGCACATGGTTCAAACGGAACCCACCGGCCTGGGCCAGCATTTCAAAGGGCAGATGGATCGCGCTATAGGGGCCTGAAGAACCATAGGCGATTTCCCCAGGGCGACGCCGCGCATCTGCGGCGAATTCCTGGAAATTCTGCCAAGGCGCATCCGCCTTCACCACAATGATCAGCGGGTCGGCCGTCAGCAGCGCCACGGGTGCCAGGTTTGCGCGTTCGAAGGAAGCAGGTCGCTGGAAAAGCGCGTCTGCTGCCGGGATAGAAGAAAAAGACACATGCGCGATCACGCCGGTATAACCATCGGGCCGCGCCGTTGCGCCTGCATTCATTCCAAGCGCGCCGCCTGCGCCGCCTCGGTTCTGCAGGACCACGGATTGGTTCCAATGGCGCTGCAAGGCGGCGCCATAGGGCCGTGCGATCAAGTCTGTTGCCCCGCCGGGCGGGAAGGGCACGATGATGGAGACCGCCCTATTCGGGAAACTGGTCTGCGCTAAGCCAGGAGAGGCAGCGCCGGCCAGCGCCAAGCCAAGCGCCGCACGACGCGAGAGCTGCTTCTTCATGAGCCAAACCCTTGAACGTTGCCTTGCGGATCGCGGGAAAGGATATGCGTCACCGCGCTGGTCAAGTCGCGATGCGCCCGCGCCAAACTATCGGCATCGGGGCGACCTATCAGACTGATCTCGCAGCGCCTGACGCTGGGCGGGCGGGAGACGGCGACGCCTTGCGCTGACCCGCGAAGGTTTTGGGGCCATGCGCGGCAACCTCCCATCCTCGTTGGCAAGATATTGGCCGCGAAAGTGGTTAATCCCTTGGGCATGGCTTCCATCTGTTTGATCACTTTGGATGAGGGTCGGGTAGCTTTTGGGGTAGAGTCAATGGCTTCGGGGCCGGGCACAGGCTGATTGTCATGGTAAAATTACCACAGTGGGTGTCCGATACGCCACGCTTGGGGGCGCATCCGCCACTTTGAGCTCCAATCGGCCAGAGAACATGCTAAGAAAAATACCGTGAAGTCCGGGTCAGATTCGGTGATCTTAGCCCTGGGCCCTTAACATTGATGGGGAAAGACAATGAACTTCAAAAAGACTCTTCTGGCCGCTGCGGCGGTCGTTGCGCTTCCGGTCATCGCTCAAGCTCAGCCGGTGAGCGGTCTGTATATCGCCGGTGGCGTTGGCGCCAATTGGCAGCAGGATACGGACCTCAAGGGCTCGGTGAATAACACCGCCGGTACCAAGATCGAAAACGAATTCGAAGTCGGGTATGTTGGCGTGCTGAGCCTTGGCTGGGGCTTCGGCAACGGCCTGCGTGCAGAAATCGAAGGTAGCTATCGCTCTAACGATGTCAGCGATACCAGGGTAGGCGGCGCCTCAGTCGCGAATAGGGGAAGTGGTACCGGCACAGCGGTGAGCTACGGTGCCATGGCCAATATCCTTTATGATTTCGACCTTGGTTCGTCCCTTGGTGGCATCGTGCCGTATATTGGCGGCGGCGTTGGCTATATCTGGCATGATTATCAGGATGTTGGCGTTTCTTTCTCGAATGGCGACAAGACTGTCTACAACGGCGACACGGGTGCCTTCGGCTACCAGGCAATTCTTGGTGCAGCCCTGCCGATCGCGAGCGTGCCGGGTCTTGCTGTGACGGCGGAATACCGCTTCATGGGGACGCTTGGGCACGACATCAACGGTACTGCGAATGTTCGCTCCGGCGCTACGGTTACGCAGACACGCCTGAATTCCGATATTGATAACTTCAATCACTCGTTGCTGATCGGCCTGCGTTACGCCTTCAACGCGGCGCCGGTGGTTGCTGCTGCCGCGGCGCCGATGGCCGCTGCCCGCACCTTCCTGGTGTTCTTTGATTGGAGCAAGGCTGATCTGACCGATCGCGCCCGCCAGATCATCGGCGAAGCCGCTTCTGCCCGTGGCCAAGGCGTGACCCGCATTGAAGTGAATGGCTTCACGGACCGTTCCGGCCCGGCTGACTACAACATGCAGCTTTCGATCCGTCGCGCCAATGCGGTGGCCGCTGAGCTCGTGCGTCGTGGTGTGCCGCGGAATGAAATCGTGACCCGTGGCTTCGGTGAAGAAAACAACCTGGTGCCGACGGCTGATGGCGTGCGTGAGCCGCAAAACCGTCGCGTGGAAATCATCCTGAAGTAATTCAGGAAGGTCCCACTCAGGATAGATTGGGGGCGCCGCAAGGCGCCCCTTCTCATTTCTGGATGGCGTTAGAAAAGACTCAGCCGGAAAGCCTGATCCCGGTCAGCTCCACCAGCGCCCGCCAGCGCGCCAATTCCGCCTTTTGGAATTCTCCGAAAGGCGCTGATGCCATAGGCGCGGCAACAAAACCCTGGCCTTGCAGCCGCTCACGCATCGCGGGTTCGGCCAGAATACGCAGCAGCGCGTCTGAAAGCCGCGTGATGATCTCGGGCGCGGTGCGGGCCGGCGCCCAAAGCCCGAACCAGGCATCCACGGCAAGATCAGGCGCATTCAATTCCGCAAATGTCGGCACATCCGGCGCTTCAGGCAGGCGCGCCGGCGCGCCGATACCAAGCGCACGAAGCCGCCCTTCGCGCACCAGCGAAACGACTTGCGGCCAGGTGGAGACAAAGAAATCTACCGTACCGGCAATGGTGTCCGTGGTGGCCTGCGCGCCGCCACGATAAGGCACATGGGTCGCGTCCAACCGCTCTCGCCGGGCGAAGGTTTCGGCAATTACATGGCTCGCGGAACCGGCACCGGAAGACGCGTAACTTACCTTGCCGCCATTGCGGCCTCTCGCGGCCAATTCAGCCAGAGACTTGGCGCCGCTCATGGGCACCACCAGCGCGTGGTGCACTGTGGCAAGCTTGGCGATAGGCGCGAAATCTGCGACTGGATCGAAGGGCAGGGAAGGCAACATGGCCGCATTCGCCGCATGGGTCTGGTTGTTACCAAGCGCTAGCGTATAGCCATCCGCCGCCGCCTGCGCGACCGCCTGGGTACCAACAACTGCAGCGCCGCCTGGCCGGTTATCCACGACAAAGGCGCTGCCTGGGATCGCTTCCTGAAGCGCGGCGGCAAGGGTGCGGGCCAGCACATCGGTTGACCCGCCGGGAGGATAGGCCAGCACAATACGCACCGGCCGCGATGGCCAGGATTGCGCAAGGGCCAGTGCTGGCGTGGCCAGTACTGGCACGGCAAGGATGGCGCGACGTTGGATCATTGGTCTTTCCTCCCCTTTCTTGGCGACGCTACTTCAGCCTTCGCGTTGCGCCCGCGCGCGCTTCGCCGCCGGGCGTTCCAGGCAACGCGAAAGCCAAGCCTTGGCCTTCGGAAAGCCAGTGAAGTCATAGCCATTCACGAAAGAACCATAGAGCACGGAGGCAAGGTTAACGTCCGCGATGGTGAAGCCATTGCCCACCAGATAATCCCGCGTCGCGAGTTCCGATTCCAACACTGCCAAGCGTTGATCGGTCGCTTCCTTGCCCAGGGCGGCTTCCGCCGCAATGCGATCCGCGGGCGGACGGAGGAAGGCATTATAGGCCCAGCGCATCACATGCGGTTCAATTTCCGTCGCCGCCCAAAGCGTCCATTGCAGCACGCGCGATGCGTCATTGCCTGAGGGCATCAACGGCGCCCCCACCTTGCCCGCGATATGCAGATTGATCGCCAGGCTTTCGAACAGCACCAGATCACCATCTTCCAAGGCGGGGATCTTGTTGTTCGGGTTGATCAGAAGCGGGCGTTCCAACTTGAAGCCGGGTACGACGCCAATAGGGATGACTTCATAAGCAAGCCCCGCTTCTTCCGCTGCCCAGATGCAGCGAAAGGCGCGGGACCGCGCGATGCCATGGATTTTCAGCATAAGAACTTTCCTGTCCTGATCTGGTGTTTTCACATACCGCCAATGTAGTTCGGCCCGCCGCTACCTTCTGGCGTGCACCAATCAATATTCTGAGTTGGGTCCTTGATGTCGCAGGTTTTACAATGTACGCAATTCTGCGCATTGATCACCAAACGCGGCTTGCCTTCTTCCACGCCCACAGCCTCATAAACCCCGGCGGGGCAATAGCGGCTTTCGGGGCTGGCGAAGATTTCATAATTCACACCCTGCCAAAGCCCAGGGTCGCGCAGCTTCAAATGCGCGGGCTGGTCTTCCTCATGGTTCGTATTCGCCAGAAACACGGAAGACAGTCGATCGAAGGAATAAACGCCATCCGGCTTGGGATAGGTGATTTTCGGCGCCTCCGAACTCTTTTTCAGCACCGCGTGATCTTCGTGATGCGAAAGCGTCCATGGTGATTTGCCGCGCGTGATATAGGTTTCAATCGCGGCATTGATCATGCCGCCCCAGAAGCCGAATTTTGCAAAGCCCGGGCGGATATTCCGCACCGCCTGCAATTCGGGCCAAATCCAGGAATGACGCAGCATTTCCGGATAGGCATTCAAGACCGGCGCGCGTTCCGCACTGGCGCAGGCGGCGGCAAGTGCTTCCGCCGCGATCATGCCGGATTTCATCGCCGTATGCGTGCCCTTGATCTTCGGCACATTCAGGAAGCCCGCCGAATCACCAATGATCGCACCACCGGGGAAGACCAGTTTCGGGATCGCCTGATAGCCACCCTCATTCAACGCCCGCGCGCCATAGGCAATGCGCTTGCCGCCTTCCAGCATGGCGCGCACCGCCGGGTGCTGCTTGAAGCGCTGAAATTCATCGAAGGGGGAAAGCCAGGGGTTTTGGTAGTCCAGCCCGACAACAAAACCGATGCTGACCAGATTATCGCCCAGCATATAAAGCCAGGAACCGCCATAGGTTTCGGTATTCAAGGGCCAGCCCACGCTATGCCAGATCAGGCCTGGCTGATGCTTATCCTTCGGGATTTCCCATAATTCCTTGATGCCGAGCCCGAAGGTTTGCGGTGCGGCGCCATCGCGCAGATTGAAGGTCTCGAAAAGCTTTTTCGTGAGTGATCCACGGCAGCCTTCCGCAAATAGCGTGTAACTCGCCCGCAGTTCCATCCCCGGCTGGTAATTCGGCCCCTTTTCGCCATCCTTGCCGATGCCCATCACGCCAGCGACCACGCCGCGCACCTGGCCATCTTCAATGATCGTCTCGGATGCCGCGAAGCCCGGATAAATCTCAACGCCCAAAGCTTCCGCCTTGGCGCCCAACCAACGGCAGACATTGCCCAAGGAGACAATGTAATTGCCGTGATTATTCATGGCCGGTGGGGTCGGTAGTTTGAAGGCCTTGGTTTCCGTCAGGAACATGAAGCGGTCATCGCCGGCGGGGGTCGCGAGAGCCGGCGGATCATCGCGCCAATCGGGGATAAGCTCATCCAGCGCGCGCGGTTCCAAGACGGCGCCGGAGAGGATATGCGCGCCGATCTCGCTGCCCTTTTCAATCAGGCAGACGCCAAGATCGGGCGCGAGCTGTTTCAGGCGGATCGCCGCGGCCAGGCCAGAAGGCCCGCCCCCCACGATCAGCACATCAAATTCCATCGCTTCCCGTTCTTCGGACATCACGCCACACCTTTCGCCGTCAAGAATTCACTCATGTAGCGAAGCCGTGGGTTGCGCGGAACCCCGCACCGGGCCGATATGTGGGACATGGAGCAGGAGAGACCCGCCCTGGCCGCCGCCCTGGCACTGCAATGCGACTGGGGCGCGGATGAGGCGCTGATGGAAAGCCCCGCGGATCGCCTGGCGGTGCGGGAGGCAGCCGCGCGCGCGCCGGAAGCTGCTCGCCCCGCGCCGGAACCGGCCCCGCGCCCCGTTCCCGTCGCCCCCGTTGCGCTGGCCACTGCGCCCCCCGCCATCTCGCGGGCCGAAGCCCTGTCCGTAGCCGCACCCGATCTGGAAGCGCTGAAGGCCGCGATTGCTGCGTTTGATGGCTCGCCACTGAAGGAAACCGCCACCAATCTTGTATTCGGCGAAGGGGTGGCCGAATCCGGCCTGATGCTGATTGGTGAAGCACCAGGCGCGGATGAAGATCGCGCTGGCCGGCCCTTTGTGGGGGCTTCGGGGCAATTGCTGGATCGGATGTTCGCATCTGTCGGCCTGTCACGCGAGAGCAATTTCTACATCACCAATATCCTGCCCTGGAGGCCACCGGGAAATCGTACCCCAACCGATGCGGAAGTGGCGCTTTTCCTGCCCTTCCTGCGCCGCCAGGTGGCACTGATCCGCCCGAAGCGGCTGGTGCTGGTGGGGGGCGTGGCGGCCAAGGGGCTGATTGGCGGGAAGGAGGGCATCACTCGGCTGCGTGGCCGCTGGCATGAGGTGGAGATCGCGGGCCTTGGCCGCATCCCCGCCTTGCCGACGCTCCATCCCGCCTATCTGCTGCGTAGCCCCGCTTCCAAGCGGGACGCCTGGGCAGATTTGCTGTTGCTCCGCCGCACGCTGGATCAGGCGCTAGGCTGAAGGCCCAGCATGGCGGAATTCCTCGCCAATTGCCTGCATGGGCTGGAAGCGCTGGGCCCGGGCGGGCTTTGGGCGGTGATGGGCGCGCTATTCCTGGCCGGGCTGGCGGGCGGGGCCACCCATTGCGCCGCCATGTGTGGACCTTTTGTATTGGCCCAAGCCGCCGCCATGGCAGATCGCTCCGCAACCGGGGGCAGGGTGCAGCGACTCTCGGGCGCCGCGCTGCTGCCCTATCATTTGGGCCGCGCGCTTGGTTACGGATTGCTCGGCGTGCTTGCCGGCGGAGTGGTGGGCGCGGTCAGCCTGGGCACCGGGTGGCGGGTGGTTCTGACGGGGATGCTAGCGGTCGCGGCGATGCTGATGTTCGCGCAGGCTTCAACGCGTATCGCGGCGTTGCTGCCGCGCTTGGCTGCGCCGCGCTTGCCGGGTATGTTGGAAGCACGCCTTGGCCCGCTGCTGGCAGCACCCACTGGGCTGCGCGGCGTGGCGCTGGGTGTGCTGCTTTCGGCGCTGCCATGTGGATTGCTCTATGGCGCCCTGGCCGGTGCGGCGGCGACGGGCAGCGCTTTGGGTGGCGCCTTGGCGATGCTGAGCTTCGTGGCCGGCACCATGCCCGCGCTGATCGGTGTGGCCCTGCTTGGACGGTTCTTCGGCAAAAGCCATGGGCGCCTGATGCGCAGCGTGGCGGCGGGGTTGTTTTTGCTGAATGGCGTGGTGCTGGCGGTGATGGCCGTGCGGATGCTGGGGTAGCGCTCTATTCAATCAACGCCGGCGGTTCCGCCGCCGCGCGCGGCAGGGGCGGCGGCGGCACCCAGGGCCGATCACCGCGCCAGGCGCGATCAGACATCACCTGCGCGCCCGAGGAGGAAAGCCAAACCGCATGCGCGCCATCGCGCCAGACGGAGAAACGATCAATCAGAATGCTCTGCCGGCAGCGCTGCCGGATGGGCTCGGTAGAGATGATCACCGCCACCGCGCCGCATTCCGCCATGATATTGCCGCGGCGCGCAAAAAAGGCGCCTGCACCCGCTTCGAACCGGCAGCCATCCGCCGTAACAGTCTGCGCGCCCGGTTCGCGGTGGCCGGACCGCGTGGAAGCGGGTTTGATGGCGTTGCGACACAACCCTCAAACACGAAAGACCACGATGATGACCACGAAAGACAAGGTAGCACGACGCAAGCTGTCGTTGCTCGAACTCGCCGCCGAATTGTCGAATGTCAGCCGCGCCTGCAAGCTGATCGGCTATTCCCGGCAGCAATTCTATGAAATCCGTCGGAACTTCCAGACCTACGGCGCGGATGGCCTGAGATAATCTTCTAGACGCCTCCATCTATCGGCTGCCAGTTCGTCCTTCCAACGACTATCCGCTTCTGGTGCTGGACTCGGAAGTGAAGGAGACGTGGACGATGGTCTCGTATTGGGCGATTGCACGCTTGGACGCGAAAAAATATACAATGCCGTTAGGCCGACCGCAACACCAGCAGCAATCAGGCCCCAGTTAGGCCCACTATTGTCTACTCCTGGAGATGGAGGATTCCCCGACCTGCTTGTCACTGAATTAGTATTTGTTTCTGTTGGAGGTGGCAAAAAATTACCGCGATCCAAGATAAGCCACGTTGTGAAGTGATGAAGTCTCCCTGCCTGACGGAAAAAATCTACGCGCAGGCGCGATCCGGGTCGGTATGCAGAGATAAACCTATCCAAATCATCTGCATTTCGAAAAACAAATCCATTCACAGCAAATATAATATCTCCAGCCCTCAAAGCAGACCTAGCTGCTGAGCTTGACGGATCAACGTACGTTAGTCTCTTAACATTAACTGGATTATTACCGCTGATTGTCTGATCAGTCCACTGAACTCCTCTTACTCTCCCTCCTGAATCTCGAATGCTAACGTGGCTTATATCAATAATGGAAAAAGTAGGCTCTTGAAACGAGCTTCGGTTGCGCGGAGCGCACGCATTAATGAATGACAAGATTACAAATACAGAAACGACTTTTCTCGCCTTAAGTGAAAATTTCATTACTAGATTCCTTTTCTAGCCTGGAAAATTCATCAGTGTTGGCGGACATGGCGCAAACCCTTGATTTGCACTAGGATTCGGACGCACCTCCTGAACCCTGCCGTTTCCGGACACCATGCCCGCCGACACACATGCTACGCCGGCCCTGCCTGGCCTGTCACCGGTCGCAGGCAAGCCGATCATCGCCCGCTTCGACGGCGGCGCACTCTCGTCCGATGGCGGCATGCTGGCGCTGCGTGAGATCGAGGAGCGCCTCGGCATCGCCCGGCGCCTCGCCGCCTGCATCGACGATCCGCGCGCGCCGGACCAAATCTAGTACAGCCTCTAACCACGAGAGCTATCATCATTCAATCAACGCCGGCGGTTCCGTGGCCGCGCGCGGCTGTGGCGGTGGCGGCACCCAGGGCCGGTCACCTCGCCACGCGCGATCAGACATCACCCGCGTGCCCGATGGCAAAAGCCAGATTGCATGTGCCCCATCGCGCCAGACAGAAAAACGATCAATCAGAATACTCTGCCGGCAGCGCTGCCGGATGGGCTCTGCGGAGATGATCACCGCCACCGCGCCGCATTGCGCCATGATATTGCCGCGGCGCGCGAAAAAGGCGCCTGCACCGGCTTCGAACCGGCAGCCATCGGCGGTGCAGCTTAGCTTGCCATCGGGGCTGCTGCCTTCAGCGGGCAGCGCCTTGGCCATATCCTGCCCATAAAGCCTGAGCCAGGAATCGCGCGTCAGGTTGGAGGCGCCCTGTTGGCGTTGGATGAACAGCGTATCGGTCGCGAAAAACCCAACCAGCCGCGCATCATGGGACATCAGAATATGGGGCGGCTGCACCAAACCCGCGCTGGCAAGGCCAAGGATCATGGGCAGCACGCCCAAGGCGCGCCACCGGCGCCGCCAAAGGCACAGCCAGCAAAGGCCAAAGGCAAAGACGGCCAAGCCCCAGCCGGGAATTGGCATGGCGGTTTCCGTCGCGCCCGGCCAGGCCGCGACGATGCGCGCCACCCACAAAATCCCATCCACGCCAAAGCCCATGACCCAAAGCGCCGGCGCTTCAAGGCCAAGCGGCATAAGCACAGCAGCCAACATGCCCGCTGGCATGACGATAAGGGAGGTGAGGGGCACCGCCACCGCATTTGCTGCGACTCCATACCATTGCAGCCGGCCAAAATGCGCGAGGCCGAAGGGCGCTGTCGCGGCACCTGCCAATACCGATGTCATCATTAACCCAAGCAGCACAAAGCCAATGCGCCATGCCCAACCCTTTTGGCCGCGCAACCCGGCAAGGCGCGGCTGCAACGCCTCCCACCCCGCGACCAGGGCGAGCACTGCTGCGAAAGACATCTGGAAAGACGGGCCAAGCAGCGCAGCCGGATTGAAGATCATCACCACCGCCGCAGCCCAGGCAAGGCCGCGCAGCGAAATCGCCTTTCGCCCCGCCAGAATCGCCAGCGTCACCAGACACGCCATGGCGAAGCTGCGCTGCATGGGCACCTGTGCGCCAGTCAGCAGCATATAGAAGCCACCGGCCAACAAGGCGCCGCATCCCGCCAGCAATTTGCCTGGCACCCTGAGCGCCAAGGGACGATAGAGCGCGGCCAGCAGGCGCGTCACCCAGAAGGAAACGCTCATCACTATCGCGATATGCAGGCCGGAGACCGAGAGCAGATGCGCAAGGCCCGAATCCCGCATGGCATTCAAATCAGCGCTGGTGATCGCGCTTTGGCTGCCGGTCAGCAGCGCTGCTGAAATTGCCCCGGCCGAGCCCGGCAAAGCCGCCATCACCCGCGCTTCGAGTTCGGTGCGCAGGCCGGCGAAGGGCGAGGCTTCGCCTGCGCCCGGTGTTACCTCTGCCGCGCCGATGGCAAAGCCCACACCGCCCTGACCGCTGAAAAAGGCCGTGCGCTGAAAATCCCAAGCGCCCGGATAGGCCGGCGCTGCCGGGGCGCGTATTAGCGCGCGCACACGCAGCAAATCGCCAGGCGCTGGCCGCGCGGGGTCATCATTGCGCAGGCGAATGCGAAGGCTGCGTTCAAGCCGCGGAGCTTCCGGCCCGAATTGCGCCTGCCCAAGCGTGACCCTGAGCCCCTGCGGCAAGGCCTGCACATTTTGCACAATGCCCTGGACCACGAGTGCGCGAGGTGGGGGTGAGATCGGGGGCGGCGCCCTTTGCGCATGCCAGAGTGTTACGGCGAAACCAAAGCTGCCTGCCGCAACCAGGCCGCAAAGCCATCCGCAAAAGGCCCATCGGCGTGCCAAGAGCAAAGCTGCGATGATCAGGCCCGGGGCCAGCCAGATCAGCCGGGCATCCGGTTCTGCGGCCAGACTGAAGTAAAGCAGGATGCCCGCCCCCATGGCGACGGGTAGCCAAAGTGCCTGCTGCTGACGCTCGGTGGCGAAAGCCTCGGCTGCCCTGGTCATCCCGGCGCGCCAAATACCCATCGGAGCGGTCAGGCTGGGGCTTTGGGGCAGGGAAGGGGGCACAACTGGCACAACCATAAGTTTATATGAACAGCGTCCGACAACCAAACAGGAAATTCATTACCCCCCAGCTCCCTCATCAGATTTCCCCGGCGCGGCATGTGGTTTAAAGGCGGGGCATCAGGAGAATGATCAGCACGCCATGACTGTCCGCACGCGCTTCGCCCCATCCCCCACTGGCTACCTGCATATCGGCGGGGCTCGCACAGCTTTATTCAATTGGCTTTTTGCGCGCCACCACGGCGGGGAATACCTTCTGCGTATCGAGGATACGGACCGGGAACGCTCCACCCGTGAAGCGGTGGAACAGATCCTGGATAGCCTGGCTTGGCTTGGGCTTTCGCCTGATGAACCGCCGGTATTCCAGGCGCAGCGCGAGGCGCGGCATCGTGAAATCGCGGAGGCGCTGCTGGCGATGGGCAAGGCCTATCGTTGCTGGGCGACACCGGAAGAATTGGCCGAAATGCGCGAACGCGCTGCGGCGGAAGGCCGCCCACCGCGCTATGACCGCCGCTGGCGGGATCGTGAGCCTGGGCCAGAACAGGCGGGCAAGCCCTTCGCCATTCGCATCAAGGCACCGCTGGAAGGTGAAACCGTGGTTGCGGATTTGGTGCAGGGTGAAGTGCGTGTCGCCAATAGCGAATTGGACGACATGATCATCCTGCGCAGCGACGGCACGCCAACCTATCTGCATGCCGTGGTGGTGGATGATCACGACATGCGCATCACCCATGTGATCCGCGGCGATGATCACCTGACCAATACTTTCCGCCAATGCATGGTCTATGATGCGATGGGCTGGCATCGCCCTTACTTCGCCCATGTGCCTTTGATCCATGGTGCGGATGGCGCCAAGCTTTCCAAGCGTCACGGTGCGGTTTCAGTGCTGGATTTTCGTGAGCAAGGCTTCCTGCCCGATGCCGTCTGCAATTATCTGCTGCGGCTAGGCTGGGGGCATGGTGATGAGGAATTCATCCCGCGCGACCGCGCGGTGACGCTGTTCGATATCAAGGATGTTGGGCGCGCAGCGGCGCGCATGGATTACGCCAAGCTCACGCATTTGAACGGGCAATATCTGCGCATGGCCGATGATGATGTGCTGACGCGGGATGTGCTGGAACGGCTTGCCAAGCGCACCGTATTGTTCGGGCCCGATGGCGCCAAGCGCGTGCGGATGCTGATGCCTTTCCTGAAGGAAAGGGCGAAGACGTTGGAAGAACTGACGGGGGCAGTGGTCTTTGCGGTACAGGATGGCCCGCCGGTTATGGAAGCCAAGGCAGAGGCTTTGCTGACGCCAGAAGCAAAAGCGCGCCTTGCTGATCTGGCGGCTTTTTTGCAGACCGCGCCCTGGGAACCGAGCGATCTGGATCAATGGCTGCGCGATTACTGCGACGTGAAGGGCATCAAGCTCGGCCAAGTCGCGCAGCCTTTGCGCGCGGCACTCAGCGGCAGCACCACCAGCCCGCCGATTGATGCCGTGCTTTGGGCGCTTGGGCGGGAAGAGGCGACTTTGCGCATCCTCGCCGCTGCCGGCTGAGACTCAACCGACGATTTTTCAATCAGCGCGGATATTACCGCGCCGAATAACCTCGCCCCATTTGGTCATTTCGGCTTTGATGAAGTCACCAAATTCTGCGCGGCTATTGCCGCCTGGAACGGCGCCTTGTTCGAATAGTTGCCGCGATATCTCGGGGTCCTTTATCGCGCCCGCCAGGGCGCCATGCAGCCGTTCCAGTATAGGCTCCGGCACGCGCGCAGGTGCCACAAATCCGTGCCAATTATTCGTATCCACACTGGGATATCCAAGCTCAATCATGGTGGGCACATCAGGCAACCAGGGCAGACGCTGAGCAGAGCCAACCGCCAACGCACGAATCGTACCGGCGCGAATTTGTGGCAGCAGGATCGGTAGATCAGCCAGCCCAACCTGAACCTCATTCTGGATCAGGGCGGTTGTAAGAGGCGCACCGCCGCGATAGGGCACATGCGTCATCTCAATCCCGGTTGCGTTTTTTAATAATTCGCCAGCCAAGTGCGGCAGACTGCCCGAACCAGTCGAGCCCTGGTTGATCCGGCCAGGCTGCGCGCGCGCTGCCGTGATCAGTTCCTGTAAGGAACGGAAGGGTGTGGCTGAGGATACGACGATGGGCTCAGGCACCAGAACCCCTAGCGTCAATGGCGTGAGGTCGCGCATGGGATCGTAAGGCGTACCACGATCGAGCTGCGGCGAAATCGCAACGCCGCCAGCGCTGCCAAGAACGATGGTATAACCATCAGGTGCCGCCTTCGCAGCAACATCAACGCCGGTCACACCGCCCGCTCCGGGGCGATTATCAACGATTACTGGTTGGCCAAGTGCCAGCATCATTTTGGGTGCGAGGAGACGGGCGACAATATCGCTGGGCCCGCCCGCTGCGAAGGGTACGATGATGCGGATGGGGCGATTGGGGAAATTCTCCTGCGCCGCAAGCGGCGTGGCGAACAACATGGCAAAGGCTGCGGCGATGAATGATCGTATCATGATGGGCGTTCCTCCTGTTCCGATCTTTTGTTCTTTCAGTTCAAATGCCATGATCGCGAAGGTGACAGAGAACTGCAAGCTTTGAAGGAAAAACCTCATGATGAAGATCACCCGGATCGAAACCCGGATTCATCGCAGTGCCTTCACCTATGGGGTAGGGCTTGATGCAGCAGGCGGTACTAGCCGGGCAACCGGCGGCAATTTGGCGCTCAAGACCATGGATACGCTGCTGGTGAAGGTCGAAACGGATCAGGGCATTCATGGCTGGGGGGAGGGGTTTGGCTTTACTCTGGTGGATACAACGCGTGATGCAATTGATCGGCTGATTGCGCCGGCCTGTATTGGCCAGGATGCGCGGGATATCGGTTCGCTTAACCGTATGCTGCAAAAACGCTTTCATAATTTTGGGCGTAACGGCCCCGTGACCTTTGGAATTTCGGCGATTGATATTGCACTTTGGGATATCGCTGGAAAATGCGCAGGAAAGCCCTTGCATGCGCTGCTGGGTGGTGCTGCGCGGGATAAGGTTCGCGCCTATGCCAGCCTGTTGCGCTACGGCAATCCGGAAGATGTCGCGCGCAATGCGGCTGAGGCCGTGCGGCGCGGGTATCGTGATATCAAACTGCATGAAATAGATTTGGGATGCATCCGTGCGGCGCGTGGTGCGACGCCAGCGGACATCCCCCTCATGCTCGATATCAATTGCGCTTGGGATAATGAAAGCGATGCGTTGGATTTCTGCGAGGCAGTGAAGAATCTGGGCGTTGCTTGGGTGGAAGAACCCACCTGGCCGCCCGAGGATCATGCAACCATGGCGCGGGTACGCGCGGCATCGCCCTGCGCCATCGCGGCGGGGGAGAATGCATCGAATCCTGAGGATTTCTGTCGAATGATTGAAGCCGGCGCGGCCGGGATCCTTCAACCGAGTGTGACCAAGGTTGGGGGGCTTACCGCGATGCTTGAGGTGGCGGAGCTGGCGCAGGGCGCCGGCCTGCGGGTGGTGCCCCATTGCCCGTATTTTGGACCTGGGCTGCTGGCGAGCCTGCATTTCCTCGCGGCGATGGAGGTGGCCGAGCCCTTGGAGATTTATTTTGCGGACCTGCAGAAGCCGCTTTTTGGGCAGCATCTTCTGCCGGCCAATGGTGAAATTTTTGTGCCAAAAGGGCCGGGGTTGGGGTTGGAGCCTGAGTGGTGAAATTTGGGATGCTGGGCGTCGTTGATCAAAAAATCATTTTATAACAGTGTGTTGGGGATTTTTATCTCGGTTTTGCGGCATTTGATGGCCCGCTTGACGCCTGTGAGTGTTGGTACTAGAAGCCCGCTCACTGTGTGGTTGTCGTTTTTTGGGCTTGACTGGTTGGTGGTTACTGGCTAGTGTTTTTGCCCTGCCGATGATTGGTGGAGTTGAGGGGCCGGCGATGGGGGGTGCCTTGGTGCATTCTATTGCTG
>JADCFX010000027.1 GCA_020249285.1 Roseomonas sp. | reverse complement strand
GCCTGAGCTCTGCGATGGTGCGGCGCTATCAAGCGCCGCCATATCAATGTCATCGGCCAAGTTGGTGTGCCTTTCTGATCAGGCAGAAACTTCGCGATCCCAATTGCGCCCAGGCGTCTGGCCTGCAGCGCGAATGGCCGCAAAGTAAGCGTTCAGCACATCCCGCGCCGCGGGGCCAGAGCTATCCACCCAGGTGCGCGCGATATTCGGCAAGCCGCGAATCCAACGCTCACGCTCTGCCGCCGGCAGGGTGCTGATGATGGCGCCCTGGCGCGTCATTTCCGTCTCGGCTGCGGCAATGCGGGCCGACACATCGCGAATATGCGCCTGCGTGGTGGTCTTGCCTGCTTCCGCCATGGCGCGGCGCACGCCTTCCGGCCAACGGTCAAAGCGCTGCTTATTCGCAGCAATGCCGCCGACATACATCGCACCCACATCGCATTTGGTGATGTAGCGCGCCACTTCATGCACGCGCGTCGGCAGAATACCGACAAAGAAGGAAAGCGCGCCTTCGGAAACGCCAGTCTGGATATCGGTGTAATAGGTGGTGAGGGCACCATCCACCGGCGTCGCACCCGTGCCGGTCAGCCAATTGGCGCTGGTGCCGGGGGCCGAGATTTTGCGGTTGCGCAAATCATCCAGGCTGCGCACCGGGAAGTTCGACCAGATGTGATAGGTATCGGTGATGTAGGAGCTCAGCGGCACCATATTGAGGCCGTTCCAATTCTGGCGAATGGCCGGCACATTCTCATTCATCGCTTCAAAGGTATTGGCGACCAAAGCATGATCACCTGTCGCGAATGGCGTGAAATATGTCACGTTTTGCAGCGGCATGGTGCTGCCTTCCCAAAGCGTGCCGACATAGCCGATATCGGTGATGTTATCGCGCACAGCCTCCATCGTGTCCTGGAAGCGGTAGAGCGTACCACCATAGGCTTCACGCCAATTGATCCGGTGCGTATTGCCGCCATCGCGCAGCAGCTTATCCACTTCTGGCTGGAAGACATTCTTCATCATTGAAACCCAGAAATTTGCGACCGGATGGCTTGAAGCGATGGTGATATTCAGCGCGGTTTGCGCGCGGCTATGGATGGAAAATAAGGGCAGCGCAGAAGCGCCCAGGATCAGGCTCCGTCGAAAGGTCGTCATTCCAATTCTCCCTATTGTGGCGTTTTGTGAACGCTGTTGATGAATTTTAGGCGATGGTGCCAAGCGCGCGCAGGATACGTTCTGGCGTGAAGGGTTGTTCATGCACGCGGGCATTCAAGGGCCTTAGCGCATCATTGATGGCATTCATGATGGCCGCCGGCGCACCGGCGGTGCCGGCCTCACCAGCACCCTTGGCACCAAGCAAGGATTCGCGGGTTGGCGTTTCCACATGCCCCACATTGATTTCCGGCATTTCCGCCGACATGGGCACAAGATAATCCGCAAGCGTCGTGGTCAGCAAATTGCCTTCCGCATCATAAATACAATACTCATAAAGTGCGCCGCCTATGCCCTGAACAATGCCGCCGCGCACCTGTTCATCCACCAGCATGGGATTCACAACACGGCCGCAATCTTCCACGCACCAGTGTTCTAACAGCTTCACCATGCCAGTGGCGGCATCTACTTCAACCCAGCTCGCCTGAATGCCATTGGTGAAGGCGAAGGGGTATTCCTTGGTGATGAAGTGGCGCGTCTGCACCAATTCGCGCTGCAAATCCTTGGGCAAAGTATCACCACGGAAATAGACGATGCGTCCCAGTTCAAAGAGCGTCATCCGCGGCTTGCCACTGGCCTTATCCGTGATTTCGCCCATGGTAATGTCAAGTGTTTCTGGTGCCGCTTGCAGCATGGCGCCGGCCACTTCCAGAATCTGCTGCTTGAGCGCAATGGCAGATTGCAGCGCCGCTTCCCCGCCAATGCCCGCGCCGCGACATGCCCAGGTTCCGCCGCCATAGGGCGTGGTCTGCGTATCGCCGGTGATGATCTTCACGCGATTGACGGGCACGCCAACACCATGCGCAACGATCTGCGCCAGGATTGCCTCTGTACCCTGCCCCTGTTCGGTGACGCCCGATGAAGCAACAATGGACCCATCCGGGTCCATGCGCACCGTACAGCCATCCTGCGCAGAAATGCGCGCGCCGCCAATGCCGTACATGAAGGGCGAGGGATTGGTCAGTTCAATGAAGGACGCAAAGCCAATGCCGCGATAAACCCCACGCTGCCGTGCTTCCGCCTGATCGGCGCGAATGCGGTCCAACGGCACCATTTCCAGCAACTTGTTCAGCGATGCGTGATGCGAAAGCCCCTCAAAACGCATCCCCGGCGGTGAGGTATAGGGATAGGCATCATCACGAATAAGGTTGCGCCGCCGCAGTTCCACCGGATCCATATCCAGCGCCTCCGCCGCCAAATCCATCAGCCCTTCGGTCACCGCTGTGGCGATTGGGTGACCGACGGCGCGGTACTGGCAGGTGGGGGTTTTGTTCTGCAGAACCACCGTGGTGGTGCAGCGGTAATTCATGAAATCATAGGGGCCGCCGCAAAGATTGACGACCTGATTCCCCTCGATCGCGCTGGTGCGCGGATAGACGGAATAGGGGCCGATCCCCGTCAGATCATCAATATCAAAGGCCAGCACGCGGCCTTCCGCATCCACCGCAAGCCTCCCCTTGATACGATGATCACGGGCATGGATGTCGCTTACGAAGGATTCGAAACGGTCGGCCACGAATTTCACCGGGCGGCCCATGATTCGCGCCACGGCAGCAACAGCGACCTCATCCGGATAGACATGCACCTTGATGCCAAAGCTACCGCCGACATCCTTGCAGATCACGCGGACATCGCCTTCCTTCATGCGAAGCTGCTTGGCAAAGACACCTTGCATCATATGCGGCGCCTGAGTGGAATGATACACGGTCAGTGTTTCATCCGCCGGGTTGTAATCCGCAATGATGGAACGCGCCTCCAGCGTCACGCCTGTATGCCGGCCCGTAACAAAGCGCGCTTCGACAATCTTATGCGCCGCCGCAAAAGCCGCAGCGACATCGCCGCTTTCAGCCGTGCGGGTGAAGACAAGATTATCGCCCAATTCCGGATGTATCACGACCGCGCCGGGGGCGAGTGCCGTTTCCATATCGGTCTGCGCGGGCAAGGCTTCGAATTCAACATCCAGCGCGGCGACGCCGTCTTCGGCGGCTGCGCGGGTTTCTGCAATCACAGCCACAATCGGCTCTCCCTGCCAGGTGGCGCGGTTGAGCGGCAGCGGATATTGCGGCGCGGATTTCATGCCCTTCAAATGGTCAAGCGTCGCCACCCAGGGATCGCATATCTTCGCCAGATCATGGCCTGTGAAGACGCGTACCACACCCGGCACCGCCTTGGCGCGCGCCGTATCAATTGTGCTGATCCTCGCATGCGCGTGGGGGCTGCGGAGAAAGGCCGCATGCAGCATGCGCGGTAGGGTCACATCATCCGTATAGGTCGCGCGGCCCTGCACCAGCTTCGGCACATTCGGGCGCGGCACGGACCGCCCGATATAGGAATTGGGCAAATCCTCGCGCGAAAGGCCGATGGAAGCGGGCGTGATCTCGTTCATGGCGCCGCACTCCTGGAGCGCAAGGTGTCTTCAACTGCATCCACAATCGCTTGATAGCCGGTGCAACGGCAGTAATTCCCTGAGAGGTATTCGCGGATTTCGCCGCGCGTCGGGCTGCCGCCTTCGGCCAGCAATTCTGCCGCGGTCATCACCATGCCCGGCGTGCAAAAGCCGCATTGCGCCGCATTCCGCGCGACAAAAGCCGCCTGCAAATCCGCGACCTCACCGCTTTCGGAGATGCCTTCAATCGTCACAACATCCGCTCCATCGAGCGAGGCCGCAAGGATCAGACAGCCACGCATGATCTTGCCATTGACCCGCAAGGTGCAGGCACCGCAAACGCCATGCTCGCAGCCGGCATGTGAGCCCGTCAGGCCAAGATCAAGGCGGAGGAAATCAATCAAATGGCGGCGCGGTTCCACGTGCCGTGTCACCTTCTCGCCATTCACGGTCAGCGTAATCGGAATCATGCCGCCTGTACCTTTTCGCGCAGGAAACCTTGCAAAACGCGTTCTGTCAGCACGCGCGCCAAATGGCGCTTCATTTCAGGCGGACCATGTAGATCCTGCGGTGGATCAAGGTCTTCGGCCAAGGCGGCTTGCGCGGCGCTGATGGTTGCCCGGTCCAGGCTGCGGCCTTCAAGTGCCTTTGCCGCTGCGGCAGCCAGCACGGGGATTTTGCCGACGCCAAAATATACAAGGCGCGGCTTGATCACGCGGCCAGCTTCAAGATGCAGCGTGGCCGCAAGCCCCGCCATGGCGTAATCACCGGACCGCCGCGCGATTTCTTCGATGGCGCCAAGCCGCTTGGTCAGCGGAATTTCCACAGCGGCGATGATTTCCTGCGGCTCAAGGG
Organism: Roseomonas sp.; assembly: GCA_020249285.1. Taxonomy (GTDB): domain Bacteria; phylum Pseudomonadota; class Alphaproteobacteria; order Acetobacterales; family Acetobacteraceae; genus Neoroseomonas. The sequence continues at coordinate 1,369 of JADCFX010000027.1, read as the reverse complement.
CGGTTTGCAGCAGGTCGGTGAAGAAGGCGGAGGCAGGGATACGGCGTTCGCCCTTGGCCGATACCGTGATCACCGTGGCGTCCAGCGCTATGATACAGGCAGGCAATTCCGCAGCCGGATCAGCATAGGCAAGGCTGCCCCCTATAGTGCCCCGATTGCGAATGGCCGGGTGCGCAATCAGCGGCGCCGCCGCTGCCAGTAAGGGCGCATGCGCTTTTACAAGTGGATCGCGGCAAAGATCGGCATGGAGTGTCAGCGCCCCAAGGCGCAGCGCCTGGCCCTGCACAGAGATACCGCGCAACTCGGGAATCCCGGTAATGTCTATCAGCTTGCTTGGTTCAGAAAGACGGAAAGCAAGCGCCGCCAAAAGGGTCTGACCGCCAGCGATGATCTGGGCTGAGCTTCCATGCGCCCGAAAGGTGGACCAAAGCTGGTCAAGGCTTCCGGCGCGGTCATAACCCATGGCAGGCCATTTCATGCGGGGTCTCCCTGAAGTTGTTTTAAAGATGTTCATCATCCCAGGGGGCCGCGTGTCAAGTGGACTTGTCGCGTGTTTATGCCGCTCTGATTGCTCGTTTAGGCTGCTTGGCGTTCGAAAGCCAGGGGGCTTTTGCCTCCCAACGCTGAATGCCTGCGGCGCGGGTTATAGAAGCCGTTGATGTATTGGAATATGGTGCTTTTGGCTTGGCGACGGGTTTCCCACGTCCTGCGCCGGAATTCGCCACCTTGGAAAGGGTAGATTGGTTCAATAACAGACGCTTGCTGGTACCAATCAGCTATATTCCGCCCGCGGAAGCCGAGGAGCGCTACGATGCCTCACTGGATCAGCCAGCCATGGCAGCGTAACTTAAGCAAATCAGCATCCGGCAAGCCCGGGGCGGTTCATATACTGTTCGACAAAAGCTCGCTAATTGGCCTTTAATTATTTGTCGACGGACAAGCAATGCTAGCTGAACATATTGTCTACCAAACCGGCTACATCCCAATCTAAAGACGGACACCCTTCACTTGTATCTTAGCTTGTTCTGAAGGATGATCCTCAATAGCCAGTCCCTTCAAGGCAAAAGAGGTTCGGTATGTTGCTGGTACGACGTATATTTTTGGGAATGCTCGCTGCGCCTGCGATTGTGCACGTTTCCCAAGCGCAGGATTTTCCAACCCAACCGCTCCGCTTGATCCCACCCTACCCGCCCGGCGGTGGTACGGACACTGTAGCGCGACTTCTACTTCCGCATCTCATGGCCCAACTTGGGCAAAACATTGTGGTGGAAAATCGCAGCGGCGCAGGTGGCACCATTGGTGCCGCCGAAGTGGCGCGTTCGCCGAAAGATGGGCATACCTTGTTGCTCGATAGTATGGGCCATGTGGT
>JADCFX010000026.1 GCA_020249285.1 Roseomonas sp. | reverse complement strand
GGCTGGGCGAGGGATGCTATGCTGAGGCCCAGTATCATGGGCCCTCCCTTGGCATGGCTCGTCTCTGACGCAGCAGGGGATTTCACGGGTCAGCGCATCATTGCAGCACGCTGGGATTGCAGCCTAACGGGTGCTGAAGCGGCTGCCGAGGCTTGCCGCGGTATTGGCTGGCCCGAACTTGGTGCCGACGCGGTTTGGTTGACTGCCCAAAAATCCTAGCAGGGCACGCAGTTGGTTTTTTCGGACCTTTGCGTGGTTTCGAGCGCTCATTGAGTTTAGAACTGAGATGCAACGGGTGGGATCGACGATTTCTGGCTCATCTTCACTCTCCCTGGGGTTACGATGAACCAAAAATCCTCCGCGGTGCCCAAATCGCCAATTTGGTCCCATAGGTGCTGACCCCGGACATGCCACACCATTCCGAATGCGTTCCGGCGCGCGCAGAGCCTGCAGGCAGGCGGCCAATCACCCTGCCACGTCAAACGATGCCTCGCCGGAAACAGATGACAGGCTAAACCAAACTAAGGTAGCTTCTACCAAGGCGGCTTATGGATTTGAACAGAAATACTTTGGAATTCAGCAGCCAAATCATAAGCTGTTTCAATGGAAGGTACCGAATCCCCCAGTTCGTTATGGTTAGTGCGAGCTAGCGGTCCTACCGGTGGAACGCTTTGAGGCCTGTTCGGAAAACCGAAACGCATGCGGCAACACAAGGAGAGTACCGTGGTGAAGAATCCTTTTCTAGGCACTGCTGGCGTGACACATGGGCCACCGAACCACGCTGATTCCCACAGCAACAACGGCGACGCACCAAGGCGGCTAATATGCCGCCGGGGTGCGCTGGCGCTTGCCTTCGCACTTCCGGCCTGCAGCGCAATCGAGCGCGGCACCGCGGTTCCGGCGCCTTTGCAAGATAGCGCGATAATACCCGGCATTCCCAATGCCCGCTTCTGGGGCGATACGCAGGTGGATGCGCTGCGCGCCGAAGTATTCGCAGCACTGGAACGGGAGGCACGGCATCTCGGGCTCGCGTCAGGCCGCGACCTTCGCCGCCTGCCACCGGCGCATCTGCTCGCGCTGTCGGGCGGGAGCGACTACGGTGCCTTCGGCGCGGGCGTGCTGGTCGGCTGGACCGAGACCGGTACGCGCCCCGAGTTCAAGCTCGTCACCGGCGTCAGCACCGGCGCGCTGACTGCGCCGCTCGCCTTCATCGGGCCGTCGAAGGACCCGGTGCTGCGGGAGGTCTATACGGGTATTGGGCCCGATCAAATTTTCCGGCGGCGCGATTGGCTAAGCATTCCCTTCTCCGACTCCCTCACGGATACGCGGCCGCTGCTCGCGACGATCTCCCGCCACATGGACGCGGCCACCCTCGCAACGATCGCTGAGGAATACAGGAAGGGACGGGCGCTGCTCATTGGTACGACTAATCTCGATTCGATGAGACCCTGCATCTGGAACATCGGGGCAATTGCCGCGAGTGGGCAGCCGGATGCGCTCGACCTTGTACGCCGGATCATGCTGGCCTCTGCCTCGGTGCCGACGGTCTTTCCGCCGGTCATGTTCGAGGTTGAGTCCGGCGGACGGCGCTTCCAGGAGATGCATGTGGATGGCGGTGCGGTTGCACAGACCTTCCTCTACCCGCCGGGATTGACCCGCGCGGCGCGCGACCAGGCTGCGCTGACTGGGCGCGAGCGGCACGCCTGGGTGATCCGAAATGCGCGGCTTGGCGCAGACTGGCAGCAGACCGAGCGCGCTGTGCTCACCATCGCAGGCCGCGCCATTTCGAGCATGATCGCCTATAGCGGGCAGAATGATATCATACGCCTTCAGACGCAGGCCGAGCGGGACGGTGTTAACTTTAATCTGGCCTATATCAAGGAAGACTTCACCTTACCCTGGGAACGGCCCTTCGATCGCGCGTGGATGAAGGCGCTTTTTGAAAACGGTCGTCAGCGTGCCCTCGAAGGCCGAGCCTGGGATCATACTTCTCCGTTCCTTGCCGGCGGCCGCCGGCCGACGCTTGCCCCTTAATGACCCAAGAATGGCCCGCGTAGGGAAAGCCAATATCAGCAAGACTCTTTCGTAAGTTCTTGACGTCTCGGCCCCTATCATCTCTGCGACGATCCTCGTCAAGCCAAATGGAACCACTGGGTGGCTCGGCTTGGGCGATCAAACAAAGGTTTGCGTATACTCCCTGAACCAAGACGAAGGGCAAGTGCACTAAGCCAGACGCTTTATCAATCGAAGGGCGCTTGCGGCAGATCAATACGTTCCCTCAGCGCCGGTAGGAAAAATCCGCACGAAAATGAACAAACCGGCGAGGAAAAGCTGTTATGCGCAGCAGTAAACCATCATTGCGAGTCGTGAAGCCTGAGCGCACAGACTCCAAGGCGCCCGCAGCCCCGACGCATATGTCTGATCCGGCACACCGATCACATGCCGAACACGAAGCCGTGGGCAAGGCGCTGCGCCAGACCGTATTGCGCTATAGCCATGCAAAATGGAGAAAACCCGCTGATCGGGTTGATCCCATCGCTTTCCTTCAGGCTTCTGATGCTGAACGCCTGCCAGACTTGGTGCCGATACGCTGGGGCCGGATGCTTGCCTCACCCTTCGCCTTCTATCGCGGTTCCGCTGGGCTGATGGCCGCCGATTTGGCAAAAACACCATCAACGGGCCTGCGCGTACAGGCCTGTGGCGATTGCCACCTGATGAATTTCGGCGGCTTTGCAACCCCCGAGCGCAGCATAATCTTCGACATGAATGATTTCGATGAAACGCTGCCCGCCCCATTCGAATGGGATGTGAAGCGCCTTGCGGCATCCTTCGTATTGGCTGCACGATCACTCGGCTTTTCCGACGCCAAGGGGCGTGAAGCGGCGGAGACTGCTGCCCGCAATTACAGAAAGAGATTGCGTGAATTCGCGGAGATGCATCCAACCGAAGTATGGTATGCGCGGCTGACCGCAGATGATTTGATCGAAACCTTGCCCAAGAATAAGCGCAAGGAAGTGCTGGACCGTATCGAAAAGGCGCTGGACCGTTCAGGATCCGAGATGGACTTCCCAAAGCTCGGGCAAGTGGTTGGTGGGCAGCCTAGCATCCGCGATGCGCCGCCGCTGCTCTTTCACCCGGAAGTGACGCGCCTGCCTGCCTTCAAGGGCGTGATTGACGCGATGCTGGCCCAATATCGTGAGACCTTGTCAGAGGATCGTCGCACGCTTCTGGACCGCTACAGGCCCATGGATGCGGCAATCAAGGTTGTGGGCATCGGCAGTGTCGGCCGTCGCTGCTGGATTCTGTTGATGATGTCTACCTCCAACGAACCGCTTTTTCTGCAATTTAAGGAAGCGGCAGCTTCGGTGCTGGAACCCTTCGCCGGGGCCAGCGCCTACCCGCATCACGGCCAGCGTGTTGTGATGGGCCAACGCCTGATGCAGCCAAACAGCGATATCTTTCTTGGCTGGGTCACCGGCGTCAATGGCGTGCATTTTTATGTGCGCCAATTGCGTGATGCGAAGATCAAACCACTCATTGAAACCTTTGATGAGGAAATGCTCGATCTATTCGCCAAAAGCTGCGGAACCGTATTGGCACGGGCGCATGCCAAGGCCGGTGGGGTGTCACAAATCAGCGGCTATCTGGGCTCAGGAGAGGATTTCGATGAGGCGATGGGCCGCTTCGGTATCGCCTATGCGGATCAGGCGGAACGTGACCACGCGGCGCTGAAGGCAGCAGTGCGGCAAGGCAAAGTCCGGATTATGCAGGAAGCGTGATCGCCTGGCAGCGCCGGAGGCTTGCGCGGTGGCCGTGGCCTGCTGCCGATTTGGTGGACAGCAATTGGAGCTAGCGTAGCGCGGGCCTCGAACGCCATTGGTCTGAGATAGCCCAGTTTCGAATGCCGACGCCGCGGGTGCGGTATCCACATTCCAAGACTTGGTTGGTGACGGTGCCGCCGCCTTCGCAATCAGCGGGCATACCCCTGGCGTAGCCGGACGATGAAGCTAAGCAACCTCGGGCGTCGCTGCCATATCACCCGCCATTACCGCTGCCGCGCCGCGAAAAAAAACAGAGGGCGATTGCAGCACGCATCCGTAGCGTATGGGTATCAATTCCGGCAGGCGGCCGGGGTCGGATGCCTGCAGCACAGAAACCGGGTCTGGCCGGTCCGATGGTCGCTTCCATACCGCCTGTACGGTGCGCGGAATCTTGTCGCGCAATGCCTTTCCGGCATCAAATCTTTCATCCACCGAAGCGCCGTGGCTGGCCGTTGCTTTGGGCACCACCGCAACCGCCGGGGCCGGCAGCAACACTTTGGCAATGGCTTGCTTACTTACGGGCGCGGGCTTGCCAGTTTTCTTCATGGGGATCGCTCTCCGGTCGAGGTATCCTGCCCGACTGAGATCCGAGGCGAATACTCTCAACGGACGTTGATTCAGATCAAATTCTCGTCTGTTGGCGGTGGCTACGAATAAACATGGCAATCTGCCCATTAGGCCCTATGGCTAATCATGTGTAGGGCGAACTCCAGAAGCGGAATGGTCAGCATGCATCGCACCACTAGCGTATCGCCTTGACGATAACGGAATGTCACACAGCCCAGAGGAGCCCTGACTTATGCGACTGCCAAAGCTCATCGCCCTCGCAGGTCTCAGCGCCACGCTCATGCTAAGCGCGGGTGCGGGCGCGCAGCAGATCCGCGGCACGCCAGGCACGCCCAATGCGGTGATGACCCCGAACCCCTTCAGCCTGCCAGCGCCAACGCCGCCTTTCACCGGCACCATCATGCCCAATGTGGGTGATAGCCGCGTCGCCTGGCCCCCTCAGGTGGCAGCACCTGAAGCTGCGCCGAATATCCTTGTGATCCTGACCGATGATGTCGGCTTCGGTGCGCCCTCTACCTTCGGCGGTGTCATCCCAACACCTGCGCTGGACCGTGTGGCGCAGGCTGGGCTGCGCTATACGCAATTCCACACCACGGCGCTCTGCTCCCCAACCCGCGCTGCGCTATTGACTGGCCGAAATCACCATTCTGTCGGCGCCGGCGTGATTTCCGAAATCACCACGGGACTGCCGGGGTATAATTCCATCATTCCGCCAGAGACAGCGCATGTCGCCGCGACATTGCAGGGCAATGGCTTCGCCACCGCCTGGTTCGGCAAGAATCACAATATCCCAACCTGGGAGGCAAGCCCTGCTGGCCCATTCAACAATTGGCCGGGTGGCCAGGGCTATGATTTCTTTTATGGATTTGTGGGCGGCGATACCAGCCAGTGGCAGCCGGGCAATCTGTTCCGCAACACCACGCCTATCCATCCGAATGTTGGCAAGCCGGGCTGGAACCTGACCACCGCCATGGCCGATGAAGCCATTGACTATCTCCGCCTCACCACCTCTGTCGCGCCGAACCGGCCCTGGTTCATTCACTATGCCCCGGGCGGCGCGCATGCCCCCCATCACGCGACCCCGGAATGGATCGCCCGTTTCCGCGGTCAGTTTGATGGTGGGTGGGAAGTGTTGCGCCAGCGCATCTTCGAAAATCAGCGGCGCATGGGGGTGATTCCTGCCAATGCGCAATTGCCGCCACTGCCAGAATACGTGCCACGTTGGGAAAGCCTGACGGATAATCAGCGGCGGCTCTATGCGCGCCAGATGGAAGTCTACGCTGCCTACCTTGCCTATACTGATTTCGAAATCGGCCGGGTGATCCAGGCGGTGGAGGATGTTGGGCAGACCGATAATACGCTGATCATCTACATCAGCGGTGATAATGGTGGCAGCGCCGAAGGCGGGCCCGATGGTACGGTGAATGAAGTCGCCTGGTTCAACGGTACCTTCTTTACCGTGGATCAGATGATGCCCTTCCTTGATAGCTGGGGGAATGATCGTACCTATAACCACATGTCCAGCGGCTGGACCTTCGCGCTCAATACGCCTTATCGCTGGACCAAGCAGATCGCCTCTCACTTCGGTGGCACGCGCAATGGCATGGCCATTTCCTGGCCGCGGCGCATTTCTGAACGCGGCGGCATCCGCCACCAGTTCCATCATGTGATTGATGTGGTGCCAACCATTCTGGAAGCGGTCGGCATTCAGACGCCAACCATGGTGAACGGTATCGCGCAGCGCCCGATTGAAGGCGTCAGCATGGCCTATACTTTCGATGCGGCGGGCCGCGATGCGCCATCGCGTCGGCGGACCCAGTATTTCGAAATCATGGGCAATCGGGCCATTTATCATGATGGTTGGATGGCCAGCACCACGCCGCCCGTGCCGCCCTGGGATTCGACTTCACCCAAGCCCACCGATGTCATGGGCGGCTATGCTTGGGAACTCTATAATCTGACCGAAGACGCGACGCAGATGAACAATCTTGCAGCGCGCGAGCCTGCAAAACTGCGTGCAATGCAGGATTTGTTCCTGGTGGAGGCTGCACGCTACCAGGTGCTGCCGTTGGATAATTCCACGCTGACCCGGCTGATCTCTGCACGGCCTGGTCCAGCGGCTGGTCGGCGCCAATTCACCTATACCGGGCCAGTGAGCTCAATCCAGGGCAGCGTAGCGCCGAGCCTGCTCAACCGTTCCTATCGCGTCACCGCTGAAATCGAAGTGCCGCAAGGTGGGGCGAATGGGGTGCTGGTAACGCAGGGTGGCCGTTTCTCCGGCTATGCCTTCTACTTAGTCCAAGGACGTCCGGTGTTTAACTGGAATTTCCTCGGCGCGCAGAACCATCGCTGGGAAGGGCCAACTGCCTTGCCACCCGGGCGCCACACGCTGGTCTTTGATTGGCAAATGCAGCCGCAGGGGATGCCCTTTGGGCGCGGCGGTACCGGCACGCTGACAATCAACGGCATGCAAGTCGCACAGCGGGCGCTGCCCAATACGTTGCCCTTCACCGTCGCCTGGGACGAAACCTTCGATGTTGGGCTGGATACCGGCACATCGGTTGATGACCGCGACTATACCTCGCCCAACCCCTTCACCGGGCGGATTGTGCGGCTGACGATTGATCTGGGCGACAGCACCATCACCCCGGCATCGCTGCAAGCGCTGCAGGAGGAAATGGAAAGGCGGCAGATCAGGCGGGACTGATGCCGAAAGACGCGCGGAGCCCAATTGCGGCGATGATCAGTGTTCCCTTCCAGCATAATCGGAGTTTTGGCTATGGTACGCATAACCACATCCATAATGTGCTCAAGATGCGGCCCGCCTTGCCCTTCGGCATGAACGAACAGTAGCCTTTGAATGCGCTGGTTGGAGCGTATGATAATGCCATCAGCCCCGATATAGGAACCGAATGGCAGCTTCGCTTCCAGATCCAGTTTCTATTCCCGCGCTGACGCGCGCGCGGCGACTGGCAGGCTGGGCGGCGCTGCTTGCCGTGATCTTGCTGCCCTTGGGCATTGTGGCGCTGCTCACGCTATCGGCAGAACCACGGGCGCGTGAGGCAGCGCGTGCAGGCTTTGTCGGCTCGGCAAGTTGTGGCAGCTGCCATGCGCGGGAATATGGCGATTGGCGCAGCAGCGATCACGCGCGCGCCATGGCTACGGCAACACCCGCGAATGTGCTTGGCGATTTCTCCGGCGTGACGGTCCATGATGGCCGGCATAACGCAAGCTTCCGGCGCGACGGCGATCGTTACATTATCCGCACTGATGGACCGGGCGGGACGGTCGCGGATTTCACCATTGCGGACACCTTCGGCTTAGACCCGCTACAACAATATTTGGTGTTGTTTCCCGATGGGCGCCGCCAGGCGCTTCCCTGGGCTTGGGATAGCCGTCCGCGCGAACAAGGCGGGCAGCGCTGGTACCATTTGATGGCGGATGATCCGTTACCCGCCAGCGACCCGTTGCATTGGACTGGGCGAGAGCAGACCTGGAATTTCATGTGCGCATCCTGCCATTCAACCGGCCTGGTCCGCTCCTATGATCAGGCGACGGATCGCTACAACACCACTTGGACCGAAATCAGTGTGGGCTGCGAAAGCTGCCACGGTCCTGGTGCAGCGCATTTGGCCTGGGCGCAGGCCGGTGCTGATAAAGGCAATCCGCACCGCGGCCTTTCAGCATGGTTTCGTGATGCTTCCGGTGGCGCATGGCGCTTCGCGAAGGATGATCCTCGTGGCATCGCGCAATGGGTGGGGCCGCCACGGCAATCCACCGCGGCTCAGGTGGAAAGCTGCGCGCCGTGCCATTCCAGATCGCGCCCGCTGGTCGCGGACCCATTGCCTGGCCAGCGGTTTCTGGACACCCATGCACCAATGCTGCTCCAGCAGGGCGAATATCACGCCGATGGTCAAATTCAGGGCGAGGTGTTTGAGTGGGGTTCCTTCGCGCAAAGCCGCATGCAGCGCGCCGGCGTGGTCTGCGCCGATTGCCACGACCCGCACCGCGGCACGCTGCGCGCAGAAGGCAATGCGGTCTGCGCGCAATGCCACCTGCCGGCACGCTTTGATGTCGCGGAACATCATCGGCATCCGCCCGGCAGTGCTGGCGCGCAATGCGTATCCTGCCACATGCCGGCCGTGACCTATATGGGCGTTGATCGGCGGCGGGATCACGCCTTCAGCATTCCGCGCCCTGATGTGGCGTCGCAGATAAGCGCGCCAGATGTTTGCACATCATGCCACACAGATCGCCCGCAATCCTGGGCGGCCAGCCAGATCGTGGAATGGTTCGGCCCAAATCGCCGCGATGATCCGCACCCGGCCTTGGCGATCGCTGCGGGACGGCGTGGGGATACCGGTGCGGATAGGCTGCTCGCCGCCGTCGCGACCAACCGCGCCCATGCGCCGATCCTGCGCGCGACTGCCATCTCCCTATTGCCCATGCCGCCATCCCAGGCGTCGGCACAAGCGATTGGCGCGACCTTGCTGGACCCGGAACCGCTGGTGCGTGCGGCGGCGCTTCGCACATTGGATGGGCTGCACCCGCGCAATCGCCTGCACGCGGCGCGCTTTCTGGCAGACGAAACGCGGCTGGTGCGCATTGAAGCAGCGCGCGCCCTTGCCCCTGTGCCGCTTGAAGCCTTGCCAGAGGCTGCGCGCCCGGCCTTCACCCAGGCTTGGGCTGAATTGCTCGCGAGTGAGCGTGTCGCAGCGGAGCGGCCAGAGGCGCATGTGAACATCGCTGCCTTGCTCACCGCGCGCGGTGACATTGCGGGCGCCGAGGCCGCTTATCATGATGCGTTGGCGCGTCAGGCGACGAACCTTCACGCCTTGGTGAATTTGGCGGATTTCGAAGCCCGGCGTGGGCGAAATCACGAAGCCGAGGCGGTGCTACGCCGCGCTGTGGCAGCGCATCCTGAGGAAGCTGAAGCGCAATACGCGCTGGCGCTGGCAATCGCTCGGCAGGGGCGTCCCGCCGAAGCGCTCGGCCCTCTTGCTGAGGCTGCCAGGCTGCGGCCGGAGGAACCGCGCTACGCCTATACTCAGGCAATCGCGCTTAATCAGTTGCGGCGCGGTGACGAAGCCGCCGCACTGCTGCGCCTGAATATCTCACGCCATCCGCGCCATCGCGACAGCCTGATGGCCTTGGCGACTATGGAACGAGACCGTAGGAATTTGGCGGAAGCTGAACGTCTGGCTGTTGAGGCCGCCGCTTTGCAACCCAGTGACCGGGAAGCGGCGGCATTGCTCATGCAATTACGCGGGTTGCGCCAGTAATTGCGCGATCTCGTTTGTTTGATCGGGGCGGCACTAAGCCACCGCGATCTTCCAGCTTTCTCAGAAGCGTATGCTGGCGCCGATGATCGGGCCAGCCATCTGAAGGCTGATATCGTTGCGACCCTTTTGATAATCAATATGGATATAGCGGAAGCCAGCCGACACAGTGGCATTTTCTGCGACCTTGTAATCAAGCGTCGCGAAGGTTTGCCAAGTGAATTCCGAACCAACGCCAAAGCCGCCAACATCGCCATACGCGGTCAGTGCCAGCCGGTCACTCAACCGCAGCACACCCCGCGCTGCGATAACGGGATCTACCCAACTGGTGGACGCGCTTTGCGTCCTTCCCGGAAGCGCGCCGGGATCGAGTTTGAGTTCGGTATCAAACCACCAGCCCCGGATACCGCCACCAACTTCAATACGCCCCGCCGATGCCTCTGCCACCGTATAAAGGCCGATGGCGGAAACTTCCACGGATTGGGTCCGCGCACTGGCACCGCCATAGGCACCATGGCCCGGCACAGGAACACCTTGCTGGAGGTTGAGATACATGATGTCCGTGAGAAGACTGAAATTGCCCCGCCGTGCTTCGGCCAACCCCATGTAGGAGAATTTCATGGTGCCAAATATATCGCCGAAATCGGCGGAGAAGGTCTCACTTCCATGCGGATTGGTCACTTCACCGCCAAGACCAGAAAACCAGACATAGGGTGAAAGCGTGAAGGTCCAGGCATCATTCTGTGGCGCGGCATTTTGTGCGGCTGCCGGATTTATCAACACGGCGGCGCCAACAACAGCTGCGGCAGCGGCCAGTTTTGCTCCATAGCGTAGATTCGATTTCATGCCGGACCCCCTTCATTACATTGAGCCGTACCGAATGATGCCGTACGGTAGAATTCTCTTAGCCAGCCAAAGTCATACGAAGCTTTATGCGCACCGCCAGTTCCGCAGGCGATATGGTTTCTACGCCTTTTGCTTGCTGATACCGCGATGCATGGCGCCTTGATCCGCTTGGCCAGTTGGTTTCGATGGTCAAGTCTCTATCACGCGCATCCCGCAAGTGTTGATCCATATCAAGACTGTGACGCCTTGGCGCAAATAGGTTGGCCGAAGGATGTAAGTTTTTGCCGGCGTGGGGACCCCCAGTGCTGGCGGAGGGAATCGTGCCATGGCGCTAAGTGTTTCATCACGGTCTCGCCTGAATACACGCCGCATAGGCGGCCTGCTTCTTGGCAGCACAACACAGGAAAACACGAAGGCGATAGTGGCAAGTGCTTCTCCTGCGCGGCCTGGGTATATTCTCGGAACCGCCCTTGCTGGTATTTTTTCAGCCATCTTCCTTTCCTGCGCCATGCACGCAACACCAGCAGCGGCACAGCAACTTCGCGGCACGCCTGGCGCCGCCACGGCGATTGAGTTTCCAAATTCGCGGGTTCTGCCTCAGCCGCCCGCGCCCTTCGCTGGCAGCATCAGCCCATCCGCGCGCGATAGTACGCCTGCCTGGCCACCAACACTTGGCGCCCCGGAAGGCGCACCGAATGTTTTGCTGATTATCACGGATGATGTCGGCTTTGGCGCCCCTTCCACCTTTGGTGGAGTGATTCCAACGCCAACGCTGGACAATGTGGCTGAAGCCGGGCTGCGCTATACGCAATTTCATACCACCGCGCTCTGCTCACCCACACGCGCCTCATTGCTGACGGGGCGCAATCCGCATTCGGTCGGCTTCGGGATGGTCTCGGAACTATCCACCGGCTTTCCTGGCTATAACGCGATCATCGGCGCGGATACGGCAACCATTGCCGAGACACTTCGTCAGAATGGCTTTTCGACAGCGTGGTTCGGCAAGAATCACAATACACCGCCCTGGGAGATCAGCCCCGCAGGCCCCTTCGACCGTTGGCCAACAGGCCTTGGCTTCGATTTCTTCTACGGCTTCATGGGCGGCGAGACGAGCCAATGGGAGCCAGGCAATCTTTATCGCAACACCACGCGCATTCTGCCCTTTGAAGGTCGTCCCGGCTGGAACCTGACAACGGCTATGGCCGATGAGGCGATCACGCGCATCCGTGAACTGCATGAGGTCGCGCCAAACCGCCCCTGGTTCATCCATTATGCGCCTGGTGGCGCACATGCGCCGCATCATCCAACACCGGAATGGATCGCGCGCTTCCGCGGCCAATTCGACGAAGGCTGGGAAGTGATGCGAGAGCGCATCTTCGCAAGCCAGCAACGCCTTGGTGTGCTGCCACCCAATGCAGTCCTAAACCCTTGGCCAGAGACACTGCCGCGTTGGGCGACTCTTTCTGCGGATGAACGCCGCCTTTATGCGCGGCAGGCCGAAGTCTTCGCCGCCTATCTTGCCTATACGGATCACGAAATTGGCCGTGTGATCCAGGCGGTGCGCGATGCCGGACAGCTTGAAAATACGCTTATCATGTATATCAGTGGCGATAATGGCGGCAGCGCCGAAGGCCAAATACACGGCACACCCAATGAAGTTGCCTTCTTCAATGGTGTGGAAATCCCGGTGGAACGGCAATTGCCTTTCATCAATGATTGGGGCAGTGATCGTACCTATCCCAATCTTGCGGTTGGCTGGACCTGGGCCTTCGGTACGCCCTATCAATGGACGAAGCAGGTCGCTTCCCATTTCGGTGGCACGCGTAATGGCATGGCGGTTTCTTGGCCACGGCGCATCGCTGATCGTGGCGGCATTCGGCACCAGTTTCACCATGTGCTCGATATCGCGCCAACCATTCTTGAGGCGATTGGCATCCCGGAACCGCGCAGCGTGAATGGCGTGGCGCAGCGGCCGATTGAAGGCATCAGCATGCTCTACACTTTCGATGCCGCGCAGGCGCGCGCGCCGTCCCGTCGCCGGACCCAGCATTTTGAAATGCTGGGGCATCGCGGCATCTATCATGATGGTTGGTTCGCGAATACGACACCGCCAACATTGCCTTGGGAGAGTTCGGGCCAAATGCCGGCAGATGTTGTCAATGGCTACACCTGGGAACTTTATAATCTTACGGAAGACCCCACACAAAGCCGGAATCTTGCCGCCGCTTTCCCCGATAGGCTACGCGACCTGCAACAACGCTTCCTGATTGAAGCAGCACGCTACCAGGTCTTGCCACTGGATAATTCAAGCCTACCGCGACTGATCGCACCCCGGCCAGGGCCTTCAGCCGGGCGGCAGGACTTCACCTATCGCGCGCCTGGCAGTGGTTTGCAGACAAGCATAGCGCCTTCCTTGCTGAACCGGCCTTACCGCTTGGTGGCTGAAATTGAAGTGCCGCAAGGTGGCGCCAATGGTGTTATCGCAACGCATGGCGGACGTTTCGCGGGTTGGGGCTTTTACCTACTCGCGGGGCGGCCTGTCTTTACCTGGAACCTTCTTGATATCGAAAGGATCAGGTGGGAAGCGCCAAGCGCCCTGTCGCCGGGCCGCCACAGCATTGCCTTCGAATTCCAGCCCGAAGCCTCCGGCCCGCCGGTGGGCCGCGGCGGCACGGGTACGCTTTCCGTCAATGGCCACGTCGTCGCGCGGCAGGCAATGGCGCGGACGTTGCCATTCGCAGTTCAGGGTGATGAGACTTTCGATGTCGGGCTGGACACCGGATCATCGGTTGATGAACGAGATTATCGCACACCCTTCGCCTTCACCGGACGGCTTGAGCGGCTTGTGGTGACGCTGGGCGAATCCACACTGCCAAAGGCCGAGGCGCGTCACTGAAGGCGATAAGGGGGGGGCGGGCTGTCGACCGGCAAGCGCGTAGCCTCCCAATGCCGCCGCCCCACCACTCGGGTGCCAGCCGGAAAACTGGTCCGCGATGTTCGCCGCGCCACGCGCAAGCAGCATTCTGCCAAGGACAAGAACTGCATCGTCCTTTGAGGGGTTGGCTGAGAAGAACATATTGAAAATATTGAAAAATAGGAGCCAGAGACGGTTGCTTTCACGGTTCCCTTTCCCACGCCACCTCCCCTTACGCAAACATGCTTTCAGCCCTAACCGGGCTTGGAAATTCCAGTGTTTTCGCAAGGGTTTTGAAATTCGCTTGGCGGGCGCGACCCCGGAATTCTAGGCGAAAATGGGCTCTCTGGCGCCGGTTCTCTCCAAAGCTGGCGACTTGAACGATTTTCCAGCCAGATATAAGCCATTGAAATTTAACGGGAAAAATTTGCGGGCTGCCTTGACAGTTGGATATTCAAATGGGGGAGGATGGGGAACCCTGCCCAGAAATTCGCTCAATCGCCCTGATTGGCCCCCCCTCATCAAGAGCCTATTAGGTAGCTGAGAAGATCAGCCTCGACGGCTTCACACCCCAAGGCAAGCCAGGGTCCGCTTGCAAGGTCAGGCAGGGTCGGGAAAGCTTAACGGCGAATCCTCGGAGGTCTCAGCCCTGCCAGCCCCCCACAAAATCGCTGGACTCATTGCTTGGGTGCGCCGCGACGAATGGCGCGAAGTTATCCAAGAGTGGTTGTCTCATCACACCGCCATGGCGTGTGCTGAGGCAGGTCAGAGCTTGGCCGAGCTCGAGGACCTACTCGGCGAATACGGCTTTGCCACCATTTGGGGAGCAACGTTTGAGGATCTGGTCGCCTCTGACCTACCCGATGGCCGCAATCTGGCGGATGACTATCTCCGCCGGCATGGATGGAAAGAGAGCACGGCGACGCGGGAATACATCATGGGGCTACGTCATTCGGTGATCAGCCTCTACGAGGTGAGTGGCTTGGTGCCCGGAGAGTCCATGGCGCTAAAAGACCTTGTGCGCGGCGGCGATCCAATTCGCGTTCTGGAAAAAAGCGGTTCCCAGGGGCTTCGTCAGTGGGACCGTATCGCGACACGAGTAATCCGCCTACGAGACTGCAATGTGATCAGTGGCACGCTGATGCATTTCAAGCGTGAGAACGGCGATGTGTTGATTGGAAGATTGAACCGCCTGAAAAAGCAGGCTGCAAAAGGGACGCAGCGGCATAACAAAAAATATGAGCGCGGCAGTGATCAAGGCGTCCATCCTGACAGATCCGCTGTCGATCAACTGCTCGTGCGCGCAGCCCCCTTGTTCACTAATCTTTGGTTGGAGGAGGCCATAAGCGATGCCCGTCCAACTAAGTTGCCCGAATTGCATAACGCCGAAGGTGATCCCATTGCCTTCAGCAAATTGCATTTCCCTCTGCGGCAAGGGGTTACCGCAGAACAGGTCATAAAAGCGCTCAATCAGATACCATCGCTGCGTTCTGAGGGTGATGGGTTTTGGAATTGGCTCGCTCCACCAGGCAGAAAACCGCAAGCCTTGCCGGCCAGCGCGGTTGGACAAACCCTTATTTCTACAATGGATGACGGCTCCTTGGTTCTTGGCGTCGTTACGTTGGAGGGGCGCAGACTGACGCTTGAGACTAACTCCGAGGCTCGCGCTGCCCGTGGCCGAACCTTACTCGCGCCAATCATGCAAAACCTTGTAGGGCCGCCGCTTTCTGAGCATGTGGATCTCCTGCGCCTTTTGGAACAATCGCGAGAAAAGCGCGAACCATTGATGATTGCGCCTGAAGATCAACAGGCAGTCATGCATAAGACTATGGATGATCATTATAGGCGCGTGATCGAAGAGCCGATTCCCGCACTTGGCAACAAATCGCCGCGCGGTTTGGTCAAGACGCCAAAAGGTCGGGAAAGGGTCGCTGATTGGATCAAGACTGTCGAAAACCATTCAGCACATAGGCCACCGGAAGACCCGATGCGTGGTTACGATACAAGCTGGCTTTGGCGTGAACTTGGGGTGGAGGATCTGCGGAACTGACAAAACCCGGGGACCAGAGCCTCCATCAAGTGACTGAGCATAAATCCGCGAAAGCGGAAAACTGACAACTCATCCCCTCAGACTGCCCATTGCGCCGATAACGCCTCCGCTTGCCTCAGAACCGTCTGTACTGCTGCGTCCTGAAGATCTGGCGGGTAACCATGCATTCGCAGTATCCGTTTCACCAGGACGCGCATGCGTGCTCGCGCACTTTCCCGGTGGGCCCAATCTACGGATGCATTTCCCTTTAAGCTGAGCAGTAATTCGTGGGCGATCACCTTCAGCGAATCGTTGCCCATAACCTCGACGGCACTCTCATTCTCCGCCAAGGCATCATAGAAAGCCACCTCGTCCTCCGATAGCCCTTCCTCTTCGCCCCGCTTGCGGGCAGCACGTACCTCCTTGGCAAGGTCAATGAGTTCTTGCAGCACTTCAACTGTGCTGATCGCATTCGTGTGGTACCGCGCGATGGCGGCTTCCAGGCGTTCGGAGAAGCGCTTGGTCTCAACAACGTTCGTCTTGCTGCGTGAGCGGATTTCGCCGTTCAGGAGCTTCCGAAGGGCTTCCAGTGCCAGGTTCTTCTTTTCGAGCTGCTGAACTTCAGCGAGGAACTCGTCCGATAGGATCGAGATATCCGGCGTCGTGATGCCTGCCGCCGCGAGAATATCCACAATTTCTGTCGAGATGACCGCACGATCCAGTATCTGTTGGATCGCGAATTCGCGATCGGCAGCGCTCTTGCCTACACCCTCAGCCGATTTCA
The DNA here is from genome assembly GCA_020249285.1 of Roseomonas sp. Lineage (GTDB taxonomy): Bacteria > Pseudomonadota > Alphaproteobacteria > Acetobacterales > Acetobacteraceae > Neoroseomonas. The sequence continues at coordinate 256 of JADCFX010000026.1, read as the reverse complement.
CTAGCGCAGCACGCACCGCCTGAAAGAAGCCGACCTCGTCCCGGATGTTTCGGGCTTCTGGTCTTGTCGCGTATTTATGCCGCTCCGACTGCTCGTTTAGGCTGCTTGGCGTTCAAAGGCCAGGGGGCTTTTGCCTCCCAAAGCTGAATGCCTTCGGCGCGGGTTATAGAAGCCGTTGATGTATTGAAAGATGGTGGTTTCGGCTTGGCGGCGGGTTTCCCATGTCCTGCGCCAGACCAGTTCGGCCTTGATGGTT
>JADCFX010000025.1 GCA_020249285.1 Roseomonas sp. | reverse complement strand
GTTGACTGGAATAGGCTTCCAGCATTTCTGCCCATTACCCTACCCGCAGTCTGAAATCCATGCCTATTCCGCCACCATGCAACTGGCGGGTGGGTGGAAGGCCGGGATCACGTGCTGGGTGAAAAGCGTCAGGCTGCGCAGGATTTCCTCAGTTGTGCGCGCAGTGACGCCCTGATGCGGATAGGGTTCTTCCACGGGATTGGGGTGGCTGGTCATCAGATTGCCGAATTCCATTGTCTTCTTCCTGCAGCTCGGATTTTTCCTGGCTTAGTCGCCTGATTCCTTAGGCGTGGCGCGCACTTCAATGCCTGCCAGTTTTTCCATATGCTGAATGGTAGAAACGAAATCCTCTGGCCCGGAACCCATGGCCAAAGCCATGGAAAGATATTGCCGCGCGGCTGGCCCCATGAACATGGGCACACCAAAGCGTTCGGCTTCTTCCAGGCACAGCTTTACATCCTTGTGCATCAGCCCTGCGGCAAAGCGCACCGGGAAACCCTGCGCGCGTTCCGTGATGGCCTGCGGCACGCGCTTTTCCGACATGAAGGAACGCCCGCTTGAGGCATTCAGCACGTCAAACATCAACTTGGTATCAAGGCCCGCCTTGGCCCCCAGCACCATGCCTTCCAAACACGCTAAAGTATTGCTGGCCAGGATGACGTTATTCACCAGCTTCATGGTCTGCCCAAGCCCAGGTTCCGCGCCCAGATAAAAGATATTTTGCCCGATCGCCTTCAGCACCGGCTCCACCGCCTTTTGTGATGCGGCATCGCCCGATGTCATGATGGCGAGTGTGCCGGCCTCGGCGCCTGAAACACCGCCGCTGACCGGCCCATCAATCAAATGAATACCCTTGGCGGCCAAGCCTTCCGCCACGCGCCGCGCAACGGTGGGACCGGTGGTGGAGAGATCCACCACAATCTTCGCCATGCTGCCTTGCACCAGCCCATCCGCGCCCAAGGCCACCGCTTCAACCGCAGCCGGTGTCGGCAGGCTGAGCAGCACCGCATCGCATTTGTCGGCGACATCACGCGCGCTGGTCGCGGCGGTGGCGCCCATGGCGGTGAGCGATGCGACCGCCTTCGCATCAAGATCATGCACTATCAGCGCATGGCCGGCCTTCACCAGGCGCCGCGCCATGACACCACCAATATTCCCAAGGCCGATGAAACCAAGCTTCATGACATTCCTCATCACCGTTGCGCCGGGCTTGCACGGCCCGCGCTGTTATTTAAGGGCAAGGCTCAGCCCGGAAGCGCCCTCAGTCAAGGGGCGGCTTCAGCGTGTGGCAGGTAGCTTCGTGAAATCGCCAAAGCGCATGCTGGGATGGCTGCGGGCATATTGCGGCGGGAAGGCCGCCTGTTCGCGCAAAGCCTCAGCCGCATGCCAAGCCCAGCGCGGATTGTAGCTCATGCCCCGGCCAATCGCGATTAAATCCGCCGCACCATCGCGCAAAGCCTGATCTGCCTGCGCCGGTTCATTGATCAGCCCAACGGCGATGGTCGGAATGCCGGCATCTTCGCGAATGCGCCGCGCCATGGGCACCTGATAGCCAGGTCCGAGATCAATCTGCTGATCAGGGCTGCTACCGCCGGAAGACGCGCAGATGAAATCACAGCTAAGCTTTTTCAATTCTTGCGCGAAAACCACACTATCCTGTAGCGACCAGCCACCTTCGATCCAATCCGTTGCGGAAACGCGCACGCCAAGCGGTTTTTCCTCAGGCCAAACCGCGCGCATGGCGGCGAAGACCTCCAACGGGAAGCGCATGCGGCCCGCGATATCGCCGCCATATTCATCGTTTCGATTATTGGACAGTGGCGACAGGAAGGAATGCAGCAAGTAGCCATGCGCCGAATGCAACTCAATCAAATCAACGCCGAGCGCATCCGCCCGCCTTGTCGCTTGCACAAAAAATTCCTTGATCTCAGCCAGCCCCGCATGGTCCAGCATGCGCGGCGCCGGGCGGCCGGGGAAGGCGATGTCACCGGGGCTGATGGGATGGAAGCCTCCCTCCTCCGGCCCGATATACTTGCCGCCCATCCAGGGTTGCGCGGTGGAGCCCTTCCGCCCCGAATGCGCCAATTGCATCGCGATTTTCGCCTGACCATGCTGGCGGCAAAACGCCATCACCCGTGCGATGGAGTCTTGCTGCGCATCATTCCAAAGCCCCAGATCAAACCGCCCAACCCGCCCGCGGGGTTCAACCGCCGTAGCCTCAAAAAACATCAAGCCAGCGCCAGAGACCGAAAAATTCCCGTAATGCATCAGGTGCCAATCCGTCGCCTCATTGCCCGTGGTGCCGGAATACTGCGCCATTGGGGAGACGATGATGCGGTTGGGCAGCGTCAGCCCGCGCAGCGTAAACGGTGAAAAAAGTCGGCTTGGCATTGGCGGTTTCCTGTTTTGGGGGAATACTCGCCCCCGTCCTGCCCGGCGCGCAAGCCCTGGGCCTGGGTTCATGGGGTTTCTGTTAGGTGGCGCCGGCCCTTGCCGCGCTGAAAAGGGTGGATGCGATGAATGAAATGCGGCGAAGCATGCCGGCAAGCTCCGGCCCGGCCTTGACCGAGCCCGATGTGATCATCATCGGCGCCGGCATCTCCGGCCTCTATCAGCTGTATCGCCTGCGGGAGCTTGGCTATGGCGTCCAAGTGTTCGAGACCGGCAGCGATCTAGGCGGCACCTGGTATTGGAACCGCTACCCGGGCGCGCGGTTTGATTCCGAAAGCTATACCTACGGCTATTCCTTTTCCGATGAGTTGCTGCAGGAATGGTCATGGTCTGAACATTTCGCCCCGCAGCCCGAAACTTTGCGTTATTTGCAGCATGTGGCGGATAGGTTCGATCTGCGTCGCCATATCCAATTCAATAGCCGCGTCGTGAGCGCGCATTTCAATGAAGCTGCGCAGCGCTGGACAGTCACACTTGATACGGGCGCAGAGCATAACTGCCGCTTCCTGATCACCGCCCTTGGCCCGCTTTCCGCAGATACACTGCCGCGCATCCCGGGCGTTGAAAGTTTTTCTGGCCAATCCTTCCATACCTATCGCTGGCCACATGAACCCGTCAGCTTCGCGGGCAAGCGCGTGGCGGTGATTGGCACGGGCGCCACCGGTGTGCAGGTGATCCAGACCATTGCTTCTGAGGTTGGTTCCCTCACGGTCTTTCAACGCACCCCCAATTGGTGCGCGCCTTTGCATAACCGCCCAATCACGGAAGAAGAACAGCGCCAGATCAAGGGTAATTACCCAGCGCTTTTCGCGCTGCTGCGCACCACGCCTGGCTGCTATATCCATAATGCCGATCCGCGCAGCGTGTTTGAAGTCACGCCAGAAGAACGTGAAGCCTTTTGGGAACAGCGCTACGCGGAGCCTGGCTTTGGCATTTGGCAGGCGAATTACCGGGATATCCTGACCGACCCAAAGGCCAATGCGCTGATCAGCGACTTCATCGCGCGCAAGATACGCCAGCGCGTGAAGGACTCGGCCGTTGCCGATAAGTTGATCCCGAAAAATCACGGTTTTGGTACGCGCCGCGTCCCGCTCGAAACCCGCTACTTTGAAGCCTATAATCGCGACAATGTCCGCCTGGTGGATATCAACGAAACGCCGATTGAGCGCATTACGCCGAAGGGCATCAAGACCAGCAATGCCGAATATGAATTCGATATGATCATCTACGCCACGGGCTTTGACGCCATCACCGGCGCTTTTGACCGAATTGATTTCAGGGGCATTGGCGGTCAGCGGCTTAAGGATAGATGGGCGGATGGGCCGAAAACCTATCTAGGACTGCAATCGGCAGGCTTCCCGAATATGCTGACGATTGTCGGGCCGCATAATGCCTCCACCCGCTGCAATATCCCGCGCTGCATTGAACAGAATGTGGAATGGGTGACGGATTTGATGCGCCATGTGCGCGATAACGGCATCAGCCGCTTTGAAGCGACCGAAGCCGCGGAAGCCGAATGGTCGCATCATATCGAAACCCTGGCCGAGGGTATGCTCTATGCCCAGATCGATTCTTGGGCGACCGGCATCAATCGCAATGTCGAAGGGCGCGATCAGCGACGCATTCTGCAATATCAGGGCGGCGCGCCAGCCTATCGCGCGAAATGTGATGAAGTCGCCGCGCAGGGCTATGCCGGCATGAAGTTGAGCTGAACCATGCGCCAAAACCCAGTCCGTACTGCGCTTCGCCAAGGCCGCATGGCCCATGGAATCATGGCAACGGAATTTCTCACGCCGGGGCTCTGCCAGATCCTTGCCAATGCCGGCGCGGATTACGTGATTTTCGATATGGAACATGGCGGCATGGGCATTGATGCGATCAAGGCCCAATGTGCCTTTGCGCGCCATGCCGGCGTGGTGCCCTTGGTGCGCGTGACCGGCCATCACTACCACCTGATCGCGCCCATTCTTGATGCCGGCGCCATGGGCATCATGGAACCCATGGTGGAAACGCGCGCCCAGGCGGAAGAATTGGCCGCCTGGTGCCGCTATCGCCCCGAAGGGCAGCGCGGCGTTGGCTTCGGCTATGCGCATGATGACTATCAAGGCCAGGATGTGATCACCGGCATGAAGGCCGAAAACGACCGCGTCATGGTCATTCCCCTCATCGAAACCGCCAAGGGGATTGGGAATGTTGAAGCGATTATGGCCGTGCCCGGTGTAGATCTGGGCTGGTTCGGCCATTATGATTTGAGCGATTCTCTCGGCATCACCGCGCAATTCGACCATCCGATGTTCCAAGCCGCACTTACCCGCTTCCTGAAAGCCTGCGAGGCTGCGGGCAAGCCCGCCGGCGTATTGGGCGCAGGGATGGACATGGTGCGCGGCTGGCGCGCCAAGGGGTTCCGCTGCCTTTGTTATGGTTCGGATGTCAGCGTTTTCCAATCGGCCCTTAAGGGTGCCTTGGATACGCTGAAGGGCGAAGCGGGCTGAGAACGCATCATCGAAAAATCGGATGACGATAATGGAATTCAAGATTGGCACTGAACAGCGGGAAATGATCGCTGCCGTCAGGCAATTGGCGCAGAATGAATTCAAGCAGGATGCGCCGAAATGGATGGATGGCACTTTTCCCTGGCCGAATATCAAAAAGCTCGCCGCGCTTGGTGTGCTGGGTATGTCTGTGCCGGAAGAATATGGCGGGCTTGGCCTTTCCATTCTCGATTCTGCGTTGATCCTCGAAGAAATTGCCAAGGTGGATTACGTCACCGCGATGGCGGTACTGGGCGAAGCAGGCGTGCAAACCCGCGTTATTTCCCATTACGCGCCCAAGGCCATCAAGGAACGCATTCTGCCCCGCGTGATTTCCGGCGATTGCATCCTTGCCATTTGCATGACGGAACCGCATGCCGGTACGGATGTCGCGAATTACCGCACCAACACCAAGCGCCATGGCAATCATTTGGTGCTGAACGGCACGAAAACGCTGATTTCCCGTGCCGAGGAAGCCGGCATGTTCGTGGTGTTCACCCGCGTGGATGGCAAGGCGGGGCGCGAAGGGATCGGCTGCGTATTGGTGGAAAAGGGCACGCCGGGACTTTCTGTCACCGGCACCTACCACACCATGGGGGGCGAGAATCTGCACGAAGTGCAATTCAATGATTGCGAATTGCCGCCCGAAAACCTGGTGATTGAAACCGATGGCTTCAAGAAATTGCTGACCGCCTTCAATACGCAGCGCTGCCTCAACCCCAGCATCTCCTTGGGGCTCGCGGAAGGTGCCTTTGATGAGGCGGTGCGCTACGTGAATGACCGCAAGCTATTCGATAAATCCATTGCTGATTTCCAGGGCATCCGCTGGAAGTTTGCGGATATGTTCAAGGATATCGAAGCGGGGCGCGGTTTGCTCTACCGCGCTTGCCTCACCGCCAACCCCTTCCCTGATCCCATTATGGCGGCAACCGCCAAGGTATTCTGCAATGAAATGTCGCTGCGGGTGACCAGTGAAGCCGTGCAAGTCCATGGTGGCTATGGCTTCACCGATGAATACCCGGTCTCCCGGCTGTATCGCGGCGCGCGTTATGGCTCGCTTGGTGGTGGGTCGTCGGAATCGCTCCGCGATCTGATTGGCAAACACATTCTTGCTGATGCGGGCGGGGTTGATGGCATTATGGGCCTTAATACCTATTGAGAAACCTTGCCGGGTGCGGCCCGGTTGTGGTTAAGCTTCGCGCAAATCACCGGGAGGAATGTCATGACCCTGAAGCTCAGCCGTCGCGCCGTCATGGGCGCTGCCGCGCTCGCCCCCTTCGCTGCCCACGCGCAATCGGATTGGCCCAATCGCCCGGTGCGTATTGTGGTGCCCTTCCCGCCCGGTCAGGCCGCCGATATTTTCACGCGGCTGATTGCCGATGAGCTTTCCAAACGCTGGCCGCAGCGCGTGGTGGTAGAAAATCGCGCAGGTGGTGCCTCGGTCCCCGGCGTTGAATCCGTCGCGCGCGCACCGGCTGATGGCTATACGCTGCTCACCGGCACATCCGGCCCGCTTGGCGTCAATCCTTCCGTCATGCCGCGCTTGCCCTATGATGTCGAAAAAGATTTTGCCTTCATCACCAATGTCGTGATGGTGCCCTTGCTGGTGATTGCGCATCCCTCCGTTCCCGAACGCACCATTCAGGAATTGGCGGCCAGCGCCAAGGCGCGGCCCGGGCAGATAGACATGGCCTCTGCCGGCCCCGCCACCAGCCAGCATATGGCCGCCGAATTGCTCATGCTGCGCGCCGGCATTCGCTTCAATATCGTGCATTATCGCGGCAGTGGGCCGGCTATTGCTGATGTTATCGCCGGCAATGTGAAGCTGATGACGGATTCCGTCGCCTCCGCCCTGCCGCATATCCAATCGGGCCGCGTGCGCCCGATTGCGCTCTGCAGCGCGCGGCGCGTGCCGCAATTGCCGGATGTGCCGACCATCGCGGAAAGCCTCGTGCCCGGCTATGAAGCCGCGGGCTGGTCTGGCCTGGTCGCACCTGCGGGTACGCCGGTGGAAATCGTCAACCGCATCAATGCCGATGTGGTGGCCGTGCTGCGCGATCCCGCCATCATCAAAAGGATCGAAGACATGGGCGCGGTGGCAGACCCGCTGACGCCAGATCAATTCGGCCAATTCGTGCGCAGTGAGGTCGCCAAATGGCGCGAAGTGGCGCGCGCCGGCAATGTGAAGCTGGAAGGCTAATACAGAATCACTGCAACGCCATGCCGGCGGAAACCCCATGCAGGCAGGCCATCAATAGCGAAAGCGGCAGGCGCAGGCGCCACCACCAGGCGGGCGCCATGCTAGCCGCTTGCGCTGCGCGATCCGCCAAGGGCAGCAGCGCGAAAATCACCGCCAGCAGCAAAAGTCCCGCCTGGGGCGGCAGCAGCAGCGCCACCCAGGCCATCAGCATCGGCAGTACCGAAAGCACCAGCCAGCGCGTCAGCGCCGCCCCATCAAGGCGGTTCGCCGCTAAGCCCCACCAGGCGCCGCCGATGAAGCTTGCAATCAAGGCGCCATAAGCCGGGCCAGCGAAAAGCGCGAAGGCCGCCGCGTCTCCGCCGGCGGCCAGCAGCGGCGGCATGGCAAGGCTGGGCAGCAGGCCAGCGGCGCCCAGCAGCAAGGCGGGGCGGGGGATGGGGGCATTGGACATGCCCCTGCCCTCTCACAATTCCACCGTCCAGGACAAGCCCACCCTGGCGCGCAAGCCAATCCGGGGCCATCTTACAGCCATGAATGTGATCGCCCCCGGCCCCGTGCTGTTCATGCCGGAAAAGCGCCCCGCACCGCCCACCATGCGCCGGCTTGCCGTGACCGCGCCTTATGAACCGAATGGCGATCAGCCGCGCGCCATCGCCCATCTGGTCGGTGGCCTGGAAGCGGCAGAACGTGACCAGGTACTGCTGGGTGTCACCGGTTCCGGCAAGACCTTCACCATGGCGAAGGTGATTGAAGCCGTGCAGCGGCCAACCCTGATCCTGGCGCCGAACAAGACCTTGGCCGCGCAGCTTTATGGGGAGATGAAAAGCTTCTTTCCAGAAAACGCGGTCGAATATTTCGTATCATATTATGACTACTACCAGCCGGAAGCCTATGTGCCGCGCACGGACACCTACATCGAAAAAGACGCGCAGATCAACGAACAGATAGACCGCATGCGCCATTCCGCCACACAGTCGTTGCTAGAACGCAATGACGTGGTGATCGTCGCCTCGGTTTCCTGCATCTATGGTATTGGTTCGGTCGAGACTTATTCGCGCATGGTCGTGAAGCTTGAAGCCGGCGGGCAGATTGACCGGGATGTGCTGGTGAAGGGCCTGGTCGAACAGCAATATCGCCGCAATGATAATTTCTTCGCCCGCGGTACCTTCCGCATTCGCGGCGAAACCGTGGATTTATGGCCGAGCCATTTGGAAGACCGCGCCTGGCGCGTCTCCCTTTTCGGCGATGAGATTGAGGCGATCCGCGAATTTGATCCACTGACCGGCGAAATCACTGCCGAGATGGAACGTGTTTCGATCTACGCCAATAGCCACTATGTCACGCCGCGCCCGACGCTGACCCAGGCCATCACGCGCATCAAGGATGAATTGAAGGAACATCTGGCAAAGCTGCATGCGGAAGGCAAATTGCTGGAAGCGCAAAGGCTGGAACAGCGCACCATTTTCGACATTGAAATGATGGAAACCACCGGTTCCTGCAAAGGTATTGAGAATTACAGCCGCTACCTTACGGGCCGCAATCCGGGCGAACCACCGCCAACACTGTTCGAATATTTGCCAGACAACGCTTTGCTGATCGTGGATGAAAGCCATGTCACGGTGCCGCAGATCGGCGGCATGTATCGCGGCGACTATGCGCGCAAGACCGTGCTCTCAGAATACGGCTTCCGCCTGCCAAGCTGCACGGATAATCGCCCACTGAAATTCGAAGAATGGGATACCTACCGCCCGAATTCCATCTTCGTGAGCGCCACCCCTGGCCCGTGGGAAATGGAACGCACTGGCGGCACCTTTGCCGAACAGGTGATCCGCCCAACCGGCCTGGTTGATCCCGTCACGGAAATTCGCCCCGTGGAAAAGCAGGTGGATGATTTGCTGGCGGAATGCCGCGAAGTCGCCAAGCATGGCGGGCGCGTGCTGGTCACTACACTCACCAAGCGCATGGCCGAAGACTTGACCGAATACATGACAGAAGCCGGCATTCGCGTGCGTTATCTGCATTCGGATATTGATACGCTGGAACGCATCGAAATCATCCGCGATTTGCGCAAGGGCGTTTTTGATGTGCTGATCGGCATCAATCTGCTGCGTGAAGGCTTAGATATTCCCGAATGCGCGCTGGTCGCGATTCTGGATGCGGATAAGGAAGGGTTTCTGCGCAGTACCACCTCACTCATTCAAACCATTGGTCGCGCCGCGCGCAATGTTGATGGCCGCGTGGTGCTCTATGCGGATGTCATGACCGATAGCCTGCGCCGCGCCCTGGAAGAAACCGCACGCCGCCGATCAAAACAGGAAGCTTGGAATGCGGAACATGGCATCACGCCGCAAACCATCCGCCGCGATATCTCATCCGCGCTGCAATCCATCTATGAACAGGATTACGTGACGGTTGACGCGCTTGAAGGCGAAGAAACCGCAGAATTCATCGGCAAGGATCTGAAAGCCACCATCGCGGAATTGGATCGCAAGATGCGGGCCGCCGCGGCTGATCTGGAATTCGAAACCGCCGCGCGGCTGCGTGATGAAATCAAGCGGCTTGAAAGCCTTGATTTGGGGCTCTCACCCAACCTCGCGGGCCGTTCGCTCCAGGAAGCCAAGCCCAAGGCCAAGAGTGATTGGAAGCCAAAGCCCATGGGGCCGGGCGGTGGTGGGTATGATCCCAACAAGGGCAAGGGCGGGCGGCGACGCAAGGGCTGATCCGCCCAAAAAAACGGCGATCCAGGGTGCATATGCCTGCAAACCGAACAGATTTCGGCTTTGCAGCACCACCCCACAGAGGTTAAGCCTTGCCCGGTCACGCCCAAGGGCGCAGAGACTTGCTATCAGGTCGCAGGGACCACGGAAAAAGGGAAAACCTCAATGGCTCATGGCATTTCGCGCCGCGCTGCGCTCATCGCCGGCACTTCAATTTTGGCGGCGCCTCTCGTGGCCCGCGCCCAGGCGCCGCGTCTTCGCCTCACGCTGGATTGGGCCTTCCAGGCGCCGAATGCCTTCGCGCTGCTGGCGCGTGACAAGGGCTATTTCCGCGAAGCCGGCATTGATGTGCAGATTGACCGTGGCCAGGGCTCCGGCGGCGTGCCGGTGGCACTTGCCGGCGGGTCCTATGATATGGGCTATGCGGATTTGAACCCCGCCATCAAATTCGTGGCTGAAAACCCGGATCGCGGCATTGTCGCGGTTGCCGTGCTGCATGATCGCAGCCCGCTTTGCGCCATTGTGCGCGCCGATGGCCCCATTCGCACGCCGAAGGATCTGGAAGGCAAGCGCCTGGCCGCGCCGGATTTCGATGCCGGCCGCCAGCTTTTCCCCGCCTTCGCCAAGGCTGCCGGCATTGATGCCAGCAAGGTGAGTTTCCTTTCAGTATCTCCCGCCTTGCGCGAACCCATGCTTGTGCGCCGCGAAGCCGATGGCGTGACGGGCTTTGTTACTACCTCAGCACTCGCGCTGAAGGGCATCGGGCTCGATCATCCGGCGCAGCGTGTGATGATGTATTACGACCATGGTCTGAACCTTTACGGCGGCGCCATCCTGACCACGCGCGCCTTCATTGAACGCAACCCGGCCGTGGTGCGTGGTGCGACGGCAGCGCTGATGCGCGGCTTCCGCGATACGCTCCGCAACGGGCAAGAAATGCTGGATAATCTGAAGCGCGTGGAACCACTGACGGATGTGGCGCTGGAACGTGAGCGGCACGAGATGAATGTCGCGCGCGTCATCATGTCTGACAATGTGCGCGCCAATGGGCTTTCATCCGTGGATATGGGCCGGCTGCAAACCGGCATTCGTGCGGTTGAAGAAGCCTATAATCTTCCGCCCCGGGTGCAGGCCGCGCAAATCTACACAGTGGATTTCCTGCCCCCCGCCGCTGACCGCGCGGTCTGATCACGCAATATGGCGCAGGCTTTCGTGGATATCTCCAATGTCGCCATGCGCTATGGCGGCGTTGAGGGAACGCTCGCGCTGAAGGGCACCAGCCTTGCGGTGGCGGAAGGCGAATTCGTTGCCGTGGTCGGGCCATCTGGCTGCGGCAAATCCACGCTGATGCGCCTGGTCACCGGGTTGTGGCCACCCACGGAAGGTCAGGTTTTTGTGGATGGCCAGGAAGTGGATGGCCCGCTTTCCATCGCCGGCATGGCTTTTCAGAACCCCACTTTGCTGCCGTGGCGCAATATTCTGGATAATGTGATGCTACCCTTGGAAGTGGTGCAGCCGCATCGCGGTCAGTTGCGCGCCAAGCGGGCTGATTATGAACGCCAGGCACGTGAATTGCTCGCCCTGGTCGGGCTGGATGGTTTTGAATCCAAATTTCCCTGGCAGCTTTCGGGTGGGATGCAGCAGCGCGCATCGCTCTGCCGCGCGCTGATCCATCAGCCGCGTTTGCTGATGCTGGATGAACCCTTCGGCGCCTTGGATATCTTCACGCGCGAAGATCTTTGGGCGGTGATGCAAAAACTTTGGCTGGCGCGCCGCCCTACGGTGATCCTGGTGACGCATGATTTGCGCGAAGCCGCTTATCTGGCAGACCGCGTGCTGGTCATGTCTTCCCGCCCTGGCCGCATCATTGCGGAACGGCGCGTGGATTTCCCACGCGAACGCACTATGGAGACCACCTACACCACCGAATTCCAGGATCTGGTGCATGAACTTCGGGACCGCATCAGCGATGCCCGCGATGCCGAGGAAATTGCCGATGCCCCGTAAAGCGCTCCGCAGCCCCGAAGCCCTGGCGGCTGCCGCGCGCCGCCGTCGCCGGCTGGAAGCCTGGCTGCCCTGGCTGGTGATTGCGGGCATGTTCCTGATTTGGGAAGCGGCGGTGCGTATTTTCGCCATCCAGCCCTTCATCCTGCCCGCGCCTTCGGCCATTGCCGCCAGTATGGTGAAATGGTGGCAGCCCTTGCTCACCAATTCCTGGGCGACGCTGCTGACCACCGTGATCGGCTTCGCCATGGCGATTGTCTTTGGGCTATTGCTGGGGGTGGTGATCGGGTCTTCCGTACTGGTCTATCGCGGGCTTTATCCGCTGCTGATCGCCTTCAATTCCGTGCCCAAAGTCGCGGTAGTGCCCATTCTGGTTATTTGGTTCGGCGCCGGCTTCTGGCCCGCGGTGCTGACCGCCTTCCTGATTTCTTTCTTCCCTATTGTGGTGAATGTCGCGACCGGCATCGCGACGGTGGAGCCTGAATTGCGCGATGTGCTGCGCGCCCTTGGCGCCAGCCCTACGGATATCATCCGCAAGGTGGGCCTACCGCGCGCCATGCCTTACTTCTTCGCCTCGCTGAAAGTCGCCATCACGGTAGCTTTTGTCGGCTCCATCATCAGTGAAACCGTCGCCGCCAATGAGGGCATTGGGCATTTGATGCTGGTTGCATCCTCCCGCTTCGATGTGCCTTTGGTATTCGCCGGGCTGATCATCACAGGGGTGATGGGGGTCGCGATGTATTGGGTTGCGGTGACGATTGAAGAACGCACCACCGGTTGGGCCACGCGCGGCCAGCAGGATCCGCGCCTGGCTGCTGGGGGCTGAGGCCATGGCAGAAGCGCCGCTCCGGCTTGGCATGATGACGCCAAGTTCCAACACAGTGTTGGAACCCGTCACGGCAGCGCTATTGGCGCCGACTCCCTGGATCACGGCGCATTTCCAGCGCTTGCGCGTGCTGGCCATCAATCTGGGTGCGGATGCCACCAGCCAATTTGACCCGCGCCCGATGGCGGATGCGGCGGCGCTGCTAGCGGACGCCAAGGTGCATGCGCTTTGCTGGAATGGTACGTCGGGCGCATGGTTGGGGCTGGAAAGTGATAGGGCACTTTGCGCCACCATCACGAATGAAACCGGGCTGCCCTGCACCACAGCGACGCTTGCGCTATTTGATGCGCTCGGCGCGCTTGGGGCCAAGCGCATCGGGTTGGTCACGCCCTATCTGAACACGGTGCAGACCGCCATTATCGAAAACTTCGCAGGCCTTGGCTTGGAAACAATTGTTGAACGCCATTTGGAAGACCCAGGCAATTACAGTTTTGCTGAGCATAGCGCTGCCAAGGTGGATGCGCTGGTGCGCGAAGCGGCCGCCGCCAAACCCGATGCCATTGTGATCCATTGCACCAATTTCCGCGGCCTACCCGGCGCGGTTGGGATCGAAGCTGAAACCGGCATCCCCATTCTGGATTCCATCGCCGTGGCGCTTTGGGGTGCCATGCGCGCAGCGGGCCGCGATCCTGCAATGATCAAGGATGGCGGGCGGCTTTTCGCGCTCTAAAAACCCAGAAGCCCTATCGCGGCCCCGCCGCCGCAGTGCCTTCCGGCGCATGGGCGAATTCCGGCACCAGGCGGGCCAATTGCTGAAGCGCAAGCCGCGCATTCCCTGCCCGCCCCGCCGCCGCCATTTCATCAATGGCGCGGCCCACCAAAGCGGAATCCGCCGTGCGCGGGGTTGCCACCAAAAGCCCAGGGAAAGCGGTTGGGCGTGGCGGTTCCTGGCCGTGGAATAATTCCTCATAAAGCCGCTCACCAGGGCGCAGCCCCGTGAAGCGGATTTCCACATCCTCATCCGGGCGCAGCCCCGCAAGCCGGATCATGCGTCGCGCCAGGTCCACAATCTTCACCGGCTGGCCCATATCCAAAACAAAAATGCCGCCTTCGGCCAATTCCGGCGGCTGGTCCTTGGCATCGGTGGTGCCAACCACACTCGCCTGCAAGACAAGCCCCACCGCTTCGCGCACGGTCATGAAATAGCGCCGCATATCGGGATGCGTGACGGTCAGCGGCCCGCCGCGTTCCAATTGCCGGCGAAACAGCGGCACCACACTGCCGGTGGAGCCCAATACATTGCCGAAGCGCACCGTGATGCAGCGCATCCCCGCACGACCATGACGCGCCTCGCGGTCCAAAGCCTGGCAATACATCTCAGCCAGGCGCTTTGAAGCGCCCATTACCGATGTCGGGTTCACGGCCTTGTCGGTAGAAATGAACACCATTGCCGAGGTGCCGACAGAACGCGCCGCTTCCGCCACCACGCGCGTCCCAAACGCATTGGTCAGCACACCTTCCAGCGGATCATTTTCCACCATCGGCACATGCTTCAGCGCGGCGGCGTGAAACACCAATTCCGGCTTGATATCTTCAAACAGGCGCCGAATGCGCGCCTCATCGCGCACATCGGCCAGCACAGCGCGGCGCGGCACATCCGGATGTTTTTCGCGCAATTCCAGATCAATTTCATAAAGCAGGAATTCGCCGTGATCGAGCAAGACCAGCATCGAAGGCCCCAGCGCCGCGACCTGACGCGCCAATTCGCCGCCAATCGTCCCGCCCGCGCCGGTCACCAGCACGCGCCTTCCTTGCACCAGCCGCGCCATGCCTTCGCGGTCCAAAGGCACTTGCGGGCGATCCAGCAAATCCTCAATCGACACCGGGCGCAATTCCACACGCCGCGCGGCCTCACTCCCTGCCGGATCAAGCCGCGTCGGCGCGGGCGCACGGCGCAAAGGCACGCCATGGCGATCCGCCGCATCCAACAGCGCTTCCAAGGCTGCGCCTTCAATATCAGGGCCAGACAGTACGATCAGCCCAGGCAAGCGCCCTTCTGCGCGCAGCCGTTCCAGCACGGCATCCGCTTCCTCGACCGTGCCCAGGATCAGATGCCCCTGCATGCGCCGGCCCGCCTGACGCGCGCGGAGCGAGAGAATGCCAATCACCCGATAAGGCGCACGCCGATCACGTTCCAGCGCGCGAATGAAAAGATCAGTGCCATCTGCAGCCCCCACCAGCAGCACCGCTTGCGCATCGGCCGCCGCTTCGCCGGCATGGCGCGTGGCCTGCACCAGGGCCAGCACCCGCGCGCCAATCAGCAGCGCGCCCAGCAGCAGCGCATGGATCAGCGGAAAGGCCGAATTGGTCGGCTGCCAACCGCCCAGGATTTGCCCACCCAGCCAGAACAGCAGCGCCCCGCCCAAAGCCGCGCCCGCTACGGCAAGCAAATCGCGCAAACCAACAAAGCGCCAATATTGCTGCGGCAGCCGCAACACCGCGCCAGCCGCCAACAAGGTCAGTACCGCCCCGGGCGCCGCCACCGCCCACCAGGCCCCGGATGGCCAATGGCGCGGCGCAATCGCCCAGACCGCCAGCACCAGGGCCAGCAGCGCAAGCAGGCCATCAAGGGCCAGATTCAACAGAATCCGATGGGAAGGGCGGCGCGTCACAAGGGCTTCCTAGCCCAGAATGGCGCAGGGTGGAATCGCTTCAGGCCACGCGGGCGTTTTGGCGGGGCATAAAGCCCGTCAGCCGGCCATAAAGTGCCACAAGCCGCTGCGCTTCCCCCGCCCAGGAGAAATGCGCCAAAGCGGCTTCCCGGCCCGCTTGTCCCAGCACCGCGCGGCGCATCGGGTTCGCCATGCGCTGCACTTCCTTCGCAATGGCGGCGGGATTGGAAGTATCCACCAAGGCGCCGCAGCCGGCGGCTTCGATCACGGCGGCAACCTCCTCTGCTTCCGAGGGCGCAATGACGGGCATGCCGGCCAGCATGGCGTCGAACAGCTTATGCGGCAAAGCCAGGCGATGATTCTCCGCCCCCGGCTGGAACAGGATCAGCGCAATATCGCAGCGCGAAGCCGCCGCCAGCGCGGCTTCATGCAGCAGCCAACCAAGCGCTTCGATACGCGCTGTCAGGCCAAGCGCTTTGGCCCTCGCCCAGAAATCCGCCTCACTATCATCGGTGAAGCGGCCAATCAGGCAAAGCCGCGTCTCGGGCGAGCAAAGCGCCAGGGCGTCCAGCATTTGCGCCCAACCGCGCGCGCGCGTCAGCGCCCCCAGATGCAGCAGCGTCACCGGGCCGGCGGCATGAACACGCGGCGGCACATCGCCAAGCGCGTAATTGCGCACCTTCACCACCCGTTTTTCCCCGCCAAAAGGCGCTTCCAGCCCATCCTTCGCCACCACCACCGCATCGGCGGCCCGCCCCATGGCCCAACACACCCCATGCAGCAGGCCGCGCAGCATGGGGCGCAGCATGGCGGGCGCCCTGCCATCCAGGCGCGATGGGTAATGTTCATGCACATCCAGAATGATTCGCGCGCCGGTCCACCAGCCGGCGAGCAGCGCCGCCGCCCACGCATCGGGTTCCGAGGCATGGATCACCTCGGCCCGCTGCCCGGCCGCGCGCATGGCAAGGCGCGGAATGCCAAGGAAGCGGCGCAAGCGACCGCGCCGCGCTGGAAAGGTGCTGATCGCCACCCCCGCCACCAGAAGGGGCGCTGTGCCAGATGATGGTTCCGGGCATAAATGGCTGACTGCATAGCCGGCCTCAGCCAGGCTCACGCCTTCCTTCATCACCACACGAATATCGGCAGGCGGATGGGCGGCAGACAGCAGCAATACCTTTGGGCGCGCCAGCCAAACCGGGATCAGGCCACCATCGCGCGGCATTCCTCACCTTCCAGTAGGATTTGCAAATGCTCACACATGCGGAAGCCCGCGCGCCCATCCCAAAGCGGAATGGGCCGCGCGGGACGCAAGGGGGTTTTCAGAATTTCCGCGACATGCTGAGGCAATTCGTCAGGCGTTGCCAGCCGGTTCATGCCGGCGGCGATGGTGATGGGGCGTTCAGTGGCGCCGCGCAGCGTCAGGCAAGGCAGACCAAGCGCGGTCGCTTCTTCCTGCACGCCACCGCTATCGGTCGCGACCAGCCGCGCACGACACAGCAAGGACAGAAACTCCAGATACCCAAGCGGCGGCATGATGCGCACACCCGCGGGCGGCACAAAGCCAAAGGCCTTCATTTGCGCTGCCGCGCGCGGATGAATGGGCCAGACCAGCGGCAAATGCCGCGCTGCGGCAGAAAGCGCATCCAGCAGCGCAATGAATCGCTCGGGCTTATCCACATTACCGGCGCGGTGCAGCGTCACCAGCCCGTAGCCCCCGCGAGAAAGACCACGCGGCAGGCGCTTTGCGCGCGCGGCCTGCAAATGCCGCATCTGCGTATCCACCATAGCATTGCCCACCGCCCGCACTGCGGCTGCAGCATGGCCTTCCTGGCGCAGCCGCGCGGCGCTTGCCTCATCCGGCGCCCAGAGAATATCGGAAATCGCATCAATGGCGCGGCGATTGATTTCTTCAGGCAAGTCCCGTTCGCCCGAACGCAACCCCGCTTCCAGATGGATCAGCGTAATGCCCATCTTGCGTGCGGCGAGTGCTGCGGCAAGCGCGCCATCCACATCACCCGCCACCACCACTGCGGCGGGGCGGCGTGATTTCCAGACGGTTTCGCAGGCAATCATGGAACGCCCCGTCAGTACCGCGTGGCTGCCGCCCGAAACCCCTAGCGCGATATCAGGCGTGGGCAGGCCAAGATCAGCGAAATGCACGCCGAACATGGCCGGGTCCTCATGCTGGCCGGTATGCACCAGCACGGGTTTGCAGAATTCCGGCCCCTCTGCCAGCGCCTGCCAAAGCGCGGCGAATTTCGGCAAATTGGGCCTTGCGGCGGCAACGAGATGCACCTCGGGCAGCATGGTCAGCGCCTTCCTGAAACGGCTAAGCGATTTGGTGTTGAGTGACCTGGTGCAGGCGCGGGGATTGCCTCGACCAGTGCCGCGAAGCGTGCCGCAAGCAGGCGGCGATCATGCTGGCGGACGGCAAGGCTGCGCGCCGCCGCCCCCATCGCCGCGCGGCGCGCGGGGTCTTCCACCAGGCTGGTTAGCGCTGCAGCCAAGCCCGCAGCGTCGCCGGGCGGCACGGCGATGCCGCAGCCGCCATCCACCAATAGCCGCGCGGCCTGACCAGGTGCGGTACTGATCACGGGCAGCCCCGCGGCCAAGCCATCCAACAGCTTATTGGGCGCGGTCCATTCGGCGAAGGCCGGGCAATCGGCCAGGATATGCAAAGCGATTTGGCTGCCCGCGAAAAGCCGCGCCACATCGCGCTTGGGCATCGGCGACAGGAAAGTCAGATTGGGCAGGCCGGCTGCCTGCAGGATCAGGGCGGTTTTCTCCGCCCCTTCACCCACCAGCAGGATACGGAGACGGGTCTCGCCGCTGGCGGCCAAAAGCCGCGCAGCTTCCACCACCACGCCAAGACCATTCGCCTTGCCATGCGCGCCGGCATAGAGCGCCAGCACTTCCCAGGGCGCGGCCTCGGGCGGGCGCCAGGGCAAGATATGATGCCCGAAAAGGTCAAGATCGCAGCCATTGCCGATGACCTGCACCCGCGCCGGATCGGCGCCGCGCGCGAGGGCTGTTTCCGCCATGCCATCCGATAATGCGACCACCGCCGCCGCATGGCGGCAGGCCAGATTGGCCAGGGTATCAAATACGGGGGCCAGCGGCGCCGGGAGCACGCCCATGGCGCGTGGCAATTCCGGCCATGGGTCGCGGATTTCGAAAATGAAAGGAATGCCGCGCCAACACTTGGCCAAAAGCGCCGGCAAAGCCACCGTAAGCGGCGTTGAGGACGCGATAATCAGATCAGGCTTCACGCGGAACGCAAGGCGCGTTGCCACCACCGCATAGCGCAGAAACACCGCGCCACGGGCCGCAATACCCATCGCATTGGCATAAGGGATATCGAATTCCACCACGTGAAAGCCGGCCACGCGGCCTTCCCGCCTGCCTCTCCGAAAGGCGCCGCTGAGCCCGGTTTCAGCGCCCTGATAGCGCCCGGTCGCCAGCGTCACGCGATGGCCACGCGCGGCAAGGCTGCGGGCGAAGGCGAAGCTCCGTGTCGCGGTGCTGCCCTCGGGCGTGCTGAAATGCTGATGCAGATAAAGAATATGCATGGAACTCAGCCGCGCGCCGCGGCGCGGATGGTGCGAATGACGCGGTGCTGCGCGTCCTGCTCCAAGCCGCTGCCAGAGGGCAGGCAAAGCCCGCGCGCAAAAAGCGCTTCCGCCACCGACCCGCCGATGCAAGGCGCGTCACGAAACACTGGCTGCATATGCAGGGGCTTGAAGGCCGGGCGGGTTTCAATGCCCTCGGCGGCCAAAACGCGCCGCAGGCCATCGGCATCCATGCCGAAGCCGGCTGGGTCAATCAGCATGGCGGAGAGCCAGCGCGATGCCCTACCCCAAGGGGCTTCGGGCATGAAGGAAATGCCCGGCAAATCCTCCAGCGCTTCCTGATAGCGTGCGAAGATCGCCCGACGCTGCGCCACGCGATCGCTGAGTTTCGCCAGTTGCGCGAACCCCACCGCCGCCATCAGGGACGACATGCCAAAGGAATAGCCTGTGCTGGCGTGCTCATAATGCGGCGCCGGGGATCTGGCCTGATCGGCAAGGCTTCGGGCATAAGCGATCAGCCCCGGATCATCGGAAGCCAGCGCTCCGCCCCCACCAGCCGTGATGATCTTATTGCCATTGAAGGAAAAGGTCGCGAGCCGCGCGCCGCGCCCGGCCGGCAACCCAGATTGAGAGGCACCCAACCCCTCCGCGCTATCGGATATCAGCGCCACGTCATATGCAGCGCAAATCGAGGCAATGGCCCGCAAAGCGGCGCATTGGCCGTAGATATCCACCGCCACCACCGCCTTGGGAAGCCGGCCCTCCCGCGCTGCCTTCCAAAGCTCCGCTGCCAGTAACGCCGGGTCAAGCGTCCAGCTCTCGGGGCAGACATCCAAGAAGCGAGGTCTCGCGCCCATCTGCACTGCCGGTGCCACGGAAGCGATGAAGGTGAAGCTTGGCACCCAAACCTCATCCCTCGGCCCGATATCCAGCACCCGGAAGGCTAGCGTGAGCGCTGCGGTGCCCGAAGCGACGGCCAGCACATGGGCAAAGCCGGTGGCCTCGGCAAAGGCGGCCTCAAAGGCGCGCGGTGCGGGGCCAGCGGGGGCGAGCCAGCCCGAGGCAAGGCTCGCTTCCAGAACGGCTATCTCCCGCCCCGTGAGATGGGGCGGTGAGAGCAGGATCGGCGCCGCCGCCTCTCGCGCTGGCTTCGGCGGCTTGGGCAGGATGCGGGCAGCATGGGCGGAAGAGAGCATGGTCTTCATCCCTGATGGCCGCGCGTCATCGGCGGAGCCGGCACAAGAACAGCGCCGCGCGAGAGGGCTTCTTGCAAGCTTGGCGAGGTCGCATGGCCTGGCATGGTGGCGCCATGGCCGCGCAGCAGCAGGGCGCAGCAAGCCAGGGCGATCCTGAAATCTGTCACAAATTCAGGTTTTTGCTCGGCATATTGCACATCGCAGGCCAAGCGCCGCGACCAAGGCAGCGCGTTGCGCCCCTCTGCCTGGGCAAGGCCGAAAAGGCCGGGCCTGACCCAAAGCCGGCGTGCCTCGGTTTCACTGAAAAGGGGCGTATAGTCGCACGGCAAAGGCCGAGGCCCCACCAGGCTCATTTCCCCACGCAAGATATTGATCATTTGCGGCAATTCATCGAGGCCACTGGCCCGGAGCCAGCGCCCAAAGCGGCTGAGCCGCGCGGCATCAGGCGCCCCCCCTTCGTGCATCGAGCGGAACTTCAGCAGCGTGAAGGGCGCGCCATGCTGCCCAGCGCGGCGTTGGTGGAACAGGATGGGTCGGCCCAAGGCCAGCAAAACAGCCAGCGCCAGCAAGGCAAAGACCGGTGCGGCGAATACCAGCACGAGCGCGGCTACGCCCCGATCAAGCCATGCCTTACCCCAAAGCGCGTACATTGAAGGCCTCCTTCCCCGGTGCCTCGGCGCGCAGCCCAAGCCCCAGCGCCAAGCCAAGCGTGAGCCAGGCCATGCGATTGCCAAGATCGGTCGAAACCTGAAGCGTCACCGCCATGGGCAGACAGAGCATCAGGATGCGCGCCACCCGCCAGGAAGGCGCGGTCCGGCCAAGCCGCCAGAGCACCCAGGCCGCCCCGCCAAAGGCAATCAGCCAAAGCGCGAAGCCAGGCAGGCCGGCCTCGGCCAGTGCTTCAAGTGCCAAGTTATGGGGGTGCCGCCCGCGCCATTCACCAAACCCCGCCGCCAGGCTGAAGCCGCCTATACCCAGGCCAAAGGGCATGGTCTGACCCGCCAAGGCCAAGGCCGCCCCCCAAAGCGGCAAGCGGCCGGAGCTTTCCAACGTGTTGGGCGCAAAGAAACGTTCCAGAGCGCGGGCGTGCTGAGTTACCTCGGTTCCCATGAATAGGGCCGCGCCACCAGCTAGGCAGAGCAACCCAAGCAGCCAAAGGATCGCCTGCCCGCGCCTTTCTTGCCTGAGCAGCATCAGCGGCGGACCGCATGCCAAGCAAAGCGCAAGCGCCACCAGCGCCGCCCGCCCGCCAGGGAGCAAAGCGCCAAGCGCCAAGGCCAGGGTGGCGCCCAACCAGAAAAACCCAAGCAGAGCAGCGCGCGCTTCCGCCCAATGCAAAGCCGCGAGTGCCGCCGCCATGGCAATGGCAAGTCCCGTCACCTGATAGGCAATACGCCATTTCTCGGGATCGACATCGGGTGGGCCACCCAGCGCGACACTCCCTTGTGCGAGATTATTGGCAAGGCTGAGCGCAACTGCCGCTCCGGCCCCAAGCACACCGGCGCAAAAGCCGCCGAGCGCCGTGTTATCCCCAGCCACCACCAAGCCAGCGAACAGCATGATCGGCCCAAGCAGGGTAATTTCCAGCAATTTGGCGGCAAGCACGGCGCCCGAGGCGCTCCAGCAGCCGGCCAGCACCAGCCAGAGCCAAAGCACGCCAATGGCGGCAAGCGGCAGGCCAATTTCCGGCGCGACCACCCAGCGCCGCGTGACGGCGCAAACTGCCAGCAAGGGCAGCGCCAGGGCAGCGCTTAATATCGTAAAATCAATGGGTAAAGTGCCCATCAGGGGGATGGATTTCAAGGCCCCCGCCAAATGCAAAAGGGCTGTAGCGGCCCCCGCCAGCCAAGCGAGCGCATCATGGGGCGGCGCGGCGTGCCTGCCATCAGCCAGCACCTTCAATCCCCCTGCATCGCCGGGCTGCGCGTGACCAGCGCGGCGTCACGAAAGGCGATGCGCGTCAGCAAGACACCCGCCGCTGCCATGAAGACCGCGAAGGGCACCACCAGCAGCCAAAGCCCAAGCAAAAGGGGCCGATTGGGCCGCGACGCGCGGGCTTCCACCATGGGGGCGGCGATCAGCCGTGCCGCCACAGCCTCATCCGCCGCCACCACCAGCCCAGCGCGCTGCTGCTGCGCCAGAAGATCGTAGAGGCTATTGCGGAGGAAGATATCGCTTTCACCAGATAGCCGCACTTCCAACGCCGCCACCCGCCGAGCAGCTTGGTCCGCCAGGTCGGCGCGTACCTTGGCCTCGGCAAAGCGGTGCAGGCTGATCAGGCTTTGCAGCGCCAGCGCCGGGTCGGCATGGGTTACTTCAAGCGTCCAAGTAATGGCGCCTAGGTTCTGAGTTACTGATGAATAGCGTTCCAGCCAGACCTGCACATCATCGGCATCGAGCGCCCGATTTAGCCCAAGCAAAACACGCAGCCCCCAAACAGGTGAGTCCTGGCGCGCGCGTTCCATAACCTGCAGCAGCGGGGTTTCCGTGGTCAGCATCCGCGCCGCCTCGGGCGAGCGCAGCGCAGCCAGATAAATGGCGAAGTTACCTCCCGGGCGCGTATCCAACCCCTGCCCCAAGCTCAGCGGATGTGTCGATAGCAGGGACGAAATGGCGAAGGCCGTGGTTTCTGCTGGCGCCACCTGGGCGCGCGCCACATGGCCGCGCGGCCAAAGCAGGATCGCCGCCGCGCCCCCCACCCAAAGCAACGTCAGGATCAGCGCCAACCTGGCACGCCAAGCCCAAAGCCCCATCAGCAGCAGCGGCAGCGGCATCAACCCCCTCCGAGTTTTGGCAGGGCGATATCAGTAAAAATCCGCCCGATTGGCCGCTGGGCGCGGAGTTCCAGCACAGGTGCGGGCTCCACCCGCCCATAGGCCGGGCTTTCCCAGCCGCGGATCAATTCCAGGCTGAAGGGCGCATTGGCGCTGAGCGTGATGCGCGCCTTGGTGCTTTCGACGCCATCCGGAATGCGTCGCCAATCGCCTGGGCAAAGCCGCCAGCGCAACGCAAGGCGCTGGAAATCGCCCCCGACGCGGTCTTCCACCCGCCAGAGGCGACCGCGGCATTCGATGCGCCGCGCATGGCGATTGCCGCGCCAATCGCGGGTTTTCGCGCCATCGGGAATGGCACGGCAGCGCGGCCAGCGGCCAAACAGAAAGGGGCCAAGCCGCGGCATGGGTTCGGCATCATCAAAAGTGATCAGATTATGCCCCGCCCCACCGGCCAGCATGCTTTGCCACCAATCGAAGCCCGGCGGCGGCAGATAGGCGCCGCTGCCGCCATCGCGCAGCAGGTTCTCATCGCCATCCCATAGGTCGAAATGCAGCAAATCCGCCTGACCAGGCCGGAAGCGGAGCGGGACACCGGTGCGCAGCACGCCGCGCGCGCCCCCTGCCCCGCTGAGGCCGAACCAGCCGGCGGTCCGCCAATGCGGCGCTTGAGGTGCTAGGGCGGCAGGGGCGGCAGCAAGGCCCAGGGCGCGGCAGCCCGCATCATCGGGAAGTCCCGCACTTTCGCCGAGAAACAGCCGCGAAGCGCGTTCCAGGCTGGCGCGCGCATCCTGCCCGCCAGCGCCGGAAAGGTCAGCAAAGGCAGAATCATCGCAAGGCCCGATGCGCGGCAAAGCGCCATTTGGCGCCATGACGCGGCCAAGCCATTGGGTGGCCGCCGCTGCTCGGGCGCTGAAGGGCGCCGCAAAGCCTGGCGCGCCATGGCGGCGGCGGAACCATTCGGCAATCGCCAGCACATCCAGCATCAGCCGGTGATAGGCCGGCGAGGCTTGGGCAAAGGCGCCACAGGGTGAGACCAGCCGCGCCACAGCCCGCGTCAGCCCCCGCGCCCCGGCGCGTTGGTCTCGTGCCCGGCCCAGCAGCAGGCCACAGACGAATAGTCCCGCCGCTTCGCTGATGGGGTGGTTGTTATCCTGCGCCGCGCCATAAGCGCGCGTGGCGCGGACGCGCCGCGCATGCAGAGCGAGCAATTCACGCGTGCCGGGGTTCAGCCCGCGATCCGCGCCCAGCAACGCAAGGGCCAGGCTTATGCCCATGGCGCGCAGTGCCGCTTCCTGCGCACAGGCCCAGCCTGGGCCGCGAAAGGGCGGGTTGGCCGCGGCCCAATCTGCCAAAAGCGCCTCGGCCTGGTTCAGATGATTGCCTTCAGGGTCGCGCTGCGCCGCGAGCGCCAGGGTGAGCAAAGGGGCGAGGCGATGGGCTTCCCATAGCGCGCGGATATCAGCGCCGGGACGCGCGAGCACATCCAGCGCATGGGCTTTTGGGTTGAAGGGGCCGTGCCAGTCACGCTGGATGCCTGACAGGACATGGGCATTCGGCAGGAAAGGGCCGCGCGGCGTGGGCAGGTCAGGCAAGGCGCGACGGGCAAGCCCCAATCGAAGGCGCAGGCGATGCCAAGCAAACCGCATGACAGGGCGCGGGCCGAGCCGCCAAGCCGCATCAGCACGCAGCCACCAGCCGCGCCAGCCGGGCAAAGGGGCCACTGAGGGCCGGGTGTCACCAAGAACCGTATCACCTGGCACGGCACGTCTCCTTGGGTGATTTAGGTCGTTGAAAAACAATCTATGGTTGTGTAAAGAAAAAATCAACAGTATTTTTGGATGTTCTGAATGTTACATTTCGCCAAAATGAAAAAACCACTCAAGGCGTCAGCAATGCGCCTTAGCTCCCTGATTTTTGGGCTTTTCTTCGGCTTGACACCCGCTGCCGCGCAGCCCGGCGTACAATTCCTGGCCCCACCAAGCCTTCCCCCAAGCCTGCCGGGCGGCGCTAATCTGCCGAACCTGCCGCCTGGCGCGCAGCGCGATATCCTCACCCGAGTTCTGGAAGCCGGCATCGCGCAGCCCGCAGCACCCGCTGCCGCCGCACCGCAAGGCGCAGCCCCCTCTTCGCGACCAGCACCGATCCTTTCCAGCATTGAGGCCTTCTTCACCGAAAGGCTGGAACAGACGGAACTTCGCCAATTCGGCTACGACACTTTCCGTGGCGGCGCCGCCCCGCAGCCAAGCTTCGGCGCCCTGCCGGGTTCCTATATAATGGGTCCAGGCGATGAGGTGGTGGTGGCGCTGCGTGGCCGGGCGCGCCAGACGCTCTCGGTCAGGATCGGGCGGGATGGCATGCTGCTGCTGCCGGAATTGCCGCCCATCCCGGCTGCTGGCCGCAGCCTTGCCGATCTGCGCGCCGATATGGAAGCCCGCGCGGCGCGCGAGCTTGGCGGTTCCGAGGTGTTCCTCTCCATCGGCGCGATCCGCCAGATCAGCGTTTTCGTGGGCGGCGAGGTGATGCGCCCCGGCTTTCAAACCCTGACCGCGCTCGCCAGCGTTTTGGACGCCTTGGCAGCGGCTGAAGGCGTGCGGCGGAGCGGGTCTTTGCGTGCCATCAGGATCGAGGGGCCGGCGGGCTCTCGGCAGGTGGATCTCTACCCGCTGCTGGCCGATGCACCCGGGGAGGCCGACCTGACGCTGCGGGAGGGTGAGCGTATTCTGGTGCCGCCCCTGGGTGGCGTGGTGGCGATTGCGGGCGATGTCGCCCGGCCCGGGATTTATGAATTGCCGGCGCGGCAGGCCTTTATGCCGCTGGAAAATGCGCTGGTGCTGGCCGGCGGGCCGCTCCGCCCCAGTGGCAATCGGCTTTTGGTGCAGCAAAGCGATGCTCAAGGGCGGCGGAGTTTCGCGGAGCTTGGGCTCAATGCCAGCCTCAGGCGCGGCGATGCGCTGCTGGTGCGGCCAGGGGCGGATGTGGCGGCCAATACCATTCGCCTTTCCGGGCATGTGGCGATGCCGATCACCCGCGCGGCCGGTGGGCGGCAGGGGCTTACCGTCCGCGGCCTGATTGCGGATCATCGCCAATTGGGGCCTGACCCCTATACGCGCTTCGCCGTGGTGCTGCGCCCGGATCAGCGGAGCGGCCAGCGCCATTTGCTGCCCTTCGATCTGGCGCGGAGTTTGGAAGGACGCGGCGGGCCGACCTTGCGCGATGGGGATGAGGTGATTGTCTTCGCCCGCGCGGATATCCAATGGCTTTCAAGCAGCGCTATCCAGCGCGCCTTGCGGGGCGAGGCAACCGCGATGCAAGGCGGCGAATGCGTGGCGCTGACGCAAATTGCCCAGGCCGCGCAGGCATCCCCTGCCCGCTTCGCCCATGCGCGCGCAACAGGGTTTCCGGAAATGGGCGAGGCGCGCTGCCCGCGCATCTTTCAGGAAGTGCCAGAATTGGCGGGCTTTCTGCTGGACTACGCCGCGTTGATGACCGGCGAGGTGCGCGCCCCTGGCTTGTACCCCATGCTGGACAATACGCCCTTGGCCGATGCGCTTTCAATCGCAGGGGGCGTGACGGCCCTGGGCAATGCAAGCGCGGCGGATGTGGCGCGTGACGTGCCAAACCCCGCGCTGACCGGCCAGGTGACGCGCGTCAGCCTTGGCGGTGGGGCGAGGCTTGTGTCTCCGCGTCAGGCGCTGCGCATCCCTCGGCGCGAAGATGCTTTGGATACCGGGCCGGTGCTGCTGCTTGGCGAATTCCGCAACCCCGGCAGCTATGAATTGCGCCGTGGGGAGCGGCTTTCGGAAGTGATCGCGCGCGCCGGCGGGCTGACGCCAGAGGCCTTCCCCTATGGCGCGGTCTTCACACGCGAAAGCGTGCGCCAGCGCCAACAGGAAGGCTTTGCCCGCACCGCGCGCGATCTGGAAAGCAGCCTGGTGCAATTGGCCGCGGGCCAGACGCTGCCAGGTGCCCGGGGTGGTACTTCCGATGTTGGCGGCGCGATGAGGGCCGGGCGCGAATTGGCCGCCACCATGCGGGAAGCGCGCGCCGCCGGGCGCGTGGTGGTGGAAGCCAATCCTGTGATCCTGCTGGCGCGGCCTGATTTGGACATGCTGATGGAGCCCGGCGATGTGATTGCCATGCCAAAGCGCCCGCAGGATGTGACAGTGGTGGGCGCAGTGCTCAATCCGGGTAGCCTGCCCTTCCGGCAGGGTTGGCGCGCGGCGGAGTATATCCAGGCCTCCGGCGGGGCGCAGCGCTTTGCCGATTCGTCTCGTGTTTTTGTGGTGCTGCCCAATGGCGAAGCGGCGCCCGCAGGACAGGGTTTTCTGGAAAGCGGCGGGCCGCCCTTGGCGCCAGGGAGCCTGGTGATGCTGCCGCAAGACCCGGCACCGTTTGAAACCTGGGGCTATATTCGTGACATGACGCAGATATTGGGGCAGCTCACGATTTCATCCGCGGCGCTGGCGGTGATTGCGCGGGAAGCGCGGCGTAATTGAGGGCGGGGTAGCCCTTATCCTGCCGTGATGCCGCAAAACCAGGGGCTTGCGAGTACCGTCCGGGCGCCGCAAGCTGACAACCAAATTCGGGAAACGGACAGAAAACATGAATTTCACCTCAACGCGCCGCGCGGTGCTCACGGCCCTGGCCGCAACGCCAATGCTGTCCCCGTCGCTTCGCGCGCAAGCCGCCTTCCCCGATAAGCCCATCCGCCTGATCGTGCCCTTCGCGCCGGGCGGGAATTCGGACCTAACGGCGCGCGCCTGCGCACCGGCCATGTCGGCGAAGCTTGGCCAGCCTGTGGTGGTGGAAAATCGTGCTGGCGCGGGCGGTAGTGTCGCCGCGCAGCAGGTCGCGCGGATGAGGCCGGATGGTTATACGATCCTACTTGGGTCGAACGGGCCGCTGACGATCAACCCCACCGTGCAGGCCAATCTTGGCTACGATCCGCTGCGCGACTTCATGCCGATTGGGCTTTTCGTGCGCACACCGATGGTGATTGCCGTGCATCGCAGCCTGCCGGTGCAAACGGTGGCGGAGCTTGTGGCGCATTCAAAGGCCAATCCGGGGAGGCTCGGCTTCGGTTCTTCCGGCATTGCCAGCACGGCGCATCTTTCGCTCGAGATGTTTAACGCGGCGACCGGGGCAGGCATTACGCATATTCCTTATGGCAGCGGTGGGGCGATGACGCCTGATCTTGTCTCCGGCACCTTATCCGGCGCCATTACGGAAATTTCCACGGCGCTACCTCTGCATCGGGAAGGCGCGGTGCGGATTTTGGCGGTAGCGGCGGCTGATCGGTTGCCGCAAGCACCCGAATTGCCGACCGCGACCGAGGCCGGCGTTGCCGGTTATCAGGCTGCGGCTTTTGTTGGCATTGTGGCGCCAACGGGTGTGCCCGATCACGCCGCGAAGGCGCTTGGCGAGGCTGTTGCCGCCGCCGTAGCGGACCCTGCGGTGCGGTCGCGGCTGGAAGGCATGGGCAGCCTGATGGCAAGCGCAACAGAGGCAACGCCGGCGGGCTTTGCTGCCTTTCTGCAACGGGAGACGGCATGGACACGGACGGCGGCGGAACGTGCAGGGCTGCGGGCGGGGTGAGCTTGGCTGATTACAAATCCACCTTGATATTCGCCCGCTTGATCACATCGCGCCATTTGTCACGTTCCGCTTCCAGCCGCTTGTCTCCATCTGCGGGCGATGAGCCGACATAATCAAAACCCATTTCTTCAAAGCGTTTCATGATATCAGGCTGACGTGCGGCGGCGATGGCTACTTCATGCAGGCGTTGTATCGCGCGATCGGGTGTGGCTTTCGGCGCCACCAGCATGGCCCAGGTATAGACATCGTAATCCTTCAAGCGCGGATCGCTTTCCGCCATGGTCGGCACGTTTGGTAATTGCGGAATGCGTTGCTGCACCATGGTGGCCAGCGGGCGCACCGTGCCGGCGCTGATCTGGCCGGAAGCGCCCGGCACATCGGCAAACACCATATCCACTTCGCCCGCAAGCAGCGCGGTAATCGCCGGGCCACTGCCGCGATAGGCCACATGGGTCAGGTCCACGCCCATCATCAGTTTGTAAAGTTCGCCACCCAAATGCAGCGGCGTGCCACTGCCCGCTGACCCGTAGTTTAGTTTATTGCCGCGCTCCCGCACCATGGCATGAAACCCGGCGATATCGCGGGCCGGGCTATCGGCGCGCACAATCAGCACATAGGGCGATGTCGAAATCAGGCTGATCACGCGAAGCTGCGCCACGGGATCATAAGGCATGGGGTCCGCGGTGAGCGGCGCCGTCAGGAAGGAGATCGAGCCCATCAGAATCGTATGCCCATCAGGCCGCGCCTGCACTACGGCGCGGGTGCCAATTGTGGCGCCAGCGCCTGCGCGATTTTCCACCGTGACCGCCTGGCCCAGCAATTCGGCCATTTTGGGCGCCAGCAGCCGCGCCGCGATATCGGGCGTGCCGCCAGGGGCGAAGGGGACAATCATATTCACCGCGCGGTCAGGAAATATGCCCTGCGCGAAAGCGGCGGGGGCGAGCGCACTGGTACCGGCCAGGGCAAGCGCATGACGGCGGGACAAGGTAAGGGGCATCGGCGTTTCCTTTCTGGTTGCGGTTAGTTTGCCAAATACTGGTGTAAGTTGGAAGTTCTATTGGCTGCGCAGCCCATTCGCCGGCACCTCACGCGGCAGCAAATGCGCGCGCCAGAACAGCGCAATCGCCATGGTGCATAACGCCCCAAAGCCGGCATAAAGCGCGCCGGCATCGGCGAAGCCGATCTCACCCACCAAAGGCCCGGCCAGCATCAGCCCCACCGGCAGGCCGTAAACCGCCAGCATGCGCAGCCCCATCACGCGCCCTCGAAAATCCTGGAGCGTGATTCTCAGCAGCAGCACCGCCAGCGGCACCATGCAAAAGCTTTGCACAAACCCCGCCAAAGCCAGCACCACACCACCCAGCACAGGGTCCGTCAGCCGCGCAAAAACCAATAGCAACAGAAACCAGGAAAGCGCTGCCGCAAGCATGGTGCGCGCCGGGGGCAGCCCGCCTCCCCTCGCGCTGATGAAAAGCGAACCAAGCATCGCGCCGCCGGCGAAACTCGCAGACAGATAGCCAAGCCCGGTGCGATCCAGCCCATAAACATCGCGTGCCACATGCGGCAGCAGGCCGCCGCTGATCGGATAGGCCGCGAAATTGGCCAGGCACGCCAGCAGCAACGCCGCCAGCACGGGCGGAGTGCCGCGCGCATAGGCAATACCATCACCAAGATCGGCCCAGGGCGTTTTCATCGCCACAGCTTGGGCGGCGCGGGTTGGTGGTTCATCCACCTGCAAGGTCAGCACAAAGGCGCAAAGGTATATCGCTGTCACCGCCATATAGGCAGGGCCAATGCCGAGAAACGCGACCAGCCCCGCGCCGGTCAGCGCACCTATCACGCGGGCGCTATCGGCACTCATGCGTTCAATCCCCATCGCACCCATCAACAGGGGCGCGGGCATGCCGGCGGCGATCAGCGCATTCCGCATGCCCATATCGGAAGGGCGTACCAGGCCGCTCAGCAAGGCCACAGCACAGACAAGCCAGGGGGAAAGCAGCCCTGCCATGGCGCAGGCCGTGAGCACCGCGGCCAGCACCGCATACCAGGCACGCATGGCGGACAGCACGCGCCGATGCCCGACCCTGTCACCCATCACGCCAAACATGGGGGACAGCAGCGTGCCGATCAGCAGCAGGGACCCAAAAATGGCAAGCCAGGTGACCGATCCCGTTTCGGTCAGCACATACCAACCCAGGATGATCGTTTCCATCTCAAAGGCCCAGGAGGTGGCAAGATCAGCCGGCCATTGAAACCGAAAGCCGCGCTGCCCGAAGGGCGCAAGAACGCCGGTGGCGCGGAGCTTCCCGCCTGCCATTGAGTTTCCCCCTTGCCGCGCTGATCGGGCGGCCTTGGCCCATGATGCCCGAACCAGGGGCGCGCGCCAGGGGGTGGCTGATTTCATTCATGCGGCTTCTGGGTTAGGCTTGGCCCCATGCTGTCTGGTCGCAAAATCCTGCTGATCGTCTCGGGCTCCGTCGCTGCCTATAAGGTGCTGGAATTCACGCGGCTTGCGCGCAAGGCGGGGGCGAGTGTCACCGCCATCCTGACCGCGGGCGGGGCGCGGTTTGTCACCAAGGAAGCGCTGGCCGCCATTACCGGCCAGGCGGTGCATGATGATCTTTGGGCCGCCGAGGCCGAGATCGGCCATATTCGCCTGGCGCGCCTGCCCGATCTGGTCCTGGTAGCGCCGGCCTCCGCTGATTTGCTTGCGAAAATCACGCATGGCTTGGCGGATGATCTGGCGACCTGCGTGCTGCTAGCGACCCGCGCACCGATCATGGTGGCACCGGCGATGAACCCCGCCATGTGGGAAAATGCGGCGACACAAGCGAATATCGCAACACTCCGCGCACGAGGCATTCGCATAGCCGGGCCGGAAGTGGGCGCCATGGCGGAACCGGAATCAGGCCCGGGCCGGTTGATTGAACCGACGGCGCTTTTGGATGAAGTCGCGGCTGCATTGGCCCCGGCGGCGCAGCCCTTGAAGGGCCGCCATGTGCTGGTGACCAGCGGGCCTACGCATGAACCCATTGATCCGGTGCGCTACATCGCCAATCGCAGCAGCGGCAAGCAGGGCCACGCCATCGCCGCAGCGCTCGCCGCACTTGGCGCGCGGGTGACTTTGGTCTCTGGCCCCGTGGCGCAGCCGGACCCGAAAGGTGTCACCATGCGGCGCGTGGAATCCGCGCGCGATATGCTGGCGGCGTGCGAAGCGGCGCTGCCTGCCGATGTCGCGATTTGCGCGGCGGCCGTTGCGGATTGGCGAAGTGCCGCAGCCGCAGATCAGAAAATGAAAAAGATCGCAGGCGAAGTGCCGCCGCCCATCGCACTCGCGCTCAACCCCGATATTCTGGCGACACTTTCCGCCGCCGGACCGCGCCGACCCAAGCTGGTGGTGGGTTTCGCGGCAGAGACCGAGAAGCTGGAAGAACATGCGCGGGCCAAGCGTAAGAAAAAGGGCTGCGATTGGATTGTGGCGAATGATGTCTCCGGCGATGTGATGGGGGGCGCGGAGAATACCGTGTTGCTGATCACGCCGAAGGGTACGGAAGCCTGGCCACGCATGAAGAAGGAAGACGTCGCGGCGAAGCTTGCCGCGCGCATTGCAGAGGCTTTGGCATGACCCCGGAAATTGCTGTGATACGCCTGCCCCATGGCGCGGATTTGCCGCTGCCAAGCTATGCGACCGAAGGTGCCGCGGGGATGGATTTGCTGGCGGCGATCAGCGCGCCGGTGGTGATCCCGCCGGGCGGTCGCGCCTTGATCCCAACCGGCCTCAAAATGGCGATCCCGGCGGGGTATGAAATTCAGGTGCGGCCCAGGTCAGGTTTGGCGCTGAAAAACGGCATTACGCTGCCCAATAGCCCCGGCACGATAGATGAGGATTATCGCGGCGAATTGGGCGTGATCCTGATGAATGCTGGCAATGAGCCCTTCACCGTGGAACGCGGCATGCGCATTGCCCAAGCCGTACTGGCGCCGGTGACGCGCGGCGTTTGGCGCGAAGTGGCGGCGCTGCCGGATTCCGCGCGCGGGGCGGGCGGTTTCGGCAGCACCGGGACGAAGGCCTGAACCCGCTTAATCCAGCACGCGGAAAATCGCTTCGATCTCCACCGGGATTTGAGCGGGTAGGCTGCCAAAGCCAACGGCGGAGCGCGCATGCTGGCCATTATCACCCAGTACGGCGACGAAAAGATCTGAACAGCCATTGATGATGCGCGGATGTTCGCGAAATTCCGGCACCGCATTGACCATGCCGAGCACCTTCAGCGCACGCAGCCGCGAAAGCCCTCCGGCAGCGGAAGCCGCAACTGAAAGCAAGGAAAGCCCAACCCGACGCGCGAGCTGATAGGCTTCATCAATGCTGACTTCGGTTGGCACCTTGCCGCTGATCGGTTTGCCTTCCGCATCGCGCGGCCCCTGGCCTGACAGATAGATGATGTTCCCATCGCGCCGGAAAGGCACATAGGTGCCAAGCGGCTTCGGCGCCGGCGGCAACACCAGGCCAAGTGCGGCCAGGCGGGCTTCGGGGGTATCCTCGGACATTTATCGCTCCGTCATGTTGGTACTCATACTCGACACGGCTTGGCCAAGGCTGGCAAGCTTTAGGCGTGAATGTTGGAGTTTCCCCATGCCCCAGGATCAGCACGGCCTTGCCATCACCAGCGCGTCGGATGCCGCAACGCGCGCTTATGATCATGTGGTGACGGGCTATCTGAAATATCGCGCCGATACACCCGCGCGGATGAAGGCGCTGCTGGAAGCGGATGGTGACATGCCGATGGCGCGGGTGCTGCAATCAGCGCTCACCTTGCTTGGCTATAAGGCCGCGCTGCTGCCCGCCGCGCGCGAAGCGGCCGCAACCGCCACGCGCCTTGCCGCCAAGGCCAGCGCACGCGAAGCGGCGCATGCCGCCGCCGTCACCGCCTGGGCAGCGGGGGATTTGGACCAGGCGCTGGCGGGGTGGGAGGCGATTTTGCGCGACCACCCGCATGATATTCTGGCGTTTCGTTTGCATCACTTCAACGCCTTTTGGTTGGGCCGCGCCGGCACCATGCAGCGCGTCGTGGATGGTGTTTATCCGCGCTGGACAGCAGCGCTGCCTGCCTATGGCAGCATTCTGGCCTGTCGCTGTTTCGCGCATGAGGAATGCGGCAATTACCAGGTGGCGGAGGAAAGCGGGCGTGCCGCGATTGATCTTGACCCGGGCGATTTATGGGCCGCGCATGCGGTGGCGCATGTGATGGAAATGCAAGGCCGGCGTGGTGAAGGCATTGCGTGGCTTTCAGGCCTTGAGAAGAACTGGGAAGGCGCTTCCAACCTGGCGCATCATTTGTTCTGGCACCGCGCGATGTATCATCTGGAACGGGCGGAAGCCGAAGACGTGCTGGCGCTTTACGACAAGGGTTTCCGCAATCTGCAAAGCCCGCTGACCGAAGCCGCCCCTGATCTTTACATTGATGTGCAGAACGCCGCTTCCATGCTGTTTCGCTTGCAACGCCAGGGCGTGAATGTGGGTGCGCGCTGGGAAGAATTGGCAGATAAGGCGGAAGCGCGGATTGGCGATTGCCTTTCTGCCTTCACCCTGCCGCATTGGATGATGGCGCTGGTTGCCGCCGGGCGCTTCCAGGCGGCGGCGCGGCTATTGGATGGAATACGTGATGCCATCGCTGCTGGCGGCACGCTCGCGCCCATTCTGCGTGATGCGGCGCTGCCGGTATGTGAGGCTGTGCTGGCGCATGGGCGCGGTGATCATGCCCGCGCCGTTACCGTGATGCGCCCTGCCATTGGTGTGATGCATCGCATGGGTGGCAGCCATGCGCAGCAGGATGTGCTGGAACAGCTTTTTCTGGATGCGGCGATCAAGGCCGTTATGTTGGCCGATGCGCGGTTATTGCTGGAACGCGTGGCCGGGCGCCATCCCGTGCCGCCGGAACGTCGCGTGGGTTATGCCAGCGCCGCCGCCGCCGTAATGCATTGAAAGGATAATGAGCCAGACTGAAGTCAAGGATTGGGCAAAGTATAGCGCTGGGCTAAAGGCGCGTGGCAAGGAATTGGGGCAATTGCATCCCGATATCGTGAAGGGTTTTGTGGCACTTTCAAATGGCGCCGCGCAAACCAAGCATTTGGATGCGAAGACGCGCGAATTCATCGCCCTTGCCGTTGCCATCACCACAAAATGCGATGGCTGCATTGATGCCCATGCGCGCAAGGCCAAGGCCGCCGGCGCCACCAAGGAGGAAATCGCTGAAGCGCTTGGCGTCGCCATCGCGCTTAATGCCGGTGCGGCCTATACCTATGCGCTGCATGTGCTGGATGCGGTGGGGGATTAACCCCCCTCACCCCAGGCTTTTCTTGGCCACCGCAAGGGCAGTCCGCTGCTCCTTGGTGACCGCGGGGTAATGCAGATCAAGCTTTTCAAGCGCTTCGATAATGACGGCCACCACCACCAGGCGCGTGAACCATTTCGCATCTGCCGGCACCACGAACCAGGGCGCATGAGGCGCGGCGGTGGCGCTGATCGCGGCCTGATAGGCCTTCATGTAATCATCCCAATGGGCGCGTTCCGCGACATCATTGGGTGAGAATTTCCAATTCTTCTCGGGCTCCTCAATTCGGGAAAGGAAGCGCTTTTTTTGTTCATCTTGGCTGACATTCAGGAAGAATTTCAGTACCACCGTGCCCTGCCGCGCCAGATAGCGTTCATAGGCCGCGATATCTTCCAGCCTTTCATCCCAAATCTTTTTGCCTATCAGCGAAGGCGGCAGTTTCTGTCTTGCAAGCAATTCAGGATGTACGCGCAGCACCAAGGCTTCTTCATACCAGGAACGGTTATGGATCCCGATGCGCCCGCGTTCTGGCAACGCAATGGAATGGCGCCAGAGGAAATCATGGTCCAATTCTATCGCCCCCGGCGCCTTGAAGGAATGCACCTGGCAGCCCTGCGGATTGACGCCTGAAAACACATGCCTGATCGCGCCATCTTTCCCTGCGGCATCCATCGCCTGGAAGATGCATAAGACCGACCAGCGATCCTGCGCATAGAGCTTGTCCTGCATCTCCGCCAGCCGCACGACACCCTGTTGCAGCAGCGCCTCGGCCGCCGTTTTTTCCATCTCGAGCGCGGCGGTATCGCCCGGGTCATAATCCTTCAGGCGAAAGCCGCGCCCCTTGGTCACCCGATAGCGATCCAGGATTTTCGTCACTCGCTTTTCCATCACGCGGGTTCCTTTCGTGCTTGCCACCAGGGCATGAAAATCCAAAGCGCTGCTGCCAATTGGACGGAGAAGGTCATGCCAAGCGCCCACACATAACCCTGAGGCGCCCAGCCGCCGCTTGCGGTACGTGGCCAGAGATCAAGAATAGCACCGATCCCTGTCTGGAAGACGAAAACCACGCAAAGCATCAGGAAATTGATGGCGGTGGCAACGCGCCCCGCCAAAGCCGGCGGGAAGCCCTGCGCAATCGCCGCATAACCTGCGGGGCCAACGGAACCCGAGAAGGAAAAGAAGAACCACAGCAAGGCCATGATCCAGAAATTCGTGGGCCCCAGCATCAGCATGGCCTGCGCAAAAAGGCAGCCAGCGACGCCGATATAGGGCATCAACATGGGCGAGAAGCCGCGCGCTTGCGCGAAGGATGCGGCCTGCCCCGTAAACAGACTGCCGAACATCATGCCAAGCGCATAGATCAGCAAGGCCGCGGCGCGCACGCCATCATCCAAGCCGCCCACATCGCGCAACCACGGCCCAGCCCAAAGCCCCTGAAAGGTGAAATTGAGCGTGGAGAGCATACCAACAGTCGGCACCAGGCGCAGAAAAACCGGATCTTTGAAAATGCGGCCATATTCGCCGATTTCCTGGCGCAGGCTGCGCCGCGCCGCGGGTGCGACACCGGGCGGCGCATTAGGCACGGAAAACCAGATCCAGGCCGATACCATAACCGCAAGCATTGCCAGCACCGCGAAAACGCCGCGCCAGCCAATGAAGGGCAGCGCCCATTGCACCGGCATGGTGGCAGCAAGGCCCCCCATAGACGCGAAGAAAAGACCGGCCCCAGTTACCGCCGCAACGCGTTCTTTCGGATACCATTGCGTATTTGCCTTCAGCATGGCCATCAGGCCGGCGGCTACACCAACACCGGCAACACAACGCCCGACGGCGAGCGTCAGCACATCGTCTGACAAGGCGCTGATGACGAAGCCTGTTGCGGCAATCAGGGCCAAGGTCGCCTGCACGCGCCGAGGGCCTTTCAAATCAAGCGCAAGCCCGATCGGCAATTGCGCCATGGCGTAGCTTGCGAAGAAACAAGCCGCGAGCAAGCCAAGCTCTGCCGCCGTCAGGCCGAATTCAAGCGCGAGCAAGGGCCCGATCACCGCAACCAGGGAACGATTGGCCTGATTGATGAAATTGATCGCCGCCAGCGGCAGGGTGATGCGGGTAAAAAGCGACATGGGCGGAGCATGGCACGGGCTCTGCCCCCCGCCCATAGGTGATCTCAGGGCAGCTGCAGCCGGACCGAAATCGGGCAATGATCGCTGATCACATCACGCAGCGCGGGATCGCGTTCCGTATAGGACAAAACGCGAAAACTATCCTTGACGAGCCAATCTGCCGCGCGCAGCCCCAGCAGAATGTGGTCCACAAAAGCGCGTCCTTGCCCATCACGCGCCCAGCAGGGATTCGAAAAACCCTCTGTGGCGCGGCGCATCGGCGATGCGGCGTTCAGTATGGCAAGCATTTCATCATCGCGCGAAAAGCGCCGATTGAAATCGCCCAGGATCACGAAGGGTATGTTTTCGCGGCGCCGTTCGGTGATCCAGTCCGCCAGGATATGCGCCTGCTGGCCAAGGCTTTGGCAATCGTTGTTATTGGGCTGGCGAACAGAACCCTGAGAGCATCCTCCATCCAGGTGAATGGAAAGCAACCGCAGCCGCGCACCATTGGCACCATGCAGGGTGATATCTGCGCCACGCCGCAAGGAACGGCGCGCGGTTGGGCGAAGATCAAGCGCCATCAGGTCCGGATTGCGCGTCACTTGTAGTCCCTTGCGCCAGGCAAAGCCGGCACGCTGCACATCACTTTCCGCCGGGAAGTGGAAATCATAGGCGGTGGAATCAAACACCCGCGCCGCCGCCAAAGGCCCATCTACTTCCTGCAACGCAATCACATCCGCCGCCAGCCGCTCAGCATAGGCGCGCAGACGAACGAAATCCTGCTCGGCCCGGGTTGTCAGTTCACGCGGCAGATCGGGATGGCCGGCGGGCTTGGTGGTGAGCCAGGCGATATTCCAGGTAGCGAGTTTGATTTCCTGCGCCCATGCAGGCAGCGCCAGAAACATAAGGGCCAGAAGGATCAGCGCGCGCATGGTGGCCTCATAAAAGCTGCGCCAGATCAGGCGCGGGTTCTGGTTCTCTGATTAAAGCTTCAAGGGGCCGCGCGCCAGAGGCCAGCAGGAAATCAGCCAGCGCATCCATCTCGGCCGCCCGGCGCGTGATGTCGTGGAAGGGCTCATCGGCGGCGGAACCGGGCGGGACCCAGATGATGGTCTCATACCGCGCGCGCGTCAGCAGCACGCGATAGGTATTCAGGATGTAGCGCTGTTCCTCAGCGCCGCGTACGACCTGCCATTGATGGCCGGCAAAGCGCCGCGCGCGCCATTGGCCGGCATGGCGCAAAAAATCGCCTCCCCAGGCGAGGCCCACCACATCCAATTCCAAACCCTGGCAATCATATTCGGTGGCGAAGGTTTCAAGCGCTTCGGAAGAACGGATATCCGGCCAGCGTTTTAGGAACCAATCGGCAATATCGGGCACCTGCACGCCAAGCCCTTCGGCGCGCAGGCGCCGCGCGCCGGCGGAAGCGACCAACCCAGCGCGGCGCAAGCCACGGCTGCGGGCGCGCAGGGCAGCGCGCCAAGCGATTGGATCGCGCGTGACGTAGTAGGGTAACTCTGGCGTCGCTTCCGCAATGGCGTGTGCGGCGGGCGCATCACCTTGCAAGACCGCATCCACCCATTCCGTACCCCTGCTGCTACGCAGGCTGCGAATGGGGGTTTGCAAGTCCAGATCATCATCGAAGCTGAGCCAAGCCGGCGCGCCTTCAGCCAGGCGCTGCGCGGGATCAGCAGCCGTGATGCTGCGCCGCGCCGCAACCGCACGCCAGGAAGATGAAGCCGCAATTACGCGGCCCCATTCGGCAAGACCTGCCTCACCGGTATTGATTTCCTGCCCATTGCCGATCAGCGCGACAATCACGGCCCAACCATCATGCCGCGCCATGATTTCGAGCGTATGCGCGGGTTCGCTTTTGGTCAGGTGGCTTTTACGGCGTTGGCCATCGCGTGTCGCTTGCGCCTGATCCCAGGCGCGCTGCGCTTCGTCAAAGACAATGATGCGCGCTTCGGGCGTTTCATGCGGATGCACCACATGATGTTCCAGAAAGCGATGGACATTCTGCAACGCGGTGCGCGCAGCGCGTTCCGCGGCCTGAAACGCGGCACCCCCTTGCGGCGCTGCATCACGCGCCAAGGCTTCGCGCAGCACTGTCACCAAGGGTACATTGCCGGAAAGGAAGGCGGCTCCCAGTTCCCGCAGCGCGCCAAATACCAGATTAAGGCCGCAAAGCGTTTTGCCCGCGCCGGGAATGCCAGTGACGAAAACGACATAGCGCCCGCCTTCCGCTTGGGCACGCGCAACCACGCGCGCAATGGCATCGGTGGTGCGGGTCAGGTTATGCGCATCGGCGCGTGTGGCGCCGATATCGGGCACCGCATTGCGCCGATACAAAAGCCGCGCCGCTTCCAGCACGCTTGGTACGGGGCGATAGGCGGAACGCGCCCAGGCATCCGCTTCAATGGGCGTCGCTGGCGACGCGATGGCTGCCTGCACGCGCGCCACAACCTCCCGCAGCATGGCGCCATTGGCGACCATCACTGGTGCTACGCCATGCCAGAATAGCGGCAGGTCAAGATCACGCTGCGGCGCGGCAGGGGCAACCAATACCGGGATGATCGGCACGCCGCGGCTGCCGGCATGAAAATCATGCAAATCCATGGCGTAATTATCGGTCTGGCGCAGATCAGCCAGGTCCGGCTTCTGCGCGCCCATCTTGAATTCCAGGACAAAAATCGCGCGGTCCGTCAGCAGAATAGCATCGGCGCGTTTTTCGAGGCGCAGCAAATCACATTCCATGAAGATGTGCCAGTTGGAATCACCCTCAGCCAGCGCGTCCCGCAGAAGCGCAGCGCTTTGTTCCCAAGAATCGCGCTGCTTCAATTCAAGCGCGCCGAAACGATCCGCCTGTGCGTAGGCGAGACGCGCGGCGATCTCCGCCGGGCTTTGGCGGCGGAAATCGCCCAGGCTTTGCGCGAACCATGGCCTCATGTGCTTGCCTTGCGCGGCCAGGTGGCAATCAGCACACTCAGCATCATCAGCGCAAAGCCAATGGCGTGGATGGCAGTGAAGGCTTCCTGCAAAATCACCACTGCCACCAGCGCAGCGGTCGCGGGCAGGAAGGCGGTGAAAATCCCAGCAACACCGGCACCAACGCGCTTCAAACCGGCATACCAAAGCAGTAAGCAAAGCACACTGGCCGTTACGCTATGAAACACCAGCAACGCCGCAAGCCGCGGATCTGCCAGCGCGGCAATGCTGCCAATATCCGGCAAGGCAAAGGGGGCGAGCATCAAGGCTGAGAAAATCTGCATCCAAAGGCTGGCCGTGATCACCCCAATGCGCCCCACGATGCGCCGCGCGAGCAGCACGTAAAGCGCTTCGCCGATCACACCGCCGAAGATCAGCAGATTGCCAAGGACAGACCCCTCAGCCCCCTCACCGCTGCGCGCAATCGTCATGGCCGCCATGCCGAAGGCCGCGAGGCTGACGGCGATCCATTGCGGCGGCGTCAGGCGTTCCCGCAGCCAAAAGGCGCTGCCCAAAGCCACCACCGCGGGCAGGCTTGCCAATACCAGCCCGCCTTCCAGCGCCGAGGTCAGGCGCAAGCCCGCCAGCAAGCCCGCATTATAGATCACGGTGCCGAACAAAGCCTGCCAGGCAAGGTTGCGCATCACCTCGCCCTCAGGCCGTGGCGCGGCTTCCAACAGGCGCGCCAAGGGCCAGAGCAATGCCACCGCCAAAACGCAGCGCAGAAAGGCGATCATCGGAATGGGCAGCGCTTCCGCCAGCAATTTTGCAACCGCGACATTGGCGCCGACCAGCGCCATGGAGGCCGCCAATTGCAGATAAGCGATGCGCGGCACGCCCGGCGTCACCCGGTATCATCCGCCTGACGAAAGGGGGAAAGTGTGGCAAGCGCGGCCATTTCGCGTTCCATCGCCGGGCGTTCGCGCGCAAGAAATTCACCCACCGCGCGGGACAGCCCAGGATGCGCAATCCAATGCGCGGAATAGGTCGGCACGGGCAGATAGCCGCGCTGAATTTTATGCTCGCCCTGCGCGCCGGCTTCAACGCGCGGAATGCCATGCGCAATCGCGAAATCCATTGCCATGTAATAGCAAAGTTCAAAATGCAAAAAGGGTACATCCACAATGGCGCCCCAGTTGCGGCCGTAAATCGCATCACGCCCAATCAGATTAAGCGCGGCGGCGACGGGCTCTCCATCCCGCTCCGCCACCATCAGCAGCACGCGATCACCAAGCCTTTCACCAAGCAGTGGCCAAAAAGCCCGCGTGAGATAGGCGCTGCGGCCCCATTTCTTGTCGGTGGTGGCCTGATAGAAGCGGTGAAAGGCCTGCCAATGGCGTGGCGTAATTTCTGCCCCGCGCAATGTGCGCAGCGTCAGGCCCGCCGCCTGCACATCGCGCCTTTCACGCTTCAGCGCCTTGCGCTTGCGCGATGCCAAGGCGCTCAGGAAATCATCAAAATCGCGATAGCCCGGATTGGCCCAATGGAACTGCGTGCCAAGCCTTTGCAGCCAGCCGGCATCACCCAGGGCGCGCCATTCGGCTTCCGTGCAGAAGGTTGCATGGACAGATGATGCACCAATACCCTCGCAGGCCTGCACCAAGGCGCCAGCCAAAACATCCGGCCCAAAGCCGGCTTCGGGATGGACCAGCAGGCGCGGGCCGGGCACAGGGCTGAAGGGCGCGGCCACTTGCAGCTTCGGGTAGTAATCCCCGCCGGCACGTTCCAAAGCATCCGCCCAGCCATGGTCAAAGACATATTCACCCTGGGAGTGGGATTTGGCATAGGCGGGCGCGCAGGCAAGCACGCGCCCGGCG
Source organism: Roseomonas sp. (assembly GCA_020249285.1). Lineage (GTDB taxonomy): Bacteria > Pseudomonadota > Alphaproteobacteria > Acetobacterales > Acetobacteraceae > Neoroseomonas. The sequence goes on along the minus strand of JADCFX010000025.1, from coordinate 48,210 downwards.
GCGTCACGCAAAGCCGCGTGTTGCGGCAGCCAGCCACGTTCCGCCACGGCACTGCCGCTTTCTTCCAGCGCCAATAGAAAGGCGTGGCTCACGAAGGGATTGTCACCGCCCGCACAAGCATCCCAATCGCACGCCGGAATTTCGGCAATGGCGCGATGCAGGGTTAGCGACAATTCGGTTGGGCTGGTCATGCCCCTTGATGTCGTCACGGTGCCGGAGACAGCAAGCCCCGCACCTCACGCAATCTCAAACATCCCTTCCACTTCCACCGCCGCATCTCCGGGCAGTGAGGGCACGCCAATGGTGGTCCGCGCATGGCGCCCGACATCGCCAAACACTTCCACCGCCAGATCGGAAGCGCCATTCATCACCAGCGCGTGCTGGGTGAATTCAGCCGGCGCAGCGATGAAGCCGCCAAGGCGCACCACGCGCGTTACGTTATCTAAATCACCGGCAGCGGCCTTCAACTGCGCCAGCAGATTGATGAAGCAAAGCCGTGCCGCTTCGCGCCCCACTTCAATCGAAACACCGGCGCCAAGCTTGCCGGTATAGGCAATCTTGCCATCACGTACCGGCACCTGGCCGGAAATCACGACCAGCTTTCCGCTGATGTTGAAAGGGATGTAATTCGCAATCGGTGCCGCCGGCGTTGGCAATACAATGCCAAGGGCAGCAAGCTTCGCTTCGATTTTTCCGGCCATCATCCTGTTCCTTCAAAAGCGCCAATTACGCCGCAGGGCGCAGTTGGCGGCGCATGCGTGGTGAAGGATGCGCTGGCAATTCCAAGGGAAGCAAGGGCAGCACCGCCGCGCGCGGTTGAAGCGTTTCTTCCTCAACCGGGTCGGGCAAATCCTCGCGCCCCAGATAATCACGCGCCAGCCGCCTAAATGCCCAATCCAGCACGGAAGTCGCGCGGCGGATGCCGGCGTCGCCTTCCACAGCGCCGCCATGGCCAGGCGCATAGGCATAGGCATTGACGAAGCTCGCCAAGGGCACGCCCTGCGCCAGGCCAAGCGAAACGGCCTGGGCCAGCGCTTCCATCAAGGCGCGCGTCATCGCCGCTTCACGTGGGAGAGAGAAGGAAATCTCCCGCAAATGGCCGCGATCATCTTCAACGGCGCGCATCGCCACGCGATTGCCGGCAATGGCCACCCGCCAGCAGCGATTAACCGGGGCATGGATGGGCCGGGGTGCAGCGCGGCGAGCTTCGGGCAAATCGGCAGGCGCTGGCATGGCGGGCGGTGGTGCATCCAGGAAGGGCATAACCGCCGCTTCCATGGCCCGCCGGGCCTGAGGCGCCACCGGCGCCAGCAGCCAGGCAGCATCAACGCCGGCGCGTTCAGCCGCGCGGGTTGGCACCTGCGTAATGCGCCGATCCTCGCCGCGCGCTGGACGGCTTGCGCCCGGCGCTGGGGCAATGCCAGCACTTTCCGCACCCAACAGCGCTTCCACCGCATCAGCGGGCGACAAGGCAATGCAGCCGCGATGCCGCAAACCCGGCGAAGCCGCCGCCGCCGCCAAAGCCGCGCGCGCTGCCTTGGCGAGGCCAGGGATGGCGGCTTCCTCGGGCGGGGTTGGGCAGATCAGCGCCACCGCATGGCGTGGGCCGAAACGGATGGCGAGCCGGCCGGATTCCGCCTCAGCCGCGCCGCGCGTCAGGCCGGCAATGGCGGCGGCGACATCGCGCGCCTCAGTGCTGTCATAGCCAAGACCAAAACCGGCCAATAGCCCGGCCAAATCCGCGAAGCCAAGGCGCAGGCTTTCCGCCTTGCCATGGCCCCAAATATCCAGGGTTTGCACTGCCAACTGACAGGCGGCGCGATAGGCCGGCGCATCAAAGCCGCCTTCCCCATCCAGGAAGGCCGGCAGGTTCAGCACAAAACGCCCATCACCCCGCGCATCGCGCCAAATCTCGGCCCCGGGCGCGCCGCGCCGCGCCAAAATCAAGGAACGCAGGCCAGCCGCCAAGCTTTCCGCCGCATCGGCGCCATCCAGCAAGCCAAGGCGCCGCCCGCGCAGCATCAGGCGTTGAATCCAGGCCTCTGCCGCGCTTGGCAGCGTGGCCGGGCCGCTTCCAGGGGCGAGCGCGGCCAGCGCCTCCCCGGCTTCATCTTCCCAAGGCACGGGGATAGCGACAGCGCGCGGCGGCGAATCAGGATCCGCCCCCGCTTTCAAGCGCCGCAGCGCAACCCCAGACCAGATGGTTCCAACAATGCCTGCCATGGGTTGATGCTAAGCGCGACTCGAAAGCCTGGGAAGCCTTATTTAGTGGTTTTTTGGGGGTTGACCCACAATATCCTGTGGATAGCTCGCGCATCGCTTTGCTTTTGCGTGACCCGCGCGGCTGTGCGATTATGCACGACATTTTGCTTGCACCGGGAAGCCGCCATGCAGTTGCTCAATACGCTCTTTATCCGCCTCACCAGCCGCCAGGTTGGGCAGGACCGCTTCGGCAATACCTATTGGGAAGCCCGCGGCCGACGCGATTCCTATGGCCGGCCCATGCGGCGGGTGCTTTACGCGAAGGAAGCCCAAGCTTCTGCCGTGCCGCCGGAATGGTGGGGCTGGCTGCACCACACCACGGAAAACCCCCTGCCGGAGGATGCGCCGCGCCGCCCCTGGCAGAAGGAACATCTCCCCAATATGACCGGCACGTCCGAAGCCTGGCGGCCAGTGAACCCGGCGGCGCAACGGGGCGGGGATTACGAAGCCTGGACACCGGGGCGCTGACGGCGCCCTTTTTGAAAGCCCATTCCGATGCAAAAGCGCAGTCTGGCGGAGATTTTGACCGGTTTGGTGGTGCTGGCCATTGCGGCGAGCTTCCTGGGCTATGCCGTCACCAGCACTGGGCGCAGCTTTTCTGGCGCCGGGATGAACCTCACCGCGAAGTTTGATCGGATTGATGGCCTGGGTCAGGGCGCCGATGTGCGCATTGCCGGCGTGAAGGTTGGGCAGGTTGTGGCGCAGCGGATTGATCCCGAAAGCTTCCTGGCCGTGTTGACGCTGCGCGTAGATGCCGGGCTGAAGCTGCCGCATGACACCTCGGCCGAGATTTCCAGCGAAGGTTTGCTCGGCGGCAAATATGTTGCGCTGGTACCGGGTGGTGACACGCGCATCCTGCGCGACGGCAATGAGATCACCATCACGCAGAGCGCGATCAATTTGGAAAGCCTGTTGGGGCGGTTCATTTTCTCGGCGGGTGAGAATAATCAGCGCGGCAATCAGGAAAACCCGCCGGCCCCGCCGCGATGAAACCGCTGCCCAAGCCACCCGCCGCCTGGCCTGGGGCGGATGGGAAGCCTGTATCCTGCAATGAAAAGCTGAAAATGCTTGCTGAAAATCATACGGAAGCCGCGACTATGCTGCGCGATGTATTTGAAGATGCGGTACTGATGGGCGTGGATGAAGCGGCGATGCGCCAGATTTTGCAGGAAGTGATTGCGGCACTGCCCAGCCCAAAGCGGGGCGTATGAAAAAGCTTTTGGCCTTGGCGCTATTTTGCCTGCCAAGTCTTGCACAGGCGCAGGAATGGGTGCCGCGCCAGCAGGCGCGCGTCCAGGCTTTGGATAAGGTGACAGCGCGCGTCACAGTACTGGAAGGCCGCGTTGGGGAAAGCCTTCGCTTTGGCGCACTGACCATTCGTATCGGCGCCTGCCATGCGCGCCCCCCCACCGAAGTGCCGGATTCCGCCGCCTGGTTTGAAATGACCGATAGCCGCGCGCCGCAAGGCAGCCCGCCCGTTTTTCGCGGCTGGATGTTCGCCGAAGCGCCGGGCGTGAATATGCTGGAACACCCTGTCTATGATGTGCGTATCCTAAGGTGTCAGTGATCCGAAGATTTTCTTTCTGCACAACGCCTAATCAGCTATGTTAGCTTACGCTTTGTGAAGGCCATCCCATGTCAGCCGCAGCGAATAGCGCCCGCATCCAGCCGTTTTTTGATGAGGCGACCAATACGGTCAGCTACCTGGTCTTCGACCCGACCACCCGCCAAGGCGCGGTGATTGATCCCGTGCTGGATTGGGACCATCGCAGCGGAGAAGCTGATACGCGTTCCGCCGATGCACTGATTGAAGCGGCCAAGCGCGAAGGCATCACCATCGCGTTGATCCTGGAAACCCATGCCCATGCGGATCACCTGACCGCCGCCCCCTACATCAAGCAGCGTTGCGGTGGGAAGATCGGCATTGGTGAGCATATCAAGGATGTGCAGCGCATCTTCCGCCCTGTCTTCGCGGCTGAGGATGTGAAACCCGAAGGTGGGGATTTCGATCTGCTGTTTCATGACGGCCAGCATATCGCCCTTGGATCGCTGGATACTGAGGTGATTCATACGCCGGGCCACACACCGGCCTGTGTTTGCTACCGAATTGGTGATGATGTTTTCGTGGGCGATACGCTGTTCATGCATGATTACGGCACGGCGCGCGCTGATTTTCCGGGTGGTGATGCGCGCACCTTGTTTCGTTCCATCAAGCGCCTGCTGGCTTTGCCGCCTGAAACCAGACTTTGGATATGCCATGATTACAAGGCACCGGGGCGAGAGGATTATGCGTGGCAAAGCACAGTAGCCGAACAGCGCGCGCATAACCCACATGTGAAGGATGGCGTGACGGAGGATGAATTCGTGGCCTTCCGCCAAGCCCGCGATGCGAAGCTGGCGGCACCGACGCTATTGCTGCCCTCGATCCAAGTGAATATCCGCGCCGGACGCTTCCCGGAAGCTGAGAGCAATGGCGTGCGTTATTTGAAGATACCGGTCACAGCACGCAGCGGGCTTGCGTGAAGGGCGTGACGGGGTTGTTCTTGACTCCGCCGCCGCGCAGGTGCGCGATAATCGCGTGCGCGGCATTTTCATTACTTGGCTGGAGCGTTTAACCGCCTTTCGCGATATTCCAACCTTGGCCGAATGTAAAATCGCTCCGCGCCTCGGAGAATTCGACTAAAGGAGAGCTTAAAGTGTATCCTGTGAACGAATGTGAATGGGATACACTCTAAGCATTTTCAGGCGCCCTTTTGTTTCAATCCTTCGGCCGCAGATGGAGCGCCACAACCTCGCCCCCCTGCCCCGCCACTTCCGGAAAGCGCCGCCGCACAGCCGGGTCATGCCCCGGAATCACGCGGCTATCATCGCCCCCCGCCAGCTTCTTCGCCGCGCGCCAGCCCGCCGCCATCGCCCCCAAATCGTAAATGATCGGGAAGGGATTGCCGCTGAGCGCATTGGCGTAGAAATGCATGGCGTCGGAAGCCAACACCACAGGCCCGCGCGCGGTTTGCACGCGCACCACTTGCAAGCCATCCGAATGGCCACCGACGCGATGCACGGAAACGCCCGCCGCCACTTCGCCATCGCCATCATGGAACACGACGCGATCGGCATAAAGCGCCTTCACCATGGCCACCACATGCGCGGCTTCGAAAGGCAGGCGGATGGCATGCACGCACATATGCCGGCCTGTCGCGAAATGCATCTCGCGTTCCTGCAAATGGAACTTCGCACCGGGGAACATGCCAAGCGAACCCGCGTGATCATAATGCAAATGCGTGATGATCACGTCTGACACCTTGGCGGCATCCGTGCCCATGGCCTTCAGGCTATCGCGCACATTGCGCGCGATGGTACGGCCTCGGCTGGCAGCGGTTTCCTCATCAAAGCCAGTATCCACCACAATTTCCTGCCCATCCGGCGCACGCAGCAACCAGATGAAGTAATCAAGCGGCATGGCTTCATGCGCATCGGGCACGGGCAGCAGAAAATTCGTCTGCGCCGTGCGTTCATGCCGCCCGTAACGGATGGCATAGGCTTCCCAATTCATGATTCTTGATTCCCCCCAAGTACCGTGCCGGTCATTTGTTCCAGCATTTTCGCGAGTGCGGTGTGGTCAACACCCGGGCCAAGTGATGTTGATGCGGCAAGCCACATCTCCCGACACAAGGCTGAGAATGGCGCGGGCGTTGTTGTCTCTCGCCCCACTTCAAGGGCGATGGACAGATCCTTCACCATCAGATCAAGCCCAAACCCCGCATCGAAGCGGCGGGAAAGCACATATTCCTTGAACTTCTTTTGCGTGGAATTATTCATGCCGGAAGATGCATTCAGCACATCCACCATCGTCGTCGGATCAAGCCCGAAGCGCTGGCCGATCAGCAGGGCTTCAATGCCGATAAGGTAACCACCGGCCGAGACCAAATTATTCAGCGCCTTCATCGCCTGACCGGCGCCGATATCGCCACAGCGATAGACGGATGTGCCCATCGCCTTCAGCACGGGCTCTGCCCGATCAATCTCTGCTGCCGGGCCACCCACCATGATGGCAAGCTGGCCAGATTTGGCGCGCGGCACACCACCCGAAACTGGGCAATCAATCATCGCAACACCATGGCCCGCCAGCATCGCTGCGATTTCCCGCGTGCGGCCTGGCTGGCCAGAGGTCATGTCAATCACCAGCATGCCAGGCTTGAGTGATGGCAGCATGGCTTCCACCGCTTCAGCTACCTGCTTGCTGGTGGGGACGATCATCACCACGCAATCAGCACCGGCGGCAGCTTCTGCTGGCGTTGCAGCGGCTTTCGCCCCGGTTTCCGAGGCGAAGGATGCGGCGCGCCCGGGCACCACATCGCATACCGTCACATCAAAGCCGGCCTTCACCAGATTGGCCGCCATGGGCCAACCCATATTGCCGATACCGGCGAAGGCGATGCGCTTAAGTGCAGCCGACATCACTTCTTCCCCGGAATGGCGCCTTCGGCGATCAGCACCTCATGCGCGGCCTTGAAGGCATCAAGCCCGGCGGGGATGCCGCAATAGGCCGTGGCATGCAGCAAAGTGGCTTTGATTTCATCCACGGTGACGCCGTTATTCAGCGCGCCCTTCACATGCAGCTTCACTTCCGGGATTTTGCCAAGCGCGGTCAGCATCGCAAGGTTCAACAAGGAACGAGTCTTGCGGTCCAGCGTGGGATCGCCCCAGGCCCAGCCCCAGGCCCAGGCGGTGGTGGCGCGCTGGAAGGACATCATGAATTCATCGGCCTTCGCCATGGATGAATCCACATATTCCGGGCCCAGCACCGCACGGCGGATGGGCAAACCCTTGTCAAACAGCGCCTGATCGTCGGACATTCTTATGCTCCTTGATGAATGTGATGGGGCAGGCTGGCGTGATGGCGCCATGCGGTCAACCGGGGGCGGGTTGCGCTGGAACTATTCGGTCTTTTCCGGTTCATACCAGGGCCAGCGTTGTTTCACGACAGGGCTATCCGGCGCATAGGCAATGCAGGTGCCGATCAATGCCGGCCTGACCTTTTTTTCATCCACCACCTCACCGGTGGCGCGGCGCGCTGCGGCCTGTTCCAGTTCCCGCTGGCGGCGCACGGGGTAGAGCGTTTGGAAGGCAACCGTGCCCATCTGGCCGATCACTTCGCGCAAATGCGTGCAGCCATGGATGCCACCAACCCGTTCATTCACCGCGCGCACAAAGCCAGGCCCGATCTTGAGGCCTGCCAGCCGCGCAAAATTGGGTGCGGCAGCCGGGCAGATATCATAGGGCGTGAAATCTGAGGCGGCTTCGCAGGACAGCACCTCAAAATCCTCAGTGATGGTCATGCGGATCCACATGCCATGCAAAGCCTCACCTGGTTCGATCCAGCCACGGCCTTCATTGTTGAAGCCGTAGCTTTTGGTATCCACCAGATGGGCTTCGATATCGAAAAGCCCGTCCTGGCGCTGATAGCCGCGCAATTGGATGTCGCGCAGATGGAGCAGGTTACGCTCGGCGGGTTCAGAAAGCGGCATGGGTCAATGTCCGGTTACGCTGCAATGCAGCACACTTCTGCCATGATGCGCGGATCAGGGCCAGATCAGGCGACGGTTAGGCGAATGGTGCCGCGCAGCGATTGGCCCATTGCCAGCAGCCGCATGGGTGCCGCGGCGCCAAGTGCCGTGCGGTTGGGCGCATCGGGCATATGGCTGACGGGTTCCACGCAGATCACGGGCTGAGCGGGTGGCGCATAAACCTGAACGCCCGCCGCGAAATCTCCTGTCGCGGTGAGCGTGATGATGCCGGCGGGTGTGATGAGGCGCGTAACGCCATGCCAGCCGGCGAAGAAGTTATCGAGCCCGATCAGCCCAGCCTCATGCGCCGCAATGCCGGTGCAGGGCGTGAAGCTTTCCGGCAGGCCGCGTGCAGTATGTTTGGCGCGTTGCGTCGCTTTCAGATGCAGTGATGTCGCAGCGCTACGGGTGAACCAAGGATGCCATCCCATGCCATAAGGCACGGGTGCTGCGCCTTCATGGCGCAATTCCATTTCCATCAGCAGGCCATCAGCATCAAGCGAAACCGCAAGCCGCGCCGTGTAATCAAAAGGCGCGAAGGTCAGGCGCTGTTGCAAAACTGCGTGTTCCGACGCGGCGCTTACCACTTCCCAAGGCAGATCACGCGCCAAGCCATGAATGGCAGTGTCTTCCGCCGCACGATTGATTGGCATGGCGTGGCCCGCAGTGCGTCCACCATCCAGCCGATTGGCCCAGGGCAGCATCCAGAAGGCGCCATGGCTGCCCGGATGGCGCGCGCCTTCGGGCGTCGGCACAAGAACATCACGCCCACACCACTGCAGGCTCGAGAAAGCCGCGCCCTGTTCCGGGCAGATCAGCGCCTGCCAATCACGATGATGCAGCTTCATTCCGGCGCGAAGTGATCCCGCGGTGATGGCGCGCTACGGGAATGCTCAATGGCGGTATAGGCACCGCCCTGATAGCGTTCTGAAACCGGATCAGAGGTGATTCCTTCAAGCTCCGCCCGCCAGATTTCGGCATTGTCTTGCGGCACCCAGCCGATGCGTGCGCGATGATCTTCTCCCCAATAGCCGGTCGGGTTATTGGATTGGCCCCAGATCACCGCATGACCCACCTTTTCGGCCAGCACACAGCATTCGATCAAGCGCGTAAGATCAGGATAGGAAAGCCAGGTGGACAGCATACGCCGATCAAGTGGCTTTGGTTGGCAAGAACCGATGCGGAGGTTGATGTTCTCAACCCCATGCTTGTCCCAATACATCCGCCCCATCATTTCGCCATAGACTTTAGAGATTCCGTAATAGCCATCGGGGCGGAAGGCGCAATCCGCATCGAGCTTCGCATCATTGCCGCGCGGGCGTTCATGAAAGCCAATAGTGTGATTGGAACTGGCGAAAATCACCCGCGCGCCTTCGTGTCGTGCGGCTTCATACACATGGTAAAGCCCGCGCAGATTAGGGCCGAGGATTTCCTCAAACGGGCGCTCAACACTCACGCCGCCGAAATGCAGAATGGCGCCGCAGCCTTCCGCCTGACGGAGCAACGCCACGCCATCATTCAAATCCGCTTGCACAAAGCGCGCGGATGGCGGCAACACATCCGGGAAGGGCGCGATATCGGTCAGGCGCAACGCCCAGCCAAGCGCACCGAGGCTTTGCGTGAGGTGTCGCCCCAGCGCGCCAGAAGCACCGGTCAGCAGTACAGGTTTTGAGGGTGCATTCATGGCCTCAGGCTCCATAGCCAAGCAGCAGGCGCGGCAGAGTCAGTGACATGGCCGGCCAGTAGGTGGTGAGCACAAGCGCGAGCAATATGGCGCCGTAAAATGGCCAGATGGTGCGCATGACCTTTTCCATCGGTATTCGGCCAATGGCGCAACCGACAAACAGCACCGCACCGACTGGTGGTGTGGTCAGCCCCAAGCCGAGATTCATCATCATGACCATGCCGAATTGCACCGGATCAACACCAATCGCAGTCACAACCGGCAGGAAAATCGGCGTGGTGATCAGGATCAGCGCCGCCATATCCATCACGCAGCCGAGCAACAGCAAACAGACATTGATCATCAACAGGATCACGATGGGATTGGCGCTGATGGCGAGCATGCCCTCGGTCAGCAATTCCGGCAGGCGATACATGGCAAGCAGCCAGGCGAAAGCCGTTGCCGTGCCAACCAGTAGAAACACGACCGAGGTGGTACGCACACTGGCCTTGACCGCAATCAAGAAATCCGGCCAGGAAAGATTACGATAAACTAGCAGTGTGACCACCAACGCCCAAATCGCGCCAAAGGCCGCGCTTTCCGTCACGGTGAAAACGCCCGACAGCACACCGCCCAGAATGATCACGGCGGTCAGCAATCCCGGTAGCGCATCAATGAAGGTCCAGAACAAATGCCGGAACCCCGCCCAGCCTTCGGAAGGATAACCGCGCCGCACCGCCATGACATAAGCCGCAATGCCCAGGAAAAGGCACATGACAATGCCGGGCACAATGCCCGCGATGAACAAGGCACTCACCGAAATGCCCCCACCCGCCGCCAGTGAATAAAGAATCATGTTATGGCTGGGCGGAATCAAAATACCCGCAATGCTGCTGGTGACGGTGAGTGACACTGCATAATCCACGCCATACCCCTTGGCCTTCATTGCCGGGATCAGGATGGTGCCAGTGGCCGAAGTATCCGCCACCGCTGACCCGGAAATCCCACCAAACAGCATGGAGGTTGAAACATCCACCATCCCCAAGCCACCGCGCATCCAGCCCACACAGGATGACGCCAGCGCAATCAAGCGGCGCGCAATCCCACCATGGAGCATGATCTCGCCCGCAAAGATAAAGAAGGGAATGGCAAGCAGGGAGAAAATGCTCATGCCACTCGCCATTTGCTGGAAGACAACAGCGGGGTTCAGCCCTTCATAAATGAAGCCGGCCAACGCCGCGATGCCAAGGCAGAAGGCCACGGGCACTCCGGCTATGACGCCCAATGCAAATACGGCAAAAATCAGAAAAAGCCCGGGTTCCATTGCCGCTACTCCAAAAAGGCCGCAGCGGGGCCGCGTTTTTCCGGCGCTTCAGCCACGAAGATATCGCGCAGCACCTGTTCCACCGCGAATAGGGCAATCAAAACACCGCCCACCACCATGGGCGCATAGGTCCAACCCTGGCTGATGCCGAGCAGTGGGATACGGAAATTCATGACCATTTCCACCAATTCCCAAGACCAGATCGCCATGCCGACACCAAACAGGCCAACCAGCGCATCACAGCCAAGGGCAATCCAACGCTGCGCCGATGGTGAAAGCGATTCACGCAGCCCCAGCACAGAAAGATGAAAGCGTTCGCGGATACCCACCGCCGCCACCGGCATGGAAATCGCCAAAATCGCCAAAGTCGCGCCGCGTTCGATCCAGGTTGGCGTGTCATTCAGCACGTAACGGCCAAAGACCAGCCAACCCATCATCGCAATCAAGAACACCAGCGCTACGCCAGCCAGGCCAATAGTCAGCCCCGCCAGCAGATCAAGCGCGCGCGAAAAAGCCCGTAGCGGCGCGGGCAATGCCCTGCGCCCTGCGTCATTGCCCAACGTCACCGGGTTTCCCGAATGCGCTTCAGCAAATCCGCCATGCGTGGGGCGGATGCGTATTTGGCATATACCGGTTCCATCAATACCTGCCAGGGACCACGATCAGCTACTTCAATCACCGTAGCACCCCCAGCCACCACGCGATCACGCGATGATTTTTCGCGTTCCGCCCAAAGCTGGCGTTGGAATACCGCACTCTCACGCGCTGCATCACGCAGGATGGCGCGCTCAGCCTCATTCAGCCGCTGCCAGCGCTGCCGGCTGATGGCAAGGATTTCCGGCACATTGGAATGTTCTGTCGTGGTGTAGAATTTCGCCACTTCGAAATGCCGCGTGCTTTCATAAGATGGCCAATTGTTTTCCGCGCCATCAATCACGCCGGATTGAAGGCTGGTGAAGACCTCACCAAAGGGTAGAGGCGTTGGGTTGGCACCCATGGCGCGCATGATGTCAATCCAAAGGTCTGAGGTCTGCACACGGATTTTCATGCCACGCACATCTGCGGGCGTACGCACCGGGCGGGTGGTGTAGAGGCTCCGCGCACCGGCATCATACCAGGCAAGGGTGACGATACCGATCGCTTCCAGATCGCGCGCGATATCCTCCCCAATCGCGCCATCCACCACGCGGTGGCTATGGCCAACATCGCGGAACAAGAAGGGGAGTGTCAGGATCGCGGTGGAAGGTGCCAGATTATTCAGCGGCGAGAGATTGAAATTGGCGAAATCAATCGTGCCAAGGCGCATCTGCTGAATGGCTTCATCCTGCTGGCCAAGCTGCGCGGAATGGAACGTCCGCAGCCGGATGCGGTTACTGGTGCGCTGGCCCACCAGCTCCGCAAAGCGGTCCATGCCGCGGCCATTAGGGTAATCCGCCGCATGGATATTCCAGCCGCGCCATTCCTGCGCAGTCACCGGCGCGGGCGCGAAGGCCATCAGCGAAAGCGCGGCAGCGGCCACCGCGCCAAGCAAGCCGCTGCGACGGGGTTTTGAAAGCAAGGACATGATGTCTCCTCCAGCCGGGCGGTCATGGCCGCCCTGTTCTTCGGTTTGAATGGTCAATCCTGACCGGATGGGCGCGCGCCCGTCAATGCAAAAGGGCTCCAACTGGGTAGGGATTGGCCTTGGCCGCGCTTCCGGCCATGATTTCCGCCGCAACCCTTCTCAACACCGGATACCGCCCCATGCCCAGAACCGTGATTGAAGCCGCCGCCGCGCTTGCCGCCGGCCGCACCAGCGCCGCCGCTTTGGTCGAAGCAGCCTTGGCGCGCATCGCCGATCCCGCTGGTGAGGGTAGTCGCGCCTTCATGGCGGTACACACGGAAACGGCACGCGCCACAGCAAATGCCATGGATGCTTTGCGCAAGGCCGGCCGCGCGCCAAGCCCCTATGCCGGCATTCCAATCAGCGTCAAGGATTTGTATGACGAAGCGGGCATCACATCGCGTTCCGGTTCGGTGGTGCTGAAGGGCAGTGCGCCGGCGGCGATGGATGCGCCAACGGTGCAACGCCTGCGTCGCGCGGGGTTTGTCGTGCTTGGTCGCACCAATATGGTGGAATTCGCCTTTTCCGGCCTTGGTGTGAACCCGCATTACGGCACGCCGAAAAGCCCCTGGGATCGCGCCACCGGGCGCCTGCCAGGGGGTTCTTCCTCAGGCGCTGGTGTGGCGGTGGCGGATGGCATGGGCTTTGTTGGGCTTGGCACGGATACGGGCGGTTCCTGCCGTATTCCAGCAGCGCTTTGCGGTGTTGTCGGCTGGAAGCCCACGGCAAAGCGGGTGCCGATTACGGGCATTTTGCCGCTATCTCCTTCGCTTGATTCTGCAGGGCCTTTAGCGCGCAGCGTTGCGGATTGTGCGCTGATTGATGGCTTCATGGCAGGCGAAGAAGCGCCCACACCCCCTGCCCCGCCGCCGATGCAAAGCCTGACCTTCGGCTTGCCGCGCGGCACCTATTTGACTGACGGCATGGATGGCCATGTCGCCGCCGCTTTCGAAAAAGCGCTGCGCAAGCTTGCACTTGCAGGTGCCCGCATCATCGAAGTTGATCTGCCGGAGCTTACCGAAATTCCGCAAGTCACCGCCGCGGGCGGCTTCCCGGCGAGCGAGGCTTTGGCCTGGCATCGCCGCCTCATCGCGGAAAAGGCCGATGGCTATGACCCGCGCATCCTGAAGCGTATCCGGCGTGGAGAAGGCATGTCCGCCGCAGATTATGTGGATTTGGTGAATGCGCGCGCGCGCATCATCGCGAGTGTCGCGCCGCGCACCGCGCCGTTTGATGCGCTGATCTGCCCAGCCTGCCCGCTTATCCCGCCAGCCATCGCGGAGGTGGAGGATGAGAAGGAGTATAACCGCATCAATATGCGGCTGCTGCGCAATACGAGTGTCGGAAATTTCCTTGATCGTTGTTCGATCAGCCTGCCCTGCCATGCGGCGGGGGAGGCACCGGTCGGGCTGATGCTGACCGGCGCGCATGGCGCGGATCGGCATCTTTTCGCGGTATCGGCGGCGGTTGAGGCGGTGCTGGCGGCGTGAGGGCGCCGCGCTTCAAGTCATTGCATGAGGGAGTTGACGGGCATGTCGGGCAAGGACGTAAGATTGGGCCAGCAAGCCGGGTTTGGCCTGCCAAGCCCAGAACTCATACGCCAGGAAACTGACTATGCGTCGCGCTACTTGGTGGTGACCAAAAACCTCAAACGCATGCCCAATGGGCAGGAGGTTACTTTCTATCTTCGGCAGGAAAATGATGTTGCGGTTTGTCTTCCGGTGACGCGGGAAGGCCGGTTTGTTATGGTTGAGGAATATCGCCATGGTCCAGGGCGCTGGCTATTTGAAATCCCTGGCGGTGATTTGGACAAGGATGAAAGTGCCGAAATGGCTGTGGCACGGGAGGTTAAGGAAGAAACAGGTTATGCGGGAGAAATTCTTCATCTCTGCTCGACCTGGATTTCAGCCTATTCCAATGCGCGCAAGCACATATACTTGATGCTCAACGCAGAAAAAGTCGCCGCTCCAGAAATGGCCGATGCCGACCTTTTCCGAGTGACCGAAATATCGCGTGACGAATTGGACCTTGTGCTTAAGGCAGGCGCGCTCACTGACCTTGACGCAGGATTGGCCTGCCTCAAAAAGATTGACCTTATGAAAGTGGCTTGAGGTTGGGTTTTCCAGCCTCAGCCCTTTTTCTCATCCCCCGGCAAATCAATCCCTGTGATGGCCTGCCACACACGAATGACGAACCCATCATCGGCACCCCCCTGCCCCATGGCGCGCGCGGCGGTGAAAAGCTGCTGGGCTTGCGCGGCCAAGGGCACCGGGAAATTCAGGCCACGCGCCATGTCATTCACCAGGCCGAGGTCTTTGACGAAAATATCAACCGCGCTGCGCGGCGCGTCATCGCCGGTCAGCACGCGCGCCATGCGATTTTCAAACATCCAGGAATTGCCGGCAGCGCTTGTTACCACATCATAAAGCGCTTGCGGATCAGCGCCGGCGCGAATGCCAAGCGCCATCGCCTCCGCTGCCGCAGCGATATGCACGCCCGCCAGCAATTGATGCACAACCTTGACCGTGGCGCCGATGCCGATCTCGTTACCCAGGCGCCAGACTTTGGTGGCGATGGCGTCCAGCACCGGCGCGGCTTTGGCGAAGGCTGATTCACTGCCTGCACCCATCACGGTCATTTCACCCGCGCGTGCCTTGACCGCGCCGCCCGATACCGGGGCATCCAGATAAAGCAAGCCTGCAGCTTCCGCCTTGGCGGCCAAAGCGCGCGCCGCATCTGGCGCCATGGTGGCGGAGGAGATAATCACACCGCCTTTAGCCATTCGTGGTGCCGCGCCATCGGGGCCAAAAACAGCGGCTTCGGTTTGGGCCGCATTCACCACGAGCACCACGAGCGCTTCCATCCCCGCTGGCAAATCGCTCGCCTTCGCAACGGCAGCGCCACCGGCAGCGATGAATTCATCACGCGCTGCCTCACGCGAGTCGCAGCCCGTCACCTCTACGCCTGCGCGCAATAGGCTGAGCGCCGCGCCCATGCCCATGCTGCCCAAACCAATCACCCCGACGCGCATTGCGTGTTTCCTTTCAAAAAAGCGCGCGCAATACCTGCGCCAGCGCCGTGACCACCATCAGCACCAGCACAATCCGCAAAAGCATATTCATGGAAGGCATAGGTGCATCACCTCGCGCGGAACGCCAAAATCACGCCATGCGCCGCCGCCGGTGCCACGGCAATGCCGCCGCCCGGGATGGCGCTGAAGGGCAGCCCCGCTTTGGCAAGACAGGCTTGCGCCGCAACCAAATCGGCAACCGTAATGCCAAGCGTCACCGGCCCGGCATCAGGCAGACCAGCCAGATCAAGCGCGCCATAGCGTACGGCCAGCGCGGCACGATTCAGGACAATGATCGGCGCAGCGCTGGTCGCCACGCGCAGCACGCC
The DNA here is from genome assembly GCA_020249285.1 of Roseomonas sp. Classification (GTDB taxonomy): domain Bacteria; phylum Pseudomonadota; class Alphaproteobacteria; order Acetobacterales; family Acetobacteraceae; genus Neoroseomonas. The sequence goes on along the minus strand of JADCFX010000025.1, from coordinate 32,392 downwards.
ATCACCCAAGGCTTCCGGCTTGCTATCCAGCAATGTGGCGATGGAAGCGGCAACCGCAGCGGGATCAGCGGCCAAAACCTCAATCTCCGTCAAGCCTTTTGCGGTATTGGCATGGGTCATGGTGCCAGGCACCCAAGTGGCACCCGGCGTCAAATGCTGGCAGGCGAAAATCCGCAAACCCGGCGCCACTTGATTAACCAAATGGAATGTATTGAAGCGCGTTTCCGTGCGCGAGCCATCCGGCATATCCACCGGCCGGCCGAAGCGCATCACCGGCATGGTCGGGATGCCACGCGCAGCGACTTCGGCGGCGCCTTTTTCGGCATCATGCGCGCGCATGGCAATCGCGGTCATGCCTTCGCGGGTTTCCAAGACGGCGCGCCATTTCGCATTGGCTTCGGTAGGGTTCAGCACGCCAAGGATTTCGAAGTAATCCTTCTCCAGCATCACGCAATTATTGCCGGTGCCCATATGGGCGGAATGCACGCCGCGCGGCGCCACGGTGAAGCCGGCGCGGGCAAAAGTTTCAGCCGCCTTGTCCAAATCCCTGACCAGCACAACGCAATGGTCAATGCCCCCCACATGTTGCAGCATGAAACGCTCTCCTCAGCCCGCCACGGGCACAAGCCGCGTCAGGCGCGGCGGGTTTTGTTCCGACAGGAAGATACTACCATCCGGCGCCAGCCACATGCCATGCGCGCCATTCAAGACCGGGCGGCAACGGCCAATCAGCGTGCCGTCCTGCGCCAGCAGGGAAAGTCGCGGCACCTGATCCGTGACATAAAGCGTACCCCCCGGCCCCCCATGCACCGACATGGGCTTGTGATGATCCCCCCAATCGGCCAGCCATTCGCCATCACCGGTAAAAACCTGCACGCGGTTGTTTTCGCGGTCCGCCACTGTCACGCGGCCATCGGGCAGCACCCAAACCGAATGCGGTGTGGAAAATTCGCCAGGCCCCGCGCCAGGCCGCCCCCAATGGCCCATGGGCGTGCCATCCGCGCTGAAGCGATGCACCACCGAAGCGCCATAGCCATCCGCAACATAAATCGAACCATCCGGCCCGAAGGCGACATCGCAGGGCGCGTTGAAGGGCTCGCCCGGTTTGTGCCGCTTACCGATGCCGCCGAGTCTTTTGCCGTGACGATCGAAAATAATGATTTCCTGAGCATCACGATCCACGACAAAAACGCGGCCATCAGGATGGACAGAAAGCATATGGCCATCCGCCACTTCTTCCTCGCCCCAGGCGGCGATGCGCCGGCCATCGGGCGCCAGCACCACCACGGCGGGGCCGGCGGCGCCCGCATAAGGGTCTTGCCGCAACTGACAATAGACATTGCCTTCGGCATCACAGGCGACATCGGAAGGCGCGCCCACCCCCATCGGTACATCGCCCCAGGGGCGTTCGATGCGATAGAGCGTCTCGGCAAGGCGCACATGCAATGAATGGCGGGTCATGCTTTGCTCCCTCATGTTGTGCCATCATGCCCCAAGCATCGCATTGCGTCGAATGGCGCCTTTGGGGCTTGGAAGGCCGGGCGTGACGCTTTACGTAAGGCGCATGGCGAAAGACCCCTTGGTGATGCTGCAAAAACTCCGCCGCCTGGAAGCCCAGGCGGAACGGCGCGCCTTGGCCGAAAGGCTGGCCGCCGAGGAAGCCGCGCGGCAAGCGGTGGCCGCCACCGATCAGGCGCTGCGGCAGGAAAGCTCAGAAGGCTGGAACCCGAATCTCGGCGCCTTTATCCAAAAAGCACTTGATGATCGCGCCGCCGCAAAGGCCGCGCAGGAAGACGCAGAGCGGGAGACGGATCGTCAGCGGCAAATGCTGGCCGATGCACGCGCCGCTGAACGCGTGGTTGAAAAGCTCCGCGAAAATCGTGCGGCGGAGGCTGCGCGGGAAGAAGCGCGCCGCGAACAAAACCTGATGGATGAAGCGGCGCGCAAGCCTGGCTGAAACGCTACCGCCCCTTGAAAACTGGTTTGCGTTTTTCGGCAAAGGCAAGCTGCGCTTCGCGCGTATCTTCTGTCCGCGACAGCGCCGCTGTTTGCGTCTGTTCGTAACGGTAACCTTCTGACAGCGGCAGATATTCCGTCAGCGTGAAGCCGCGCTTGGCTGCTTCCACCGCCAGCGGCACCTTGGACGCAATCTCCGTGGCAATACCCTGCGCGGTCGCCAGCAATTGATCCTGCGGCACACAGGCGGAAGCGACATTCATGCGGAATAGATCAGGCCCATAAAAGCGTCGCGCGGTGTAGAGCATCAACCGCGCATTGGATTGGCCGAAATGGCGCAGCACATGGCGCACACCGCCGGCAAGCCCAACCTCGACCTCCGTCATGGACATGAAACTGTCTTCGGCCACCACAATGATATCGCAGACCAAAGCCAGCACACAGCCCGCGCCAATCGCGGCACCATTCACCGCGGCGATCACCGGCTTGCCGCATTCCATCACGCAATCAAACCCGGCGCGCACCAGGCGATTATGGCGTGGAAAGGCACCTTGCCGCGTCACATCCGGCCGATCCTTCAAATCAGCGCCGGCGGAGAAATTCCGCCCCTCACCACTCAGCACTATCGCGCGTACTTCCGGCATTTCGTGGAAAGCATCGAAGATACGCGTGATTTCATCGCGAAAGGTGCTGTTTTGCGCATTCACGGGCGGGCGCGTGATCATCACCGTTGCGACGTGATTGCTGATGCTGACCTTGAAGGCTTGCAGATCGGGAAAGGGGTTCATGGCTACTCCAATTTGATATTGCCGGCGCGGACCACCTGGCCCCAGCGCGCGCTGCCTTCACGAATGGCTTGGGTGAATTCATCCGGTGTACTGCCGACCAGCGTACCACCCTGCGCGGCGAAGGCCTGGCGCGTTTCGGGGTCGTTAATCGCGGCCACCATGGCGTTACGCAATAGCGTGATTCGTTCAGGCGGCGTGCCGGCAGGGGCAACCAGCCCATAGCTGGTATCGCTGATCATTCCAGGCAGGCCGGCTTCCACCAGTGTTGGCAGATCGGGCAGAATATCCAATCGCTTGGGTGCGCTGATGCCAAGCGGGCGCAGCGTACCGCCACGAATTTGCGAGAGAATGGCCGGCACATCCGCCATAAGGATTTCAATGCGGCCCGCTACCGCATCGGTTACCGCCGGTGCCGCACCGCGATAGGGCACATGCACAACATCAATGCCACTGAGTTGCTTCAGCAATTCCATGGACATATGCAGCGAAGACCCAATCCCCGCCGAACCATAGGAAAGCTTGCCAGGTTCGGCCTTGGCGCGGGCGATGAATTCCTTCAAGTCGCGCGCTGGCAGGTTAGGGTTCACCGTCAGGATTTGCGGCACGGAAATCACCATGCCGATGGGCGCCAGATCGCGCAAAGCATCAAAGGGCATTTGCTGCGTCAGATGTGGCTGCACGGTCAGCACGCCAGAACTGGCAAGGCCAATCGTGAGCCCATCAGGACGAGACCGCGCCACAGCCTCGATACCCACCAAGCCGCCACCGCCGGAGCGGTTTTCCACAATCACCGGCTTGCCAAGCTTGTCACCCATGACACGCGAAATCAGCCGCCCGATGATATCCGCCGGCCCACCAGGCGGAAATGGCACAATCAGCCGTATGGGCTGATCAGGGAATGCCTGCGCCAAGGCGGGCATGGGCATCGCGACAAGAAGACCAAGCGCGTTTCTGCGGGTAAGCTTCATCACCTTCCCTCCGATTTTTCTTTTATGTCCAGCAATACATGCAAGCCGCCCTGGCGTGGCGCTTCAAGCGGTGCGGCCACCCCTTCGGGCAGCGGAATTTCATGCGCGTTCAGTGTCATGGAAACCATGGTGTAATAACCAATCAGCGCGGTCAGTTCGACCACACCCACCACGCCGAAATGCCCGACCGCATCATCATAAATCTCGCGCGGCACTTGCCCGCTTTGCTGCAGGGCGCAGGCGAAGCGATAGACCAAGGCTTCCTTGTCATCGGCGAAAACTGGCGCCGCGCCTTCACGAATAGCGGCAATAATCGCCGCATCCAGCCCAGCATCGGCAGCGGCGCGCGCATGCACCCACCATTCAACCTGGCTGGTCCAGCGCCGCCCTGTGACCAGAATGGCCAATTCCGAAAGGCGCTTAGGCAGGGATGTGCGAAACCGCAAAATCTCTCCAAGCGCGGACCAACGCCCCGCCAGTTCCGGATTATGGATGGCGGCGCGCAAGGGGCCGATCAGCGTGCCGCGCGGGCCGCTGATGATCTTATCCAGCACAAGCCGCTGCGCCGGGTTCATCTCCTCCGGGCTGGGCAGCGGAATGCGCGGCATGGTCAATCATCCACCACAGGCGTTGCCAGGAAGGAAGGCCGCGCCACCGCCGCCGCATGCCATGCGGTCAACGCCGGTGCGCCGTTCCGCCATTGCAGGGCATCAAAGCGGAAATCGAGGTAACAAAGCGCGCAGGCAATCGCGATATGGCCAATGCCGAAATCATCACGCGCCAGCGACGGGGCTTCGGCTTCAAGCGCCTTGATGGTCGCCGCGTGCTTCAATTCGCAGCCTTCGATCATGCCGGGGTTTGGTGCTGCGCGCGAAGACTCATTCCGCCACATCAGCAGCATATCCAGATAGCCATTGCCCAGCGCATGGCGGCGCAGCGCCTGGAAACGCGCCGTACCCGCGGCAGGGAAAAGCTTGGGCTGGGGCGCGATGCTGTCCAGATATTCGCAGATCACCACCGAATCATACAGGATGGTGCCATCCGCCAGCAGCAGGGTTGGGATCTTACCGAGCGGATTATCGCTCAGCAGCCCCTTATGCACCTGGTTTGTTGCTACGCGGGTGCGCATGGTCTCAAGCCGATCCGCCAGGCCCAATTCATGCGCTGCAATCATCACTTTGCGCACAAAGGGTGAGCGGGGCGACCAATGCAGTCGCAACTTGCTGGTATCGGCCATGTGGCAGCTCCGGTTCGTTTCCTCGGGGTCAAGCTTCGGCGCTTGGTGGAAGCCTGTCCAGCCCTGTCAGCTGATGGAAAGGCCCGTCGCGGCGACAATGCGCCGCGCCACTTCGCGGTCCTTGGCAATCACCGCCTGATAGGCCGCGGGTGAAGAGATCACCGGGTCCGCCCCGGTCGCTTCCAGACGCGCCTGAATCGCCGGGTCCTTCAGCGCGTGATGAATGGCCGCGACAAAACGATTCTGCGCCGCTTCCGGCGTGCCGGCCGGCGCGAAACACCCTGTCCAGGACACCAGATCATAGCCGGGATAGGTCTCAGCAATCACGGGGATTTGGCGGAGGCTGGCTTGCCGTTCAGCAGCCGTGCTCGCCAACAAAGTGGTGCCGCGCTCCACGGCGGGTTTCAGGCTTGAAAAGGAAATCAGGCCCGCATCCAACCTGCCCCCCGCCAATTCGCGTGCCACATCAGCACCGCCGCGATAGGGGATGTGTTCCAGCTTGATGCCGGCCGTCAATTGCAGCAATTCGCCCATGAAATGGCCGATATGCGCGACCCCGGGCGTGCCATAGGTGATTTCGCCGGGCCGGCGCTTGGCTTCAACCACAAAACCCGCGAGGTCTCGCGCCGGAAAGCCAGCGCGCACGCCGAGCATATAAGGCTGGGTCGTGACCTGCACCACGGGAGTAAAGGCCGTAGTGTAATCAATCGGCAGGCTGCGGCTGACCAAAGGCAGCGTGGCGAAGGTGGCCCCTTCGAACAAAAAGGTGTGGCCATCGGGCGGGCTTTGCGCGACCGCCATGGCGCCGATGGAACCCGATGCGCCAGTGCGGTTTTCGATGATGAAGGATTGACCCAAATGCTCGGCGACTTTGGGTTGAATAATGCGCGCGATGGTATCCGCCACACCGCCCGCACTATAGGGCACAATCATGCGCACTGGCCGATCCGGATAACTGCCCTGCGCGAAGCTGGGGCGCGCCAGAAAAGGCGCAGCAAGACCAAAGCCTGCAAGCCCGCGCCGCGTGATTCCCACCATGTCACCCTCCCCTGGCTTGACCGCGCATCTTCGGCGCGGCGTGATAGGGTCAGACGGTGCGGCGCGACTGGCGCCTTAGTCAAGAATCAGGGGAAGCAGCATGGCCGCGACATTGTTCGACAAGATTTGGGACCCGCATGTGATTGCGGACCTTGGTTCCGGCTGGTCACTGCTGCATTGCGACCGCGTGCTGCTGCATGATCTTTCCGGCGGGCGGGCGCTGCGCGAAGTGGGGGAAGCGGGCTACGCCATTCCGCATCCAGAACTTGCCTTCGCCACGCCGGATCATGCGGTTTCGACCTCGCCTGGCCGCACGGCGGAAAGCTTTCCGAAAGGCGGGGAACTGATTGCCGGGCTGCGCAAGCGGGCCGCAGAAACCGGCGTCAGGCTTTTCGATCTCGGTCAGGATGGCAATGGCATTGTGCATGTGATGGGGCCGGAGCTTGGCATTGTGCTGCCCGGCACCACGCTTGTCTGTGGCGATAGCCATACCTGCACCAATGGCGGGCTCGGCGCCTTGGCCTTTGGCATTGGCGCATCGGAATTGCGCCATGTGCTCGCCACACAAACCCTGCCGCAGAAGAAGCCCAAGCGCATGCGCATTCGCTTTGAAGGCGCGGCCCCGGCAGGCGTCACGCCTAAGGACATGATCTTACATGCCATTGGCCGTTTTGGCACCGGTGCCGGCACAGGCTATGCGGTGGAATATGCCGGTTCCGCGGTGCGCGCGCTTTCTGTGGAAGGGCGCCTCACGCTCTGCAATCTTTCCATCGAAATGGGTGCGAAGATGGGCATGGTTGCACCCGATGAGGTGACTTACGCATGGCTCGCGGGCCGGCGCTTCGCGCCCAAGGGCGCGGCATGGGATGCGGCGCTGGCGCATTGGCGCAGCCTGCCAAGCGACGCGGATGCAGTGTTTGAAGCGGATTTTTTGGTCAACATGGCGGATATCGCCCCGCAAATTACTTGGGGCACCAGCCCGGAACAGGTGCTGCCCGTCACAGGCCACGTGCCGGACCCTGCTTCGGCGGCTGATCCAATCCGCCGCGCCGCTTATGAAGCGGCCTTGGCCTATATGGGCCTGACCCCCGGCCAGCCGATTGCGGGCACGAAGATTGATTGGGTCTTCATCGGTTCCTGCACCAATTCACGCATCGAGGATTTGCGCGCCGCCGCTGCCGTGCTGCGCGGGCGGAAAGTGGCGCCGCATGTCACGGCCTGGGTCGTGCCTGGTTCTGAACGCGTGAAGCGCGAAGCGGAAGCCGAAGGGCTGGATGCGGCCTTCACTGCCGCAGGCTTCGAATGGCGCGAACCCGGCTGCGCCTTATGTGTCGCGGCCAATGGAGAAGCGGTGCCGCCTGGCGCGCGTTGCGTTTCCACATCGAACCGCAATTTTGTGGGGCGTCAGGGGCCGGGGGCGCTGACGCATTTGGCCTCTCCTGCCATGGCGGCGGCGGCGGCTTTAGCAGGTGAGATCGCCGATGTGCGGCAATTCACGGCGTAAAAGGGGGCAGGTATCATGGAAAAATTCACGAGACTCTCTGGCCCTGCGGCGCCCTTGATGCGTGTCAATGTGGATACGGATTTGATCATCCGCATCCAGCGTCTGGTCGGCACCGGGCGCACTGGGCTTGGGCCTTATGCTTTCGAGAATTTGCGCTTTCTGCCCGATGGTTCGGAGAATCCTGATTTCGTGCTCAACAAAGAACCTTATCGGGAGGCGCCCATTCTGCTGGCCGGTGCGAATTTCGGCTGCGGATCATCGCGCGAAGGTGCCGTTTGGGCGCTGATGGGGGCGGGCATTCGCTGTGTTATCGCGCCAAGCTTCGGCGATATTTTCCACAATAACTGCTTCCAGAACGGCTTGCTGCCGATTGCCCTGCCCGAGGAAGTGGTGAAGCAAATCGCCGCCGAGACCGAAGCAAGCCAGGGCGCGCGCCATACCGCGATTGATCTGGTGCGCCAGGTGGTGATTACGCCGGAAGGTGCTGAAATCCCCTTCAGCATTGATGCGCGCAAGCGTGACGCAATGCTGGAAGGGCTGGATGATATCGCGCTGACGCTGCGCCTGAAGGACCAGATCGAAGCCTGGCAAAAGGCAGATCACGCCAAGCGCGGCTGGGTCTGGGAAAGTGTGAAGCTGTAACAAGTATGGGCGGGTCTGAAACCCGCCCTTTGTCGCTTCAGCCCTGCGGCACCATGCGCTGCGCGGTTTCCTGCAATTCCCTGGCCTTCTTCACCGCGCGATCAATTTCAGTCGCCGTGCGGTCCAAAGCATCACGATAGGTAGCCATCCCGTCCTGCATGCCGCCGACCTTGGACTTCAATTCACCCATCGCAGAGCGGAAATCGGAGGTGGCGCGCGCCTGGGCGCGCAACGCCTCATCAAGCTTGTGTAGCGCGACGCGCAACCGATCCTGCGGGCGCTGCGGGAAGGCAAAAATCTCAGCCGCCTTGGGTTCGGTTTCGGTAAGGGTGATGTTGGATGCGCTCATCGCTCCGGTCTCCGTTTGGTTAATCGAAGACTAAGACAGATTAAGGAATTTTTCCAGCGGTTTTTTAAAGAAAATAAAGATTTCTGAAGAAAAATCTAAAAACCTTGCTTTTCAAGGAGATTTTTATATTTGTATTCACGAAATAAAACTTCAGATAAAATAGGATTTACTTCAATTCAACCCAAGGTTCTGCCCCCTGCCCCGCGCAAGCGAAGCAGGGGGCAGCAGCGTTTACCGATTCGTGAAAGCGGCCTTCCGCTTTTCCGCAAAAGCCGACATGCCTTCCTTCTGATCCGCCGTCGCGAACAGGGAAAGGAACAGGCGCCGTTCCGTGCGCACCCCTTCCGTCAGGCTGCTTTCAAAGGCGGCATTCACAGCCTCCTTCGCCATGGCAACAGAAGGCCCGGAAAGGGCCGCGATCTTCTCCCCGATCTTCAACGCTTCGGCGATGAGGTCGGCGGCGGGCACCACGCGGCAGACCAGATTGGCGCGCTCGGCTTCCTCGGCATTCATCATGCGTCCGGTCAGGATCATTTCCATGGCCTTGGATTTGCCGATGGCGCGCGTCAGCCGCTGCGTGCCGCCGGCACCCGGGATGATGCCCAGATTGATTTCCGGCTGGCCGAATTTCGCCGTGTCAGCCGCGATGATCAGATCACACATCATCGCCAATTCGCAGCCGCCGCCCAGCGCAAAGCCGGCCACGGCAGCAATCACGGGCTTCTGGATTTCCAGCACGGTTTCCCAATTGGCGCCAATGAAATCATTGAAATAGACGCCGGGGAAATTGCGGTCCTTCATTTCCTTGATATCGGCACCCGCCGCAAAAGCCTTTTCGCTGCCGGTGATCACAATGGCGGCAATAGCCGGGTCCTTATCAAAGGCGCGCAGAGCGGTGCCCAATTCGATCATCAATTGATCACACAGCGCATTCAGCGCCTGCGGCCGGTTCAGCCGGATCAGACCGGTTTTGCCGTGGGTTTCAACCAGGATCATTTCAGGGGCCATGGCGGTTCTCCTTCATCTGTTGTGCTGCATAAGGCCATAGCACAGCCCTGAAGAAAACTGCCCATGGAGGCGCAGCGCCTGGTCTTCAGATTTTCTCCACCCGCGTCAGCCAGCATCCCGGCCGCGCGGTGTGGATATTGATATAGGCCACACGCGGGTCGCCGATCCGGGCCCGCAGCGCTGCCTCCGCCTCCTCCCCCGGCACAACAATGCCAAGATCGTAAAGGCACATGCCGGCGGCATCGTAATGGCGCAGGCTGATGATGCTATTGACCAGCACGGTCTCCGGCAGCGCATCTTCAAGCGCGGCCCCGCCACAATCATGGGCATGCAGAAACACCGGCGAAGGCGTCCAGTAAGGCCCCTGCGGCAGGGGCAAATCCCAGGATGCCAAAAGCATGGTCTCGCCCGGCTGACCAAGGCGCAGGCAGGCTCGGCAGGGAAAGCCAGGCCCATCCACCGAGCGGGTTTGAATCTCTCCCCCGCGATCATCGCGACGGGAAGCGCGAAAGCGCTGGGCGGCTTCGGGGTCCATGGGGACGCAACGGAAACGTGTCATGGATGGAATTCTGCCCCAGACAGCGCAGACAGACCATCCGCTTCTTGCGCTGACTTGCGCCCCCCTTTGGGAAGGCTCAGCGCTGCCGCACCGGGCAGAAAAAGCTCGATCGGCCAGATTGCACAATGCGCTTGATCCCCGGGCAATCCGGTTGGCCGGGACAGCCCGGGCAGGCTTCCCCTTCCCGGCCATAAACGGCGAAATTCTCCTGAAAGCGCCCGATCTCCCCATCGGCGCGGACGTAATCCCGCAGGCTCGATCCGCCTGCGGCAATTGCCTCGGCCAGCACGGCCTTGATGGCGGGCGCCAACCGGCCCGCCCGCGCCCCCGCCACCGTATGGGCCGAACGGCGGGGAGAAATGCCGGCGCGGTACAGGGCCTCGCACACGTAAATATTGCCTAGCCCGGCAATCACGCGCTGATCCAACAGCGCAGCCTTGATCGGGGTGCGCTTGCCCGCCAGCGCGCCAGAAAACCAAGAAGGGGTGATTTCCGGTCCGAGCGGTTCCGGGCCAAGGCCCGCCAGCAGCTTGTGTTGCTCCTCGGCATCCGTCGCCACCAGATCAACGCTGCCGAAGCGACGCGGGTCCACAAAGCCGATATGCCAGCCGCCTTCCGTGCCGAAGGCCAAATGTTCATGCGCCTCGGGCGGGGCGTTATGGCCGCGCGCATCGGAAAACACGCCGTGCTTCCCCTGCCGAGGCTCCACCGCCGCGCCTTCCCGCCGCGCCACCATGCGGCCAGACATGCCAAGATGGATCAGCAGGCTTTCGCCGCCCTCCAGCCGCATCAGGATATATTTCGCCCGCCGACGGAAACTCAGAACCCGCCGCCCGCGCAGCCGTTCCGCAAGGCGCGGCGGGAAGGGAAAGCGCATGCCATCGCGCCGTGTTTCGGCCCAGGCGATGCGTTCACCTTCCAGCACTGCCTTCAGGCCGCGCATCACGGTTTCCACTTCCGGCAATTCGGGCATGGCCCCTCCCCTTTCTGCGGCTCAGCGCTTATGTTGGTTCCATGAACGACACCGCCGCCCCAGAGACAGATTTCGGTTACCGCAAAATCCCCAAGGCCGAAAAGGCCGGCATGGTGCGCGCTGTATTTGAAAGCGTCGCACCCAAATATGATGTGATGAATGATTTCATGTCGCTTGGCGTGCATCGCATCTGGAAGCGCATTTTCGTCAATGCGATTGGTGCCGGGCCGCATGATACGCTGCTCGACCTTGCGGGCGGCACCGGAGATATCTCCTTCCTTGCCATGGAACGCGGCGCGGGGCGCGTGATCCTGACGGATGTGAACCCCGCCATGCTGGAAGTGGCGCAGGGGCGCGCGCTGTCGCGTGGCCTGGTTAGCGGGCTTTCCTTCATGTGCCTGGATGCGGAACGCATTCCGCTGCCTGATCGCAGTGTGGAAAGGGTTTCGATTGCGTTTGGCTTGCGCAATTGCACCGATAAGGATGCGGTGCTGGCCGAAGCGCGGCGCGTGCTCCGCCCCGGTGGGCGCTTTCACTGCCTGGAATTCTCAAAGCTTGAGGTCGCGGCTTTGGACGCGCTTTATGATGCCTGGTCCTTCAAGGCGCTGCCCGTGATTGGCGAATATGTCGCGAAGGATCGCGCTTCCTATGAGTATTTGGCCGAGAGCATTCGCATGTTCCCGGACCAGGAAACGCTGGCCGGCATGATGCGCCGCGCGGGGCTGGAACGCGTTTCCTATCGCAACCTATCGGGCGGCATTGTCGCCATGCATAGCGGCTGGCGGCTGTAACAGGCCTTATTCCGGATCGGGCGACAGGTCAGCGACGGGCTTGCGGTGGTCTTCCGCCCAATCCGTGCTTTGCTTCATGCGGCTTCGCAGCAGATAGGCCGCACCGAGCCCAAGCGCGCCAAGGCCCGCCAGCCCCGCAAACCCAACTGCCGCCACACCACTAAGGCGCATCACGGCAAGCCCACAGGCCATTTTCGGTAAGATCATCAGCATTTCCTATCGCTTCTCCAGCGCATCATCCCCGCCGGATGGCGGGGTTGGCAAGGGTTTCTGCGCCGCGCAGGAACAGAAAGCCAGGCCCTGCGGCAGCCAGTTCACCTGCGTTGCCTCCCCGCAATGGGGGCATTCAATCACTTCGCGCGGAATCATGACTGTTTCTCATGCTTGTCGGGCAAGGGCCGCATGGCGCGGACCTGTGCGGCCAACGCCCCCTGCCCGGCCAATTCCGCGAGCAAAGCGGCTTCTTCCCGCGCGGCTTCAAACCCTAGACGATAGCCCGCATAGGTCGCCTGATCCAGGCTTTGGCCAAGTGCCTTGCCGATGGCCTGCATGAATGGGTTTCTCCCTTTTTGTTGCGGTCTCAACGCCCTTTGCAATACCCCGCGCCGGCATGGCTGGTGCCCGATGGGCAGGAGCCATTACGGCTCGGCACATATTCAGCCCGCCCATCCGTTCGGCAATACCCCGCCCCCGCATGGCTGGTGCCGGAAGGGCAGGACCCGTTCTTCGCAGCCACAAACCCCGCGCCGGAGGAGGATCGGCAATAGCCAGACCCGGCATGGCTGGAACCCGATGGGCAGGACCCATTATGCGCCGGGATCATTTGCTGCGCGAAGGCCGCGCTTGAGACCACAAGACCCAAAACAACAATGCGCAGCAACATCGGGCGGCATCCTTCAACAAGAATCACAAGGAAGCAAAAAATCCGGGCTTCCCTATGGCGCCCTTATGGCAGTGAAGGGGTGATCAAACCCTTTCCAGCACCGTCGCAATGCCCTGCCCCACGCCGATGCACATGGTGGCCAAAGCGCGTTTCAGCCCGCGTTCCTGCATTTCATGCGTGGCCGTCGCAATCAGCCGTGCACCACTCATGCCCAAAGGATGGCCGAGCGCAATCGCGCCGCCATTCGGGTTCACGCGCGCATCATCATCGGCAATGCCAAGCCCGCGCAGCACGGCCAGGCCCTGCGCCGCGAAGGCCTCATTCAACTCAATCACATCCATCTGGTCTTGCGTCATGCCAAGCCGCGCAAACAGCTTTTGTGTCGCCGGCACCGGGCCAATCCCCATCACGCGCGGCGCGCAGCCCGCCGTTGCCACACCCACAAACCGCGCCAGCGGCGTCAGCCCATGGCGCTTCGCCGCGGCCTCGCTCGCGATAATCAGCGCGCAGGCGCCATCATTCACGCCAGATGCATTGCCCGCGGTCACCGATCCATCCGGCTTCACCACGGGCTTCAACTTGCCAAGCGCTTCCATGGAAGTTTCGCGCGGATGTTCATCAGCGCTGACCACCACGGGATCACCCTTCCGGGACGGGATGGTCACCGGCACGATTTCCTTCGCAAGCCGGCCATTCTTCTGTGCGGCGGCGGCGCGCGCCTGGGAACGGAGCGCCATGGCGTCCTGATCTTCGCGCGCGATGTTATGGTCGGCAGCGACGTTCTCCGCTGTCTCCGGCATGGAATCCGTGCCGTAGCGCTTATGCATGGCAGGGTTCACGAAACGCCAGCCAATGGTGGTGTCATAAATCGCATTGCTGCGCGAAAAGGCGCTTTCGGCTTTTGGCATCACGAAAGGCGCGCGGGACATGCTTTCAACGCCGCCCGCGATCATCAATTCAGCTTCGCCCGCGCGAATGGCACGCGCAGCAATACCCACCGCATCCATGCCCGAACCGCAAAGCCGGTTCACCGTGCTACCGGGGATGGCTTGCGGCAGGCCGGCCAATAGCAGCGCCATGCGCGCGACATTGCGGTTATCTTCGCCCGCCTGGTTGGCGCAGCCAAAAATCACATCATCCACTGCCGCCCAATCCACCGAGGGGTGGCGTTCCATCAGCGCCTTCAAAGGCACCGCGCCAAGATCATCCGTCCGCACGGAAGAAAGACTGCCGCCGTAGCGACCGATCGGGGTGCGCAAGGCGGCGCAGATGAATGCTTCGGGCATGGTTTCGTTTCCTCAATCCTGATGGCGCGACCAAGCGCTTAGGGCCACGCGTTACGCGCGCCATCATCTCGCGGAAAGCCTATCTTGCCAATTCAGTCGGCGCGGATATTCGCCTCCCGCGCGATGCGGGTCCAGGTTTCGCGATCCTTCACCAAGGTCTCGCGCACTTCGACCCCGGGCGCGAAAGCAGGGAAGGTTCCGAACCCGAGCAGCGTTTGCGGCAGATCAGTATTCTCCATGGTCCAGCGCATGGCATCTTCCAGGCGCCGCAGAATGGCGGGCGGGGTTGCCGCCGGCGCTGCAAGCGCCGTCCAGGAAACGAATTCATAGCCAGGCACCCCTGCTTCATCCACCGTTGGCACATCGGGCAAATTGGGATGCCGTTGGCGCGATGTCATGGCGAGCACGCGGATGCGCCCAGCCTCATGCGCGCCGCGCATCAGCCCATAGCCATCCACCATCATTTGCACGCGCCCGCCCAGCAAATCCTGCAAGGCCGGGCCGCTGCCACGATAGGGCACATGGACAATATCCACGCCAGTGCGACGCACCAGAATCTCAAAGGCGAAATGCGGCACACCGCCCGAACCACCAGAACCGAAATTCAATTCGCCGGGCCGGCGGCGTGCGATATCCAGCAATTCCTGCAATGTGCGCGCCGGAAAATCCGCGGGCACAGCGATGGCAAGGGGCCCAAGCGTGACACGGTTGATAAAGGCAAAATCGCGCAGCGTATCAAAGCCAGGATTGGGAAACAGCGCTTGCGTCGTGTAATTGCCGACATTGCCGAAGAACAAGGTATAGCCATCGGCGGGCGATTTGGTCACGTGATCCATCGCAATATTGCCGTTATTGCCGCCGCGATTATCAATCGCCACCTGCTGACCCAGCCTTTGGCTGAGGCGTTGGAAGGTTGGTCGCCCGATCGTATCCACGCCCCCTCCGGGCGGGAAGCCGATCACGACACGAATGGGACGGCTTGGATAATCTGATTGCGCGAGCGCAGGTAGCGGTAGCGTAGCGCCGATACCGCCCAACAGAAGATGACGGCGTTTGACTTTCCCGAACATTGCTTCCCTCCATCGAAGTTCTTGATTTTCGGAAAGCCTATGGGGCGGCGGGGGGAAGCGTCAATATATTATTGGGGGTAGGCACGCCCCAACACGGGGCGCGCCGAAGCCCGTAGAGCCGCTTATTCCGGCCTCACACCCGCAGCGCGCAGCACATCCGTGTAGGTCTTCACCCCTTCGCGCACCAGATTCATCACCTGTTCGGGCGTATCATAGCCCGCGCGCGGCACCACGCCGGCCAATTCATTCAGCCGCGGCGCGCTTTGCTGAATGGCGGTGCGGAAGGCCGCGCCCAAAGCCGCTACCGCCGCAGGTGGCGTACCCGCCGGGGCCAGCACAGGGAAGAACTCCTCGAAGATAAAGCCAGGAATGCCGGCCTCCGTCGCGCTTGGCACATCCGGCAAAGCCGGGCTGCGCTGGCTGGAAGCCACCGCCAAGGCGCGGATCGCTCCGCCACGGATTTGACCGAGGGAGGACGCCATGGTGGGCGTGCCGAATTGCGCCTCACCACTCACCAGCGCGGCCACACCGGGTCCGCCGCCACGGTAATGCACCATTTCGAATTGTGCGGCGCTGATGCCGCGGAAAATCTCACCCGCCAAATGCACGCCGCTGCCGATGCCGGCTGACGCGAAGTTGAACCTGCCTGGATTGGTACGCAGCAGCGCAATCAATTCTGCGGCACTCGTCACCGGCGTACGCGGATTTGCCACCAGCACATGCGGAGAGAAACCCGCAACGGCGATGCCGACAAAATCATTGATGGTGTCATAAGGCACGCGAGAAACCAGCGCCGGCACGGAAGCATGGGCGCTATTGATCAGCACGGAATAACCATCCGCCGGGGACCGCGCGACATTTTCAGCGCCAATCACGCTACCTGCGCCGGCGCGGTTTTCAACCACCACCGGCTGGCCCAAAATATTGCCCGCCGCTTCTGCGACGATGCGCCCGACAATGTCATTGGAACCGCCAGGGGCGAAGGGCACCACCAGCCGCACCGGGCGTGAGGGGCGCCAAGCGCCTTGGGCGCGCGCCACATTCGGGGCAAGCCCAGCCGCCAAAGCCAGGCTCAAGGCCATGCGCCGTTGCATCATGTTGTTTTTCTCCCTGTTTGCGCCGCCCCATGCAGGGCGGACGGCCTATTGTATGTTCATCTAATGATGTGCGTCTTCTAACCGAAGCCCGGCCTGCGGAAAATAGCCAAAGGGCCTCGACGCCGCCGCCCTGCCGCCCCAATCTTTGCCGCATGACTGAAAACCCGCTGCTGACCCCCTGGACCACCCCCTTCGGCCTGCCGCCCTTTGCGGCGATAGCGCCCGGCCATTTCCCGCCCGCCTTCGATGCCGCCATGGCGGCGCATCGGGCGGAAGTCGCTGCGATTGGCGCCAACCCGGCAGCCCCCAGCTTCGCCAATACCATTGAAGCTCTGGAAGGCGCTGGAAGGCTGCTCAGCCGCATCGGCGCCACCTTCTTCAACCTGGCGGCGAGCCACGCAACTGACGCATTGCAACAGGTGGAACGCGACATCGCGCCCAAGCTTGCCGCGCATCGCATGGCCATCGCGCTTGACCCGGCGATTTTCCAGCGCGTCTCCGCGCTCCATGAACAGCGCGATAGCCTGCACCTTGCCGCCGATCAGCGCCGCCTGCTGGAACGGCTTTATCTGCGCCTGACGCGCGCCGGCGCGGGGCTTGATCCCAAGGCACGCGCGCGGCTTTCGGAAATCTCCACGCGCCTCGCCACGCTGCACACCAATTTCGGGCAGAATGTGCTGGCCGATGAGAATGAATGGCGCATGGTGCTGACCAATGCCGATCTGGATGGCCTGCCCGATTTCGCCCGCGGTGCCGCGCGGGAAGCGGCGGCAGCGGCTGGCCTTGATGGCTATGTCTTCACCCTGTCGCGTTCCTCTGCCGAGCCCTTCCTGACCTTCTCCGCCCGCCGCGATTTGCGCGAAAAACTCTGGCGCGGCTTTGCGGCGCGTGGCGCGCTGACAGAAGGGCGAGAGAATGCGCCTTTGATCCGCGAAATCCTGATGCTGCGGCGCGAACGCGCGCAATTGCTGGGGGAGGCGGATTTCGCAACCTTTCGCCTGCGCGATACCATGGCGGGCTCCCCCGATGCGGCTGAGGCATTGCTCCGCGCCTGTTGGGAACCGGCCAAGCGGCGCATCGCGATTGAAAAGGCCGAGCTTGAAGCATTCGCCCGCACCGCCGGCCATCATGGCGCGATTGAGCCCTGGGATTGGCGCTATTGGGCGGAACGGGCGCGGCAAGCGAAGCATAATTTCGATGGCGCCGCGCTGAAGCCGCATTTTGAATTAGAAGCCATGTTGCGTGCCCTTTTTGATACCGCACGGCGCTTGTTTGGTCTTGTCTTCGAAGAACGCGCCGATATTCCGCGCTACCATGCGGATCTGCGCGGCTTTGAAGCGCTTGATGAAGCGGGCAAGCATGTCGGGCTATTGCTGCTTGATAACTACGCCCGCCCCGGCAAACGCTCCGGCGCCTGGATGAGCAGCTTTCGCGTGGCCGATGGCCTGGGCGATGGCACCGCGCCCATCATCATCAACAACAATAACCTGGCCCGCGCCACGCCAACGCTGCTTTCCTTTGATGAGGCGCGCACGCTGTTTCATGAATTCGGCCATGCGCTGCATGGGCTGATGAGCCGCGCGCGCTATCCATCACAATCGGGTACGGCGGTGCTTGGCGATTTTGTCGAATTCCCATCTCAGGTCATGGAAAACTGGCTGAGCCTGCCGGAGACACTGCAAACCCATGCGCGGCATCATGAAACCGGCGAAGCCCTGGATGAGGCGCTGCTCGCCCGCGTGCTGGCCGCGCGCAATGATGGGCAGGGTTTCGCGATGGTGGAGTATCTGTCTTGCGCCTTGATTGACCTGGCACTGCATCGGCATACGGCGCCGGAAGACCTGAGTCTGGCAGAATTTGAAGCCGCCTTCCTGACTGAGATCGGCATGCCTGAGGGCATGGCGCTGCGCCACCGTCCGATCCATTTCGGCCATTTGTTCTCCGGCGATGGCTATGCGGCGGGGTACTACTTCTATCTTTGGGCCGAAGTACTGGATGCCGACGGCTTCCAAGCCTTTGAGGAAGCGGGCAATCCCTTCCAACCCGAACTCGCCGCGCGGCTCAAGAGCATTTTTGAGGCTGGCGATACGGCGGACCCCATGACGCTTTACACTGCCTTTCGCGGCCGCCCGCCGCAGGTGGAGGCGTTGCTGCGCAAGCGCGGGCTGGTTGGGGCGTGATGGGCGGCGCAGGGGCACGCCGAAATTTTACGCCCCAAACCGCGCGAATTCCCGCGCCAAATCCTCATAAATCGCGCGTTTGAATGCCACCGCCAGCGCCGGCAATTCGCCAAGCTGCGCCCAGCGCCAAGCATCGAATTCCGGGTGCGGATCAAGATCAAGCCGGATGTCGGAATCATCACCCAAAAAGCGCAGCGCGAACCATTTCTGCCTTTGCCCACGATACTTGCCGCCAAGCGCCTTGCCGAGCAACTCCGTCGGCAGATCGTAGAACAGCCAGTGCGGATGTTCGGCCAGGATCTCGGCCTTGGCGGTGCCGATTTCCTCCTCCAATTCGCGGAAGATGGCGATGGCGGGGTCCTCGCCCGCATCCATCCCGCCTTGGGGCAATTGCCAGCCGCCAGCCGCGCCTTCCGCATTGGGCAGATCAGCGCGCCGCGCCACCAGCACCTGGCCCACCGCATTGAACAACAGCGCGCCGACATTATCCCGATAGGGTAGTGTCATTGCGTGCGGGTTTCCGCTGCCTCCGGCGGGCGGCGGATCAGCACCGAAATGGGCGCCAGCGCCAAACCGCGGCGTTCAAGCCCTGCCGCCCAGGCCACCAGCCGATCCACCACCACCGGTGTCGCGGCATGTGCGAGGCCAAGCGCGGAACCGCGCGCCTTGGCAATCGTCTCCAACTCACCAAGGCGCCGTTCGATTTCGGTGCGGGTTGCCGGTTCATCCAGGATCACATCCACTGAACGGCCCCAGGCCCGGCCCGGCCCGGCAACGCCCGGGCGGGCATCCACAAACAGCAGGCCACGATTACGGAGCGATTCCTGCAGCGCCAGATAGCTTTGCTCCATGGCGGCAAAGCGTTCGCCGCGCATGCCGCCCACCACGCCGATGGTGCCGACATAACCCGGGAAGCGCGACAGAACCCATTCCAGATTGGCCATGTTTTCCGGCGCCGACCGCCCCGTCAGCAAGGCGCGATTGCCAGGGTCATTCAACGGATAGCCGGCAGGTTCCAGCGGCAGGCCGATCAGCGTTTCAGCCCCCTTGGCGCGCAGCCGTTCCGCCACCTGGGCCGCGCGCGGCGCATAGGGCGAAATGGCGAAGGTCACGGCAGGCGGCAGGCGGCGGATCGCGTCTTCCGTTTGCGCATTGGAAATGCCGAGATCGGCCACGATAATGCCCACACGCGGGCGCGTATCCTGCCGGTCAAATTGCCCGGCATAGGCACGGATGGAGGTGCGGCCATCTGGCCCCACGCGCGGCAGTGCCCCAAAGCGCCCTTGTTCCAGCAGGGCAGGATCAGGCGCGGGGATGGGCCGTGCGGCGGGGAAATCGGGGGCCATGACAGGCACATCAAGCGGCGGCGGCGCCGGAGCGGCCGGCGTTTGCGCGGATGCCTCGGCTGCTGAAGGCGGAGGGTCCGTGGCTGCCGGCACTGGTGTCGCCGCCTGGGCTGGCGCCAGGGCTGGAGCAGGCTCAGGCGTCGCTGGCGACGGGACCGGGGTTTCGGCCACGGGCGCTGGCGGCGTGGCCGCTTCTTCTGCGGCAGGCACCGATGTCGAAGGTTCCTGCGCTTGCGGAGCCTCAGCCACGGTTTCGTGCGGCGTGGGCGGGCCTAGGTTATCAAGCAAAAGCGCGCCGCCGCCCAATAACAGCAACACCAACACCCAGAACAGGCCAAGCCCGCGCCAGCCGGCGATAACCCGGCGCGGCAATCTTTCTGCCATCACATCCTCAGCGTTGCCCGCCGCGTGGCGCCGAAGCCATGCCGCGCAACAGCATTAAAGCCTGTTGAAGTTGATGATCCGTTTCCGGCTTGGTCGGATCAAAGGCCGGGGCGCCTTCCGCTGGTTGGCGCGCCACGCGTTCCACCAGGCCCGCCGGCAGATTAAGCGGCGGCGGTGGGATCGGCGCGCGGGTTTCCGCCTGGGTTTCATTGCGCAGCGATCGGCGCAAATCCGCTTCCCTATCACGAGGCTGCTGGGCGGCGCGGGTTTCTTCCCGCGTTGCCAGCACTTCGATATCGGGTTCAATCCCCGTGCCCTGGATGGACCGGCCCGATGGCGTATAGTAGCGCGCCGTGGTCAGCCGGATGGCGCCGTGGCCGGGCACGGGCATCACGGTTTGCACGCTGCCCTTGCCGAAGGATTTCACGCCAACCACCACCGCGCGGCGATGATCCTGCAAAGCGCCAGCGACGATTTCACTCGCACTCGCGCTGCCGCCATTGATCAGCACCACAATCGGCAGCCCATCCGCGATATCGCCCGCCTTGGCATTCCAGCGCTGCGCATCTTCCGTCCGGCGCGCGCGGGTGGAAACAATTTCCCCCTGCGTCAGGAAATCATCGGTGACCTGCACGGCCTGATCAAGCAACCCGCCCGGATTATTGCGCAAATCGAGGATCAATCCCTTAAGCCCGCCTTGCGCCTGCTGCTTCAATTGCTGCACCGCCCGGCGCAGCCCCGCTTCCGTCTGTTCGTTGAAGGAAGTGATCCGCACATAGCCCAGATTGCCATCTTCCAGCCGGAAGCGCACCACTTGCGGGCGAATGACATCACGCGTCAGCGTCAGTTCAATCGGCCGTTCCGTGCCCTGGCGACGAATGGTGAGCCTTATCTGCGTGTTGCGCTGGCCGCGCATCTGTTCCACGGCCTCCTGCAGCGTCAGGCCCTGCACGGAAGTGCCATTCAAATGCGTGATGAAGTCACCCGGCCGGACCCCAGCGCGCGCCGCAGGGGTTTCATCAATTGGGCTGATCACCTTGATATAGCCGCCTTCCTGCGTCACTTCGATCCCAAGCCCGCCGAATTCACCGCGGGTCTGGGTTTGCATGTCGCGGAAGCTGCGCTGGTTCAAATAGGATGAATGCGGGTCAAGGCTGGACAGCATGCCCTGGATCGCGTTTTCGATCGCGTCCCGGTCATTGACCGGCTCCACATATTCGGCGCGCACCCTTTCGAACACATCGCCAAACAGGTTCAGCAGCCGATAGGTCTCAGCCCGGCTGCCTTCCTGTGCCCAGGCAGCGACCATGGGGCCCACCACCACGCCGGCGGCAAAGGCCGCGCCAATCCCCGCATAACGCAAAATTCCGCGCTTCATGCGCCGCAATCCTTTTCATCACTCGGCCTAAGCCGAAACACCCCCGCGTAAGATAGGCGTTCATAGGGCTTTGCGCGAGCGCAGAACGCATTTTGCCCGCGAAAAATCACACAGGCGGCTATTCGGCCCCGCCAAGCCAGGGCATTGGGTCCACCACCTGCCCATTGCGGCGCAGCTCAACATACAGCGCAGCACGCCCATCCGGCCCGGCGCCCAGCCGGCCGAGCGCTTCGCCGGCCAGCAGCGCCGCACCCGCTTCCGTGTCCAGTTGCTCGAACCCGGCCAGGACCAAATGCAGCCCAGGGCCGCATTCCAGGATCACAATCTGCCCAAAGCGCCGGAAGGGGCCGGCGAAAACCGCGCGCCCCGCGCAGGGGCTGACCACCCGCGCCCCGGACGCGGCCGCAAAACTGACCCCGCGCGCGGGCCCGGCTTCCCCGCGCTGACCAAAGGCTATGCTGACGCGCCCATGCACCGGGGTGGGGCGGGCCGATTCGGGCAGGGGCGCTGAGGGTTGGGGTGCCGCCACCTGGGTTGCCGGGCGCAGTTGGCGCGCTTCTTCCCGCACCCGTGCTTGTTCTTCCTGCCGCGCCCGCGCCGCTGCCAGCGCCGCCTGGCGCGCCTGTTCGCGTTCCAGGGCGGTCAGCATTTCCTGGAGATCATTGGCGCGGGCGAGTGCTTCCTGCGCGCGCGCAGCCTCGGCCCTTTGGGTGGCGCGGGCTTCGCGTTCGCGCAGCCGGGTCTCAGTGATTTCCTCATCCAATGCCGTGGCTGCCTGGCGGAGCTCCGCCTCAGCCGCCGCCACCACGGTTGCTTCCGCGGCGGCGATGCGCGCGCGGCGTTCGGCTTCGGCATTGGCCAGGCGCAGATCCTCCGCCTCGGCGCGGATTTGGCGGGCCATGCCCTGCAAGACCAAAAGCCCGCGCAGCGCTTCATCCGGCGCGGCGGGTTGGGCGAGCAAGGTTTCCGTTGGCCAAATGGCGAGCCGACGCATGGCCGGCATCATGGGCGCCAAGGCCGCGGCGCGGTTGGCCGCTTCTGCAAAAGCCTTTGCCGCCGCCGCTGCCGCCGCAGCTTGGCGCTGCTGCGCCTCATCCAATATGCGTTCGGCTTCCTGCACCCGCGCTGCCATGGCAACGCGCTGGCGCGCGAGGCCGCTTTCCTCAGTCGCAGCCGCTTCGGCTTCGCGTGCGGCGGCTTCGGCGGCGGCACGGCTTGCGGCGCCAACGCGGCGGGCTTCTTCCAGCGCCTCACGCGAAGGCTGCGCAAGGGCAAGGCCGGGCAGCGCCAGCAGGAAAAGCGCTAAAGCGACGCGCGCCTTATCCAAGCAGGGAATGCCCCGTCATGGCAGCGGGCTGGGGCAGACCAAGAAGCGCAAGTAAGGTCGGCGCAATATCCGCCAGCCGCCCATCCTTGATGGCCGCCCCTTGCGGGCCGCCCATCAGCATGACCGGCACCACATTGGTGGTATGTGCGGTATGCGGCCCGCCGGTTGCGGGGTCTTTCATCAATTCGGCATTGCCATGATCGGCGGTGACCAGCAGGCAGCCGCCTACGTCACGCAACGCCGCGACAATGCGCCCAAGCCCGGTATCCACCGCTTCAACTGCGCGGGTTGCAGCAGCAAGGCTGCCCGTATGGCCCACCATATCGGCATTGGCGTAATTCAGCACAATCAGATCATGGGTGCGGCTGTTGATCGCTGCCACGGCTTTGTTGGTCAGCTCAGGCGCCGACATTTCCGGCTTCAGATCATAGGTCGCGACATCCTTGGGTGACGGCACCATGATGCGTTCCTCGCCGGGATAAACCGCTTCTTCGCCGCCATTCAGGAAGAAGGTGACATGGGGGTATTTTTCCGTCTCCGCCATGCGCAACTGCTTGAGCCCCGCGCGCGCCACAACTTCGCCAAGCTTGTCCACCATGGATTGCGGCGCGAAGGCGGTAGCGAGATGCGCATTCAGCGCATCGCTATATTCCGTAAGGCCGACAGCGGCAGCAAAGCTTGGCATGCGCGCGCGCGCAAAACCATCAAAGCCAGGATCAAGCAGCGCTGTCAGGATTTCCCGCGCGCGATCGGCGCGGAAATTGAAGCAGAGAATGCCATCGCCATCCTTGATCCCGGCATAATCACCAATCACGCTGGCCGGGATGAATTCATCGGTCTTGTCGGCGGCATGGGCGGCTGAGATGGCGGCAGCGGCGGTTGGGGCGGATGCGCCCTTGGCTTCCACCATCGCTTGATAGGCTTGCGCCACGCGATCCCAGCGCTTGTCCCGATCCATCGCAAAATAGCGCCCGATGATGGTGGCAATGCGCACACCCGCAACACCTGCGAGATCGGCTTCGAAGCGCTTCAGATATTCGGGGGCCGCGCGCGGCGGCGTATCCCGCCCATCGGTAAAGCCATGGATGGAAACCGGTATGCCCGCACCTGACAGCAATTTCGCCAGCGCCACCGCTTGGTTCTGATGCGCATGCACCCCACCGGGGGAAAGCAAGCCCACCAAATGGCAGGTCCCGCCCGAGGCTTTCAGCTTCGCGATCAACCCTGTGAGTGCCGGCAATTGCGCGAAGGACCCATCGGCGATGGCAGCATCAATCCGCGGCAAATCCTGCATCACCACGCGCCCAGCGCCGATATTGAGGTGCCCGACCTCAGAATTGCCCATCTGCCCTTCCGGCAGGCCAACATCGAGGCCCGAGGTCTTCAGGAAAGCATGTGGGCAGGAAGCCCAAAGCGAATCAAAGCTTGGCGTCTTGGCTTGGCGCACGGCGTTATCGGCAACTTCCTCCCGCCAGCCCCAGCCATCCAGAATGACCAGCATCACGGGGCGCGGCGGGGCGGCGGCTTGCATGCGGAACAACTCCTCAACCTATGCTGGCCGAAATACCCCCCGTGGTGCCCAGCACGCAAGCGCGGATCAGAAGGGCAACAGCGCCGGCACACCGAAGAAACGCGCATGGAAATGCAGCGTCACAGCCCAGCCGATCAGCCCAAGCGCTGGCGCGAGCCAGCCGATTTCCGCCAGTACCAGCCGATTGCGCCCGGCCAATATGGCGCCAAATGGCAGGATGGAGGTCTCGGCGCATAGCTTCGCCGCCGCCGCCGGGTCGCGTGCCGCCAGCTTGCGATCAATGGAAGGCATGCCGATGAAAGCGCTGATGGCGAAGGTGCCGAAGAAGATCACACTCGCCAGATCGCCATTGCCGAGCACATGCACCAAAGCCCAAAGCGCGAAGGACCACAGCATGGGGTGGCGCGTGATGCGTTGAATGCCGCGCGCCTGCTGCCCGGCCAAGCCTTCGCCGCCTACCGCCGTTGGGTTGCGCAAAAGCCCGCCGGCGAAGAACAGAAAGGCGGGCAGCATGATCAGCGCCAGGATCAGGCGCAGCCAAGACGGTGCCGCCCAAAGAGGCAGGGTTTCCGCCGCGCCCGAGGCGCGCGCGAGCAGCACCAAGGCAACCACCGACAGGATGGAATAGAAAATGCGAAAGCCATTCGCGCCAAGGCCAGCGACCAGCCTGGCCCGCATCAGGCCGCTGGCGAGCCCGTTATGCGTTGCGAACCAAAACGCTGCCGCCAGCAGCAGGTGGAAGAAGGCTTTCATGGCTTCAAAGATCCTTCAAAACAGCCCAAAGCGCCGATTTCGCCTCAAACCCAATCCCAGGAATATCGGGCATCTTGATCCGCCCATCTACCACTGGCGTGCTATCGGCGAAACCACCGAAGGGCGCGAAAACCTCCGGGTAGCTTTCATTCCCGCCAAGCCCGAGGCCGACCGCGATATTCAACGCGAATTGATGCCCGCCATGCGGCACGCAACGCCGCGGTGACCAGCCGTGCCGCGCCAACATCTCCAGCGTGCGGAGGTATTCCACCAAGCCATAAGAAAGCGCTGGATCGAATTGCAGAATATCGCGATCCGGGCGGAGCCCACCATGGCGAATCAGATTGCGCGCATCCAGCATGGAAAACAGATTCTCGCCTGTGGCAATCGGCGGCATATATTGTTCGGCCAAGGCGGCATGGGTTGCATAATCCAGCGGGTCCAGCGGTTCTTCATACCAGCGCAGCCCGAAGGGTTGCAGCGCCGCGCCATAGGTGAGTGCCGCATGCAAACCAAAGCGCCCATTCACATCCACGGCCAGCCGAGATCCATCACCGCCCAGCAGCTTCACTACCGCTTCGATGCGCGCCAAATCTTCCGCCAAGGCTTCCTTCATGGGGGTGCCCGGTGCGCCACCGATCTTCATCTTAACCGTGGTATAACCCATGCCGAGGTAGCGCTTCATTTCCTCAACCAAAGCATCCACGCCCTTGCCGGGGTAGTAATAACCACCCGCGGCATAGACCCAGGCGCTGTCATCCGCCTGGCCACCCCGGAAACGATCGGCAAGCAAGCGCCACAGCGGCACGCCTTCCAGCTTCGCTGCCGCATCCCAAAGCGCCATATCCAAAACGCCAACCGCGACGGAACGATCCCCATGCCCGCCCGGCTTCTCATTGCGCATCATGGCGGCCCAGGCGCCGGCGGGGCTCAACCCGCCTTCGCCCCGCGACAGTTCCGCCTCGGTCGCCGCTTGCAGCCTTGGGATGAAGCGTTCCGCAAGCAAACCGGGCTGCGCATAACGGCCATTGGAATTGAAGCCATAGCCCGTCGCCTTTTTGCCGGCACCATCTTCCACCGTGATGGCAACCACACTCGCCGTCATTTTCGAAAAATCAATATAGGCATTGGCGATGGCGCTGCTGATGGGCACAACACCCTGGCGAATGGAAGCGATACGCATGTTGAGTTCCTGGCTCGAGAAAACAAAACCGGCTGAGGCGATCAGCCGAGCAATCTTCCAATCACGCGCGCCGTGTAATCCACCACCGGGATCACGCGCCCGTAATTGATGCGCGTCGGCCCGATCACACCAATGGCGCCCACGATCTTTTCCTGCCCATTGCGGAAGGGTGCCACTACTACGGAAAGTCCCGCGCTATCGAACAAACCGCTTTCGGCGCCGATAAAAATCTGCACGCCTTCACCGCGCTGCGCCAATTCCAACAGGCGCAGCATGGTTTCCTGCGCTTCCAGCCTTTCGAATAATCGCTGGATTTCCTGCACCTGCGCCGCCTGATCAAGGTTCTGCAAAAGCCGCGATTGGCCGCGCAGAATAAGCGACCCACCCCCGCCACCCGCCCAGGTGGCCAGCCCAGCCGAGATCACTTGCTGCGTCAGCACATCCAAAGCGGTGCGATCCGCGGCGATTTCCTCGGACACTTTGGTACGGGTTTCTTCCAAAGTGCGACCCGCAAGCCGCGCATTTAGATAATTGGATGCCTGCGTCAGCGCGGAAGGTGGCAGCCCCGCCGGCACTTCTATGACGCGGTTTTCCACCTGCCCGCCTTCATGCACCAGCACCACCAAAGCCCGGCCGGGACCAAGTGCCACAAATTCAATATGGCGCACTGGGTTTTCTGTTTTCGGCGCCACCACCAGCCCAGCAGCACCCGCAAGACCCGAGAGCATCAGCCCGGCCTCAGCCAGCGTTTCCTCCAAGGACCGCCCGGATGCCGCGCAGCGCGCCGCAATCGCATCCCGGTCTTCCTCACCCAAAGCGCCAAATTCCAGCAGCCCATCCACGAAAAGCCGAAGCCCCCTTTCGGTCGGCAGGCGCCCCGCCGAGGTATGCGGCGCGTAAAGGAGGCCCGCATCTTCCAGATCGGCCATGGCGTTGCGGATGGTGGCAGGCGAAAGCCCCAGCGGCAGCCGGCGGGACAGGGTGCGCGACCCCACGGGCTCCCCCGTCGCGACATAGGTTTCCACCAATTCGCGGAGGATCTGCGCCGAACGGCTATCCAGCCCGGCAGCGGAGGGCAGCCCCGGCGTCAGCATCGCGGGCGTATGGGTCACGGGTTGTGGTCCCGATTTGTCATGGGCCGAGTATGGGGCCTGGGCCGGGCGCGTCAACGGGTTAGCGCGACCCCAGCGCTTGTGCTAACCGCGCGCCCATGAACAGACCCTCAGGCCGCGCCCCCGGGGCGCTTCGCACCGTTTCCATCCAGCCAGGCGTCGCCCGCCATGCGGAAGGCTCCTGCGTTATTCGCATGGGCCTGACCGAGGTGCTGTGCACCGCAAGCGTGGAAGGCAAGGTCCCGCCCTTCCTGCGCGGCCAGGGCCAGGGCTGGGTGACCGCCGAATACGGCATGCTGCCGCGCGCCACCCATACGCGTAGTGACCGGGAAGCCGCGCGCGGCAAGCAATCTGGCCGCACGCAGGAAATCCAGCGCCTGATTGGGCGCAGCTTGCGCGCCGTCACGGATTTGAAGGCGATGGGGGAAATGACCATCACCTTGGATTGCGATGTGCTGACCGCCGATGGCGGCACGCGCTGCGCTTCCATCACCGGCGCCTGGGTTGCGCTGCATCTGGCGTTTGAACATTGCAAGCGCATGAACATCATCACGCGCAATCCGCTCAAGGATCAGGTGGCGGCGATTTCCTGCGGCATTTATCAGGGCATGCCCGTGCTCGACCTTGATTATGATGAGGACAGCAAGGCGGATGCGGATGCGAATTTCGTCCTGACAGCATCCGGCGGCATTGTGGAAATCCAAGGCACGGCGGAAGGCGCGCCCTTCACCGAAGCGGATTTGAACGCGCTGATGGGCCATGCGCGCGAAGGCACGGCAGCGCTTTTCGCCAAGCAGCGCCTTGCGGTGGATAAGTGATGGCGCATCGGCGCCTGCAACGCGGCGAGAAGATTGTCATCGCCTCCCACAATGCCGGGAAGCTGCGTGAAGTGGCGGCATTGCTCGTGCCGCATGGCATTGAGGTGACCAGCGCCGGCGCGCTTGGCCTGCCTGAGCCGGAGGAAACGGAGACGAGTTTCCTCGGCAATGCGCGCATCAAAGCGCATGCGGCGGCGCGCGCTTCGGGCATGCCGGCCCTTTCCGATGATTCAGGATTTTCCGTGGCGGCGCTGGATGGCGCGCCTGGGGTTTATACCGCCGATTGGGCCATGCGCCCGGAAGGTGGGCGGGATTATGCTTGGGCCATGGGCAAGGTGCATGACCTGGCCAAGAATGCCACGGACCGCGCGACCTGGTTCACCTGCGCTTTGGTGCTCGCCTGGCCCGATGGGCATGAGGAAGGCTTTGAGGGCAAGGCAGAAGGCGCTTGGGTCTGGCCACCGCGCGGCGCCCATGGCTTTGGCTATGACCCAATGTTTGTCCCTTCAGGCTTGCATGAAACCTTCGGTGAAATGGACCCTGCCGCAAAGCACCGCATCAGCCATCGCGCCGCGGCTTTCGCGCTGCTGGCCGCTTCCTGCCTGCCACCGGCGGCAGGCTGAGCTTCAAGGGCGGCGCCGCTTCTGGCGATAGCCCGCGCCGGATCAGGCTCGCCCAGCCTTCTTCGGGATTGTCAACAATTTCAAACAGCTTCAAATCCGCCTCGCTGATCATGCCTTCTTCGGCGAGGGCGGCAAAATTCACCACCTTGGTCCAGTAATCGCGCCCAAAAAGCACAATCGGCACCGGGCGCATTTTTTTCGATTGTACCAGCGTCAGCACTTCGAACAATTCATCAAAAGTCCCGAAGCCACCTGGAAAAACTGCGAGTGCATTGGCGCGCATGGCCAAATGCATCTTGCGCATGGCGAAGTAATGGAAGCGAAAGGTCAGCGCCGGCGTGGACCAGGGATTGGGCGCCTGTTCATGCGGCAGGGTGATGTTGAAGCCAATGGAAGGCGCGCCGCATTCTGACGCGCCACGATTGGCCGCTTCCATGATCCCCGGCCCGCCGCCCGTTGCAATCACATTATCGCGCGCCGCGCCCGATGCGGCGAGCGCGCCGCCGCGCATGGAAACAATGCGGGCGAAAGCGCGCGCATCCTCATAAAAACGGGACTGATAAAGCGCCTTTTGCGCGGCGCGCTTTTCCGCCGCGCCGCGCGCTTTCTTCGCCTGGGCCGTGGCTTCCTCCGCACTTGGGGTGCGGGCGGAGCCAAACACCACCACGGTGGAACGCACCCCCCAATCGCGCAGCTCATATTCCGCCTTGGCGTATTCCATGCCGAAGCGGAAAGGGCGCATTTCGTCGCGGAGCAGGAATTCCTGATCCTCCACCGCCAGCAGGTAGCTGCGTGAGTGTTTTTGGGCGCCGTTGTCTGGCATGGGACATTCCCCCTTGATGTGGCGAGCATCTTGGCATGAAGCGGGTGGAGGCCGCGATGGGGCACGCCGCCCGGCCCCAAAGCGTGACTCTGCTGCAACAGCAACGAGTCGCCCTGAATCCGCGCCGGGACAAGCATAAGAAAAACCTGGGCAAAGAACGGGTTCCAGCATAGAGTTCTGAATCACTGTGAAGCGTTGCCTTGATGCCTCGCCTTTTTATCCCGGCCGATTCCAGGCCCTCCGCCGAACCGGGCGCCGTCAGGCGGCGCTTTGCCTCGGCCGATCTGCGCGCGCTGCTGAGCCGGCGGCTGATGGAATTATGCGGCCTGCTGGCTGCAATTGCGGCACTTGGGCTGGCTGCGGCGCTGCTGAGCTATGACCCCGCCGATCCTTCGTTGAATACGGCAACCGCGCGGCCTGTGAGTAACCTTGCCGGGCCGGTGGGGGCGGTGGTGGCGGATATCCTGTTGCAGGGCTTTGGCTATGCGGCGGCGCTGCCCGTGCTGGCGCTGCTCGCCTGGGCCTTTCGGCTGGCGACGCAACGCGGCCTTGGCTTCATCCCTTTCCGGCTGATCGGCCTTGCCCTTGGCCTGCCCTTGGGCGCCGCGGCGCTGAGCCTGGCGCCCTTACCGTCAGAGGCACCAAGCCTTGCCGGTGCGAGCGGCGCGGTGGGGCCGCTTTTGGCTGATGCCGTAATTTCCTGGCTTTCCGGCAATTTCGGCCCCTATGGCGCGCTGCTGGCCAAGGCGGGACTGGTCTTTGGTGCGGTCGGCGCCGGCTTCATCGGCTGCGGCCTGACCTTCGGCGAATGGCGCGGCGCGGGCCGCGCGGCGCTGGGCGCGAGCCAAGCCGCCTTGGATGCGGCGCGCGCCGGCGCGGAAAGGCTGCGCTCGGCTGAGGAAGCGGAAGCAAAGAAGCCCGGATTTTTCGCCCGCCTTGCCGCGCGCTTCAAAACCCGCACCGGCCGCCTGTTCCGCCGCCAGGAACCGGAAATGCCCTTGGGCCCCATGCTGCGCGCCGCCGATGCGGCGGCCGAGGCCATGCCGATCCGTCCCGAACCGCCCGAGGCCGGGCGCGAAGCCCCGCCAGTGCGCCCGCGCAAGCAGCCGGAACCCGCGCGCCGCCCAACGCAGCAACCGGCACTTGATCTTGGAGACGGCGCCTGGGCTCTGCCGCCGCTTGATCTGCTGACCGCCGCCCCCGCGCAACGTGTAGGCCGGCCTTCCGAGGAATCGCTCCAAGCCAATGCGCGGCTTTTGGAAAGCGTTTTGGAAGATTACGGCGTGCGCGGGCGCATTGTGGAAATCCGCCCCGGCCCGGTTGTGACTCTTTACGAATTGGAGCCCGCGCCCGGCACCAAATCCGCGCGCGTGATTGGCCTGGCTGATGATATCGCGCGGTCCATGAGCCTGATTGCGGTGCGCATCGCAACCGTGCCAGGGCGCAATGTGATCGGCATTGAAATGCCCAATGCCAAGCGGGAGACCGTGTTCCTTTCCGAAATGTTCGGCGATGAAAGCTGGCATCGCCACCCGGGTAAGCTGCCTTTGGCGCTGGGTAAGGATATTAGCGGCGCGCCGGTGATCGCCGATTTGGCGCGCATGCCGCATTTGCTGATTGCCGGCACCACGGGTTCGGGCAAATCGGTCGGGATCAATACCATGATCCTGAGCCTGCTGTATCGTTTCAGCCCCGATGAATGCCGCTTCATCATGATTGACCCCAAGATGTTGGAATTGTCGGTTTATGACCGCATTCCGCATCTGCTGGCCCCGGTGGTGACGGAACCGCCCAAGGCGATTGGCGCGCTGAAATGGACCGTGCGCGAAATGGAACGCCGCTACCGTGCGATGAGCCAATTGGGCGTGCGCAATATCGCGGGCTACAACGAAAAAGTAACGGCAGCGCGCCAGCGCAATGAGACTCTGACCAGGCGCGTGCAAACCGGCTTTGATCCGGAAACCAATAAGCCCGTTTTTGAAGATCAGCCGCTGGCGCTGGAAGCGCTGCCCATGATTGTGGTGGTGATTGATGAAATGGCCGATCTGATGATCGTGGCCGGCAAGGACATTGAAGCGGCGGTGCAGCGCCTTGCGCAAATGGCGCGCGCCGCGGGTATTCACGTGATCATGGCCACGCAGCGGCCTTCGGTGGATGTGATCACCGGCACGATCAAGGCGAATTTCCCGACGCGCATTTCCTTCCAGGTGACGTCAAAGATTGATAGCCGCACCATCCTTGGCGAACAGGGCGCGGAACAATTGCTCGGCCAGGGTGACATGCTGCATATGCCAGGCGGCGGGCGCATCGCGCGCGTGCATGGGCCCTTTGTGTCAGACACTGAGGTGGAGCGGATTGTTGAATTCCTCCGCGCCCAGGGCGAGCCCGCTTATGTTGATGAAGTAACCGAAACGGAGGATGAGGGTGATTCCGTTGCCATGCTTGGCATGCTGGGCGGCAATACGGATGCCGAGGCATCGCTGTATGATCAGGCGGTGGCGCTGGTAACGCGCGAAGGAAAAGCCAGCACCAGCTTCGTGCAGCGGCATTTGAACATTGGCTATAATCGCGCGGCGAAACTGATTGAGCAGATGGAAAAGGATGGCGTGGTGGGGGCGGCGAACCATGTGGGTAAGCGGGAAGTGCTGGCGCCTGGGCCGAGGGATTAGAGTTTGATGACATTACGTTGCACCATAGCCTGAATTTCTGAGGTAGTTGGCGCATTCATGTGGTGGGAATGCATTGAGCAATGTACCGATGCGGCGCCATGTTGTTTCGACGGATC
>JADCFX010000024.1 GCA_020249285.1 Roseomonas sp. | reverse complement strand
TCTGGCGCGCGGTTGCGGCCAGGATGTAGCCGTAAACCAGATCGAGCGTGCCCTTCCCCGCTTCCGCCCATTGATCCTGCCGCCGCCCGGCAATGGTTTTGTGTGCAAGCAGCGCAGCCAACACCTGCCTTTCCTCATCAGGCGTCAGCCCTTGGCGGGCCAGCGCCTCGCGCAGCCGCCGCCCCGCGAGGCTAACCCGCGCGAGTTCCACCCCCTCAGACATAGGCAGCAAACCTTCCACGCGCCGGGGGCCCTGCCATGCGCGATGCTTCGGCCTGGCAGGCACTTCATCTTCCACCACCCCGCGCTTGCTGAAGCAGCGCGCGTGATGCGCTGGGCAGTAAGCACTATCCTGCCGCCCTTCTTCATTCCGCCGCGCCGGCGCATCGCAAAAGCGCGGTTCTTCCCCGAACAGCCTTTCCTTGTCGCCCCACATGGGAAACTGACAGCCCCGCGCTGGAAAAAGCTGCGGCCGAGATTTTGAAGCCCCGGCCGCAGAGTTTGCAAGAGGAAGGACAGACACATGCGCGGTAGCAGCCGCCGCGCGCGGCCCGGGCTGGGCCGAAGCCTCAGCCAAGTTGTGGTGGGCGACGGGCGCCACCTGGAACCCCCTAACACCCGTCGCCCTAAGCCGCGTGTAGGCGGCACGCGGCTTATTCTTCACACCTTCAAGCGCCACCGGCAGAGGCCGGGGCGGCAAATCCAACCGATGCACCTTGCCAACAACGGAATTCTTGGAAACACCAAGTGCATCCGCGATTTTCGTGAAGCTATCGCCGCGCGCATGTAATTCGCGCAGCCGATCAATCATCCCGGGCTTGCCCCATGGGCCAGGATCAGCGCTCATCGCGGAAGGCACCGATCATCAACGATTCGCTTCGCGCGGCGCGCCGCCCGATCACCCAGCCGGCACAACCAATCGCCAGGCGCCCACAACACCCCGGCCAAAACGCGCCACAGGGACGCACGAATGAGCGCTCCATACTGACCCTTCATTTCTTCACCCCCTCCAAAATCGCCGCTGCTTCTGTGGCGACGGCAACCAAATCCAACATCTTCTGCCGCAGATCGGCGCGTTCAGCTTCCGTGATCACGCCATCCGAAACCGCGCGCACGAAGGCCGCGAAAACATCACTGGAATTCTGCCCGACTGCGGCGATGGCGCTGATGGCGCAGCCGCCGATGGGTTCCACATGCACCAGCGCCAGGCCGTGCATCGCGGCCAGCAGCTTCGTGACCACAGGCACACCCGCCGCGCGTTCCAAATCCGCCACAACATCCAGCGGAGGGAAGCGATCTTTCGCTACCTGATCATAGCTTGCGGCCAGATGAGTCTTGTTCAGCCGCGATGCCGCCGCCGCCGCTTCCAGCCCGCCCGCATGCTGCACCAGCACCCGAAACCCGGTTTTCAGCGCGCGACGTTCTTCATCCGTGGTCAGGTGCATCAGCGCGCCCCCATCGCGGAACCATTCCGCATGACAAACGCGAAAGCCTTCGCCATATTCCGGCAAAGAAGGAAAATGACGCGATGCCGAAACCAATTACCGCCGCCGCGCTGGGGCTTGCCCTGATGGGGTGCAACCTGCCGGACCCAACCGCTGGGCTTTCGCCAGCGCAGAAAGCCCGCTGCGACTATGAAGCGCAACTTGCCACGGCAAGCATCTATAGTGGCCTTGCCGCCGGAGCGCAGGCGGGCATACTGCGAAACCAGTGCTATGATCTGCGCCGGCTGGAAAATCAGGAAAGACAGCCATCCGCCGCGAGTGCGCCCACATCCAACCGGCAGTTCAGCATGAACAGCGCCACCTTCATGGGCGGGCTGGCCGAAGGCTGCGGCGGCGTCAGCAGCGCGACGCTTCAACGCTACCGCAGCAGTGTCACCGCCGTGCCAGATGATCCGGAATGGAACCTGGGCCGCGCCAGCGCTACCCGTGCTGACGCCGAACAATGCGCCGCAGCGCGCCGGCGTGTTTTGGAGCGAGCGCGGACGCAATGACATCAAGCGGCCTCATTCGTGCGTGGCACGAAGTCCGCCGCCGTCACCGCGTTACCAGTCGCGCGCTCGATCGCCGGGATGCGATCCCAGCTAGGGGCCGCTTCACCACGCCGCCAGCGCAGCACTGTGACCACGGAAACGCCGACCTCCTTAGCCATGCGCGTCATGGCGCCGCGACCTGCTTGGTCAAGATAATCGGAAAGGTTCATAGGCGCATTCCTACGCCAGAAGTAACTTACCCGTCAAGAAAGAATTTTCAGATTTACGGGAGGTGTCATGGCTTACCCATCGCTGGCTGATTACGCAGGGCGTATGGCCCGAATCCGCAAACCCCCACCCGTCCCTGTACCGCCAGACGAGCCGCATCATTTCGCACATTTAGCTGCTTGGCGCGATTTTGCAGGCTTGACACAAGAACAAGTGGCGAACACATTTCTAGTTTCAGACGTTACCATTCACCGATGGGAAACCGGGAAGGCGCCCGTGACGGTAGAAAACCTTTTCAAATTGGCCGAAATCTACGGCGCAGAGCAGGTGGGCGAGCTGACCTTCGCGCCAACCCATCGCCACCTGGCCGAAGACGCCAAAAAAGCGCTGAACCTGATCTCGAACCTGCCCGAATCGGACAGGAAGCAGTGGCTGGCGATCGGCCAAACCTTGGATGATGCACGTCGCCGCCAGCAATAATTACACGTGACGTAATTTTCCCCTTGCAAGTTTCTTACGCTTGAAGTAACTCTGCTTCCGTCAAACCCAGACGGAGGCCCAAGTGACCACGCAACCCGCCCAAGCCAGGGCCATGAATGATGATCTCTGGCCTACAAAGCGCAACCAGGCGTTAAAGATGCTGCTACGCCCTGAAGGGGCGA
>JADCFX010000023.1 GCA_020249285.1 Roseomonas sp. | reverse complement strand
GTGACCTTCTTGCCCTCACGCCCGCCAAGCGGCCCATCATTGATGCGGAAGGTCATCGCCAGTGTCGGCGGGTCCACCGGCAGCGCCGGCAGCGGTTCCGTCACTTCGGGTGAGGCGATGGTATCGGGGATCGTCGCATCCGAAAGCCCGGCGATGGCGATGATATCGCCCGCGCGCACCTCATCCACCGGCACACGCTCAAGGCCCGAGAAGGTCATGAGCTTGGTCAGCCGCCCGCTTTCCACCACCGAACCATCCTGGCGCAGCACACGCACCGGCATATTGAGGCGCGCAACACCTTGTTCCACGCGCCCGGTCAGGATGCGGCCGAGGAAATTGTCGCTTTCCAGGATGGTGGCATTCATCGCGAAGGGTTTTTCAAGATCAACCTTCGGCGCCGGCACATGGGACAGGATCAGGTCAAACAGCGGCGAGAGATCCTTTCGCGCGCCATTCAGTTCCAGATCCGCCCAGCCCTGCCGGCCAGAAGCGAAAAGCGTGTGGAAATCAAGCTGCTCATCGCTCGCACCCAGGGCAGCGAAAAGGTCGAACACCTCATTATGCACTTCATCCGGGCGGGCATCCTGGCGGTCCACCTTATTGATGACCACAATCGGCTTCAGCCCGCGCGCGAGCGCCTTGGTGAGCACAAACTTGGTCTGCGGCAGCGGGCCTTCGGCGGCGTCGCACAACACAATGGCGCCATCCACCATGGACAGGATGCGTTCCACCTCACCGCCGAAATCGGCGTGGCCGGGCGTGTCCACAATGTTGATCTTCACGCCTTTCCATTCCACGGCGGTGGATTTGGCGAGGATCGTGATGCCGCGTTCGCGTTCCAGATCATTGCGGTCAAGCGCGCGTTCGGCGACCTGCTGATTGGCGCGGAAGGCGCCGGCCTGGCTCAATAGCTTGTCCACCAGCGTGGTCTTGCCGTGGTCAACGTGAGCAATGATGGCGACGTTACGAATCTGCATGGAACACCTGGAAAGGAGCCTGGCAAAACGCCACCTGCCCGACTCCCAAGGCTTGGGGGCGAGCGATGGTTTCCATCCAGGCGTTTCGTTATGGCGGGGAGATAGGGGGTCGCGCCGGAAAAAGCCAGAGAAAAGCGTGTGACAGCTTGGCGGCTATCTTACGCCGCCGCCCCGCCCGATTTGGCCCCGACCAGCGCCGCCAGATCGGCCTGGGGGCGGGCGCCGAAATGAGAGATAACCTCGGCGGCGGCAATGCTGCCCCAGCGGCCGCATTCCGGCAGAGGCAAGCCACGGGTCAGCGCCGCCATGAAGCCGGCGGCATAGGCATCACCGGCGCCGGTGCTATCCACCAGCTTGGTGGGCTCGGCGCGGACCGCATGGGTCTCGCTGCCCGCGATGATCAGGCTGCCCTTTTCGCTGCGGGTGAGCGCGGCAATGGCCACTTCGGCCCGCACGGCCTTGGCCGCGGCATCGAAATCATCGGTTTCATACAGGGCGCAAATCTCGGCTTCATTGGCGAAGACGATATCGGCTTCTTCCTTGATGAAGGCGCGGAAGGCCGCGCGGTGGCGGTCCACGCAGAAGGGGTCAGATAGCGTAATTGCCACTTGCCGCCCGGCCTGATGGGCGATTAGGGCGGCAGCGCGGAAGGCGGCCTGGGCCGCCGGTGGGTCGAACAGATAGCCCTCAAGATAGACAATCCGCGCGCTGGCAATGGCGGCTTGGTCCAGATCGGCCTCACCAAAGGTCACGCAGGCGCCCAGGAAGGTGTTCATGGTGCGCTGGCCATCTGGCGACACCAGGATCAGGCAGCGCGCGGTGGGGGCGCCGCCGGCCAAGGGCGGGGTTGGGAAATGGACGCCGGCAGCGGTGATGTCGTGGCGGAACACTTGGCCGAGGCCATCATCGGCAACCTTGCCAAGGTAGCCGACCTTCGCGCCAAGCCCGGCTGCCACCGCGCAGGTATTGGCCGCCGAACCGCCGCTGCTTTCAATGCCCGGCCCCATGGCGGCGTAAATCGCCTCCGCCTGGTCGGTGCTGATCAGCGCCATGCCGCCCTTGGCCATGCCATGTTCGGCCAGGAAGGCATCCTCGGCACGGGCCAGCACATCCACAATGGCATTGCCGATGCCAAGAATATCAAGGCTGGGGGGGGTCATGGGCGGGCTCCAAGAAAGATTGCGCCGGGATTAGCCTTGGGCGAGGGTGGCGTCCACCATGCCCCAAGCGCTTTTCCTGGCTTTCCGACAATTAGGCGATCCAGCCTTTCGCCGCCCGCTGATCCTGGGCGTGCTGGGCGCGGCTTTGGCGGTGCTGGGGCTGATCGGTTTGGCAGCCTGGCTGGCGGGTTGGGCGGCTGCGGGCGGGCCGGAATGGCTTGCCTGGATCACCCAGGCGGGCGGCGCGGCGGCTGGGGTTTTCCTGGGCTGGTGGCTGTTTCTGCCCGTCGCACTCGGCATTGCGGCGCAATTCACCGATAGCGTGGCGGGCGCGGTAGAGCGGCGCCATTATCCTGGTCTTGCGGCACCCGCCGGGGCTTCCGTGATGGCGCAGGCGGGTTCCGGCCTTTGGTTCGGCGTGAAACTGCTGGCGCTGCAAATCCTGTTGTTGCCGCTGTTCTTCATCCCGATTTTTGGGGCGCTGATCGCGCTGCTGATTGCCGCCCATGCGCTGGGGGCGGGATTGCTCCGGGAAGTGTCGCTGCGCCGGATGAATCTCGCGCATTCACGCATCGCCTGGCAGCGCCTGCGTTGGCAGGGCTGGTTGCTTGGCCTGGCTCTTGCGCTGATGGCGATGGTGCCGGCGCTCAATCTGTTCGTGCCGATCATCGGTATTGCCGCAGCGACGCATTTGTTGATTCGTGGTTTGAGTGGTTTTGATAGATTTCCCAGCGCATCACCAGAAAACGGGGGATAACCTGTTTTCGCCCGTTGTGGTGCGCCAGAGTCGCATGCTAGCCAACTTTATCGTCAATGCGAATCACCAAAGGGGGCCAAGATGTCGCTGTTCCGCCGTAAGGATGAAGCCACCACTCCACCAGCACAGCAACCAACCAGCGTGCCAACGGCGCGCGATCCGGACCTGGCCGTGCCGCCCTTCCGCCCGGCTGCCATGGTACCGCCCGTGGCCAGTGCCACCGCGGCGCCCGCCAAGCCGGGCAACGCGCCATCCCCCGCTGCACGCCCTTCCGCCCCCACCGCCGGCCTCCCCACTGGACGGGCCGAAGCTGGTGAAAAGCGCGTCCTGCAATTGGGCAAGGGCATCAGCATCCAGGGCAGCGTGACGGAAGCTGACCGCATCGTCATCGATGGCACCATGGAAAGCCAGTTTTTGCAGTGCCAGGAATTGGACATCAGCCATTCCGGCGTTTTCAAGGGTGAAGTGCAGGTGGAAGATGCCGATATTGCCGGCGTTTTCGATGGCACCTTGACCGCTACAGGCAATCTGATCATCCGCGCCACGGGCAGGGTCCTCGGTGTGGCGCGGTCGCGCCGCCTTTCCGTGGAAGATGGCGGTCAGCTTACCGGGCGCATGGAAATGATCACCGATGCACCGGCCAGCAGCCCTATGGCCGTGGCGGCGCCTGTGCGTGTGGTTGGGTCAAGCGACTCGTAATTCGGCGCCCGGTGCGTCGTGCAATGTCGCCGAAAAGGTCGCCAGCACGGCGTCCCTTTTCGGCGCGCATTTTTCTTACAGGACCGATATGCGCCGCTGGGTTGGCGCTGATGGCGCTGCTGTTCAGTCCTGGCTGCCGCGAGGCCGAGGCTGAGGGCGCCACTTCAGGTCTGGAACAGGCGCTACGCGACACCAAAGCAAGCTTGGCAGCGATTGGCGCGCCGCCGGCGGCTGAAGCAGAGCCCTTTGTTCAAAGCCTTGCCCTGCCGCCACCCCCCAGCGCCAGCACGCCCCGGCGTCAAGGGGTCAGCCCCCCCGCCGCCGCCATCACCTTGCAAGGCCGCGACCCTGAGGCCGTCATCTCGGCCCTCGGTGAACCGACGCTCCGTCGGCGTGAAGGCAATGCCGAAATCTGGCTGTATCAGGCGCCGGATTGCCGGCTTGATCTTGTTTTCTACCCTGAAGATGCGCGGCTGGTGCTGGCCCATGCCGCGGCCCGGGCCCATGGCGCGCGGCGCCTGACGGAATCGGCTTGCATGGCGGCCATTGCGCGCGCGCCCAACCCGCCGCCCTGGACCGCGCCCACCAGCGGCGGGGGCTGAACAAAGCGCATGAACCTATGGCTGGATGCCTTTGTGCCGGCTTTCGCGCTGCTTGGCTTGGGCGCTTTGCTGCGGCGCGTGTTGCTGCCTTTGGATGCGGTTTGGGCCGGCATGGAAAAGCTGATCTATTGGGTGCTGTTGCCGAGCCTGATCCTTTCCGCTTTGGCAGCGCTTGACCCCGCCAGCCTGCCGCTGGGCGCCATGGCCTTCACCATTTGGGGCGCACTTGCCACCGGCACGCTGATTTCCGTGCTGCTGGCGCGCTTCATGGGGCATGGGCATGCGGCCATGACCTCGGTCCTGCAGGGCGGCATTCGCTTCAATAACCTCATGGGCTTCGCCATTGTAGGCGCGATTTTCGGCGCAGAGGGCATCAGCTTTGGCGCGGTGGCCACCGGCATCATCGTGCCTTTTGTGCAGAGCGTCACAACACTGGCCTTTGCCATGGATGGCAGCCGGGGTCGGCCAAAGCCGTTGGTGATCCTGCGACAATTGATCCTGAACCCGCTGATCATCGCCTGCATCCTGGGCTTTACCATCGCGGCGCTGGGTGGCTTTCCGCCAGGCATAAAGCCCACCATTCAAACGCTCGGACGCGCATCGGTGGCCCTTGGCCTGCTTTGCGTTGGCGCGGCGCTATCCTGGGAGAGTTTTACTGACCGCGTACCAACCCAGGCGCTGACGGGTGTTCTGAAACTGATCGGCATGCCGGCCATTACCTATGGTTTGGGGACATTCGCCGGCCTGCCGCCCTTGCCCCTGGCGGCGGCGGTGATCTTCATGGCGCTGCCAACGGCGGCCACTTCCTATGTCATGGCGCGCGCGATGGGCGGCGATGCCAAGCTGATGGCCGCGATCACCACCACGGAGCACATCGCTTCCATCATCACGCTACCTTTTTGGGTGATGCTGGTTTTGGGATGATGCTCTTGGCGCTGCGCTTGCGCCTTCCCATATCAATGATGTGTACGTATCTGACAGGGAAGATCCAACGATGATGCGCTTTTTCCTGGTCCTCTGCGCGCTTTACGCCGGAAGTGCCGTGGCTGTAGCCGCGCCGCCATCCGCCGCCCAGGATGCCGTGCCCGTTCACCAGGAACGGAACCTTTCGGAACGCGCCGGTGCCGTCATGGGTCGCGCGGCAGAGGAAACCACCTCGGCCTTCGGGCGCGCGCTGCAATGGACCGGGCGGCAATTGGAAGGCGCCGGGCAATGGACCGCGCGCCAGGGAGAAACCATCGGGACCGAGCGGCCGGCAAATGCGCCGGCGCCCGTACCGGGGCGCTGAACGCTTTCACCCCTGTTCTGGTAGCCTAGAGTTTGATGACATTACGTTGCACCATAGCCTGAATTTCTGAGGTAGTTGGCGCATTCATGTGGTGGGAATGCATTGAGCAATGTACCGATGCGGCGCCATGTTGTTTCGACGGATCGTTCTGCGGCCTTTCGCAGG
>JADCFX010000022.1 GCA_020249285.1 Roseomonas sp. | reverse complement strand
TTTCACCACCAATTCGTGCAAATGTTCCAGCACATAGGCGCAATCATCCGGCCTTTCGCACAGATAGGTCGGCACATTGGCCAGGATGGGTTCTTCGCCAAGGTAGAACCGCACCATTTCCGGCACGTAAGGATAAACCGCCTTGTCATCTGCAATGCCGCCACCCGGCGCATTGGCAAGTGCGACATTGCCAGCGCGATAGGCTTCCATCAGCCCGCGCACGCCCAGCATTGAATCGGCGCGAAACACCGCCGGGTCCAGATAATCATCATCAATGCGACGATAGATCACATCCACGCGCTGAGGCCCCGCAGTGGTGCGCATGAAAACCACGCGGTCTTCAACGAATAAATCCTGGCCCTCCACCACTTCAACGCCCATTTCATCGGCCAGGAAGCAATGTTCGTAATAGGCGCTGTTATAGGCGCCAGGGGTCAGCAGCACCACGCGCGGCAGGCCGCGGCAAGCAGCCGGCGCCACGGACATCAGTGTTTCCAACAAATCGCTCGGGTAATGGCTGACGGGGGCAATGCGATGCGCCGCGCAAAGGCCGGGGAATAGCCGCAGCATGGCTTCGCGGCCCTCCAGCATATAGGAAACGCCGGAAGGCGTGCGGCAATTATCTTCCAGCACATGGAATTGCGCGGCATCCGTGCGCACCACATCAATGCCGGCGATATGCACGTAAATCCCGCCGGGCGGCGTGATGCCGCGCATTTCCGGCCGATAGGCTTCATTCTGCAAAATCAGCGCTTCCGGAATGCGTCCGGCCTTCAGGATTTCCCCCGGCCCATAAACATCGGCCAGAAACATGTTCAGCGCGCGCACCCGCTGCGTGAGGCCGCGCGACATATGCTCCCATTCCTGCCAGGCCAGAATGCGCGGGATGATATCAAAGGGGATCAGCCGTTCCGGATCGCCGCCTTCGCCATAAACGGCAAAGGTCACACCGATGCGGCGAAACAAAAGCTCGGCTTCCTGGCGCTTGCGTTCCAGTTGCGCGACGGGCGTCGCTGCCAGCCAGCGCGCAATTTCGGCATAGGCCGCGCGC
The DNA here is from genome assembly GCA_020249285.1 of Roseomonas sp. Classification (GTDB taxonomy): domain Bacteria; phylum Pseudomonadota; class Alphaproteobacteria; order Acetobacterales; family Acetobacteraceae; genus Neoroseomonas. The sequence continues at coordinate 3,813 of JADCFX010000022.1, read as the reverse complement.
GCCGCTGCGGGTTCCCCCATTTCGTCAAAGGCCTTGATGGGTTCCGCCATCGCTGGACCGACCTCCTGTTTCTCAGAAGATCGGGTCAAAGGGGCATAGAGGCAAGCGGCGGATGCCCGAAATATGGGCCAGGCGACGCTTTATTGCCCGCCCGGCACCCGCCCCGCCCAATTCTTGGGCAAGCACCCCCCTTCACAAGGCAGGGTGGCGCTTATGCCAATCCGTCACGCGTTGGAAGGCATCGGCCACCGCCAGCACCCGCGCTTCGGCAAAGGGGCGCGCGGCCAATTGCAGGCCAATTGGCAGGCCGCGATCATCAAAGCCACATGGCACACTGATGGTCGGCAGGCCCAGATAGTTGAAAGGCCGCGTATTGGCCGAAACCGCCATGAAGCGAGACCAATTCGCCGCATCGGCATCAATATCCGTCTCGGCCAAGGTGGGCACGCGGGTACGCAGCGCTGGTGTTGCGACAATGTGATGCCCTGTCATGGCCTCAGCGCAGAATTGTCGCAGCAGCGGGCCACGCCGCGACAGCGCTTCAATGTAGAGATGCGCCGGAATGGGATAGCCGCCATAAAGCCGCGACGACAGGTGAATGGAATAATCCGCGGCCCTTTCGCGCATCCATTCAGCATGAATCGCGGCCCCTTCGGCGCGGCTGATCATGGCGGTATAGGCGGCGATGGCGCGGAGCGACGGGCAGGAAAGGCGCGTGATTGTCGCACCACGATCGCGCATGGCATCGAGTGCAGCATCAAACACCTTCACCACCACTTCATCCGCACCATCAAAGAAATATTCCTGCGGGACGGCGATGGAAATGCCGCGCAAATCGCCGGTCAAAGCAGCCTCATAATCCGGCACGGCTTCGCGCGCGCTGGTGGCATCGCGTGGGTCATGGCCGGAAATAATCCGCATGAAACGCGCTGCATCGCGCGCGGTTTGCACCAAAGGCCCGACATTATCAGCGGAAAACGACAGCGGCATAACACCAGCACGCGAAACCCGCGTTTGCGTGCCCTTGATGCCCGTGACGCCGCAAATCGTGGCCGGCAGGCGAATAGAACCGCCGGTGTCCGACCCAAGCGCGCCATAGAAGAACCGCGCGGCAACCCCAGCGCCGGAGCCTGAAGAAGACCCGCCCGTGCAATAGCCATGCTGCCAAGGATTATGGCAATGGCCGAAATGCGCATTATGCCCGGTCGGGTTCTGGGCAAATTCCGCCATATTCAGCGTGCCCATATCAATCGCGCCCGCAGCGTCCAGCTTTTCCAGCACAGTCGCGGTGATCTTGGGCACGAAATCACGCCGGATTTTTGACCCGCAGGTCGAAACCTTCCCGGCGCGGTAATACATATCCTTATGCATCATCGGCACACCGCCGAGTGGCCCAAGCGCCTTGCCCGCCTTGCGCGCCGCATCCACCGCGGCGGCCTGTTCCAAGGCGCTGTCGCGATCCAGCCGGATCACGCTATTCACCTTGCCATCATGCGCGGCAATGCGCGCGAGGCAGCCTTCGGTGAGCGCGGTCGCCGTCACCTCCCCACGCGCCACCGCATCGGCGGCCTCCGTCATGGAAAGCTCATGCAAAGCGCTCATGATTCCTTCTCCTGCTCGGCGCGCAAGGCCGCTTCAAAGCTGGAAGGTTCGTCTTCAAAAACGAGCGTGCCGCGCAAAGCTTCCAATTCCTTGAGCAGGCCGAGGTGATCAGCCAGGCCAAGCCGCGCTGCCTCATTGGGGCAGGCGACGCCGCTCCATAGGCGGATGGATTCCATGCTGGGGGGGATGGGGTCGGGTTTCATGCCAGTCTCTCCTGCGGTCAGTCATGCTGCGACGGGTGCGCAGGCTTTGCAAATGCCCTGTCACGGTGGCAGGCTTGGGCACGAGAGATCAGGAGTAACGCCGCATGAAGATCGTGGACATCAAGGCTTTCCCCACCTCCTTCCCGCTGCCACCCAATTCTGGGCCGCGGCTTGGGATTGGCCAGGCGGTGAAGCGCGATGCGGTGATGGTGAAAATCGTCACGGAAGATGGCATTGTCGGTTGGGGCGAAAGCCATCATGGCCGCGCCCATACCGCCATCGCCAAGCTCCTGGAAACCACGCTGCGCCAATTGGTGCTGGGCATGGATGCCTTCGACACCACCGGCATCTGGGCGCGCATCTACAAATACCAATTGGCGAGCCATGGCATGGGCGCCGGCACGGCCATGGCAATGTCGGGGCTGGACATGGCGTTATGGGATGCCAAGGGCAAGGCGCTGAACCTGCCGCTCTATAAACTGCTGGGTGGTTCAGCGCGGCCCGTGCCCGCCTATGCGGGTGGTGTGGCGCTTGGCTATCAGCCGCCGGCGCAACTGCTTGATGAAGCGGCACCGCATATGGAAGCGGGCTACAAGGCCGTGAAGCTTCGCGTTGGTGATACAGTGCGCGATGACATTGCGCGCATGGAGGCTGTGCGCGATGCCTTCGGCCATGAACTGGAAATCCTGACGGATGCCAATATCGGCTACAATATCGCGCAGGTGCGGCAAGTGATGCCTGAGATGGACCGGCTGAATATCGGCTGGCTGGAAGAACCCTTCCCCGCGCATGATCACCGTTCCTATGCCGAGGCTCATGGCTTCGGCAGCACGCCCTTGGCCGCCGGCGAAAATCACTTCACGCGCTTTGAATTCACCCGAGTTCTGGAAGATGACGTGATCCGCATTTGGCAGCCTGATTTGTCCAAATGCGGTGGCATCACGGAAACGCTGCGCATCGCCGCCATGGCGTCGGCTTTCAAGATTCCGATCCACCCGCATTCATCCATGACAGGCGTCAATCAGGCCGCGTCCATCCATCTGCTGGCTGCGATTGATAATGGCGGCTATTTTGAAGCCGATGTCTCACGCGCCAATAAATTCCGCGATGAATTGGGCAGTGAGCCTTGGCGCATCGGCAAGGATGGCTGTGTGCGCCCGCTGGAAGCGCCAGGTATTGGCGTTGAAGTGGATGAGGCGTTTTTGAAAGCACACCCGGCCATTGAAGGGCCGGGTTATGTCTGACCCGGCGCTGTTGCCCGCGGCGGAGCATTTTCAAGCCAAACGGAATCGTTTGGCGACTCGGAAAATGCGACCATCTAAGACTTCTGGGGCGTGACCCGCGCGAGCGGATCACGCCATGCGACTTAGATGTAGTGTTCCTTCAACGGCGCAAAGCCGTTGAAGAATTGCGCAGCGTAGGAGGTGACATAGGCCCCCGTCGCCAGCAGCTCCACCCGATCACCGCAGGCCAGCTTCAGCGGCATGCGGTAATTGGATTTTTCATACAGCGTATCGGTGCTGTCGCAGGTCGGGCCCGCAATGGTCACGGGACCATCTTCGGCGCCATCATGCGGCGTGCGGATTTCGTAGCGGATCGCCTCGCCTTCCGTTTCGGCCAGGCCACCAAAGCGCCCGATATCCAGATACACCCAGCGCACCGGGTCCGTGGCACCCTTTCGGGAAACCAGCACCACTTCGCTGGAAACAAGACCGGCATCGCCCACCATGAAGCGGCCAGGCTCCACCACCATCTCCGGCAGGTCATTGCCGAAATGCTTGGTCATGGCGCCCATGATGGCCATGCCGAAATCGTCAATTTCCGGCACTTCCGCGCGGTAGCGCACAGGATAGCCGCCGCCCAGATTGACCATGCGGAGCTTCACGCCCGCTTCCTTCAAATCGGTGAACAGCATCGCAACCCGAGCGATCGCACCTTCATAGGCGGCGGTCTTGGTCTGCTGGCTGCCGACATGGAAGGAAATGCCATAGGGGTCGAGCCCCATATC
>JADCFX010000021.1 GCA_020249285.1 Roseomonas sp. | reverse complement strand
GTCGCGTTCTTCTTCTTCCGATAGCTCAAAATGCTTGACCCAGCGCCAGCCATGGGAACAGACATCATAGCCTGCGGCCTTGATGGCAGCGGCCGCTTCCGGGTTGCGTTCCAGCGCCAGCGCGCAGCCGAAAATCGTGACCGGCAGGCTGCGTTCCTGGAACAGGCGATGCAGACGCCAAAAGCCAACGCGGCTGCCATATTCAAACATGCCCTCAGCCGCCAGATCGCGGCCGGATTTGATCTGATTGAGGCCATGCGCTTCGGTCAGCCCATTTTCTGTGACGCCATCGCCAAGTTCGAAGGAAGGCTCACTGCCTTCCTCATAATTGATGACAAAATTGACGGCGAGTTTGGCGCCACCTGGCCATTGCGGATCGGGCGGATTGGCGCCGTAGCCAATGAAATCCCGCGTGACTTGATAGGTCATGGCGTCAATTCCTTTCAGATGGAGGCAGCGTTTCGTAAGGCACGCCAAATTTTTTCGGGGGTTGCGGGCATATTGGGCGCAGTCGTACCACGCAGTGCCAGCGCATCAGCAATGGCGTTCATCACGGTCTGCGGCGCGGCGATGGCGCCGGCCTGGCCAGAGCCCTTCAAACCAAGGGGATTGGCGGCGGTCGCTGTGCCTTCCAGCATAACCTCAATTGCCGGCACATCATCCGCGCGTGGTAGGGCGTAATCCATCAGCGAACCGGTCAGTAATTGACCTGACTCGCGATCATAAATGATGTCTTCCAACATGGCTTGACCAATGCCCTGCACCAGCCCGCCCTGCACCTGCCCTTGCGTCAGGCGCGGATTCACCAAGCGCCCATAATCATCCACGGCGATATAGCGCATCAGCCGCACATGACCGGTATCGGGATCAATCTCAATCTCCGCTGCCTGACAACCATTGGGGAAGGTCACAAGGTCCGAGGTATTGTGACCCGAAGCGGCAAGCCCTGGCGTCATGCCTTCGGGAAGGCTGGCCGAATCTTCAGCAGCGCGCGCGATTTCAGCAAGGGTGATGAAGCGTTCTCCATCAGGTAAGGCAAAGAGCCCATTAGCGAAAGAAAGCGCGGCGGGATCGGCTTGCAGCAAATGCGCGGCAATAAGGCGCGCCTTTTCCATGAGCGCATCAAGCGCCAGCACCAGCGCGCCGCCACCCAAATGCAAGGAACGCGCCCCGCCATGGCCATTGCCATTCGGCAGCAATGCCGTATCGGCTTGCTGCACCTGCACTTCTTTCGGTGTCAGACCAAGCCTATCGGCCACAATCTGCGCATAGCTGGTTTCATGGCCCTGCCCATTGCTTTGTGTGCCGATTGCTGCGCGGGCTTGGCCCGATGTATCCACGCTAACCGATGCCCATTCACCCGGCGCACCACGCGCGGTTTCCAGAAAACAGGCTATGCCACGGCCGAGCAACATGTCGCGCTGCGCTGCTTCATCGCGCCGTGCCGCGAAACCTGCGGCGTCAGAAACCCGGTCCAGCACAGCAAGATTGGCCGCGAAACGCCCACCATCTACCGCCATCCCCATGGCCGTCCGATGCGGCGCATTGGGCAGCATATTCATGGCGCGCAAGGCCGCGGGATCGCGCCCCAATTCGCGCGCCGCCGCATCCACCAGCCTTTCGATGATGTAATTCGCCTCTGGCTTGCCGGCACCGCGATAGGCATCCACGGGCAGGCTATTGGTGAAGGCGCCGCGCACTTCCAGATGCATCGCTGGAATCGCATAAACGCCGCCCATGGCGGTGGAGAATGCATTGGTCGGACAATGCGGGCCAACTGCGGAAAGATAGGCGCCCATATCGGCGATACTGCTGATTTCCAGCCCCAGGAAGCGGCCATCATCAGCCAGCGCCAATCTTGCCTTGGCGCGCAAGTCGCGGCCATGCACGGCGGCGGCGAATTCCTCACTCGGTTCCGCCTGCCAGGCAATGGCGCGGCCCAGCCGCCGTGCTGCCCAAAGCGCCAGCACATATTCCGGGAACAGGAAATTCTTGGCGCCAAAGCCGCCGCCCACATCGGGGCAGACCAGGTGAAAATCCGCTTCCGGCAGGCGAAATACGGTCGCGAGCTGCCGGCGAATACCATGCACTCCCATGCCGGTGAAAATCAATTCAAACTGTCCATCATCAAAACGCGCCAGCGCGGCGCGGGGTTCAATCGGCACGGCATGCACTCGGTTATTCAACAGATCAAGGCTGACAACATGATCCGCCTGGGCGAAAGCCGCATCGGTTGCAGTGCGATCGCCTTTCAGGAAGCGAAATGCCTCATTGCCAGGCGCTTGCGGCCAGATTTGCGGTGCCGCAGCGCCAAGGGCAAACGCGCCATCAATCACGGCGGGCAGAGTGTCGTAGCTGACCTCAACCACCTCCGCCGCATCACGCGCGGCTGCGGCGCTGGTTGCGATAATCAAGGCAACTGCTTCACCCAAATGTCGCACGCGATCCGTGGCGAGAACCGGGCGTGGCGGAACCACCATGGGCGACACGCTGGCGACGACCGCCGTGCAGGGCAGGGGGGCCAGATCATCCGCCGCAAGATCAGCGGCAGTGAAAACACCCACCACGCCGGGCGTGGCGCGTGCTGCTTCTGCGTTAATGGCACTGAAGACTGCATGGGCATGGGGTGAGCGTAGCACCACGGCATGCAGCGCGTCCGCCGGTAGTATATCCGAAACATAGCGCCCGCGCCCGGTCAGAAACCGCGCATCTTCCAGCCTTGCAATGGATTTT
>JADCFX010000020.1 GCA_020249285.1 Roseomonas sp. | reverse complement strand
GCCGGCATTGGCGTAGCTCGCCAAATCCGTACCAGCGCCGCCAATCAGCGTGTCATTAGCCGTGCCACTGCCGCCATTCAGCGTGTCATTGCCAAGGCCGCCATCCAGCAGATTGGCGAGGCTGTCGCCCAGGATGCTGTCGTTACCATTGCCGCCAAGGACGTTTTCAATGCCGGTCAGGATGTCATTGCCATCCGCGCCGGATGAAGTACCCGCCGCAAGGTCAACCGTTACCGCGCCGCCTGCATTGGCATAGTTTGCAAAGTCAGTACCATTGCCGCCACTAAGCGAGTCATTGCCGGCGCCGCCATCAATCGTATCATTGCCATCATCGCCAGAAAGAGTGTCATCTCCTTCCCCGCCATCAAGGCTGTCATTGCCATCGCCACCATTGAGCGCATCACCGCCGCCGCGGCCCGAAAGCGTATCATTGCCGAGCCCGCCGTAGCCCTCCTCGTTAAGACTGGCCCCATAGATGCTGTCATCGCCAGACAGCGGGCCACCATCATCATCGCCATAAAAATTAGACTGGTTCACGTCACCGGCGACGAGGGTATCATTGCCAGCACCACCAAAAAAGGAGCCACCGGCCAGCCCTTGCACTACGCTGTCTTGGCCATTACCGCCGTCGAATACTTGGTTGGTTCCTCCTCCCCCGACGAGGGTATCATTCCCATCATCACCATAAAGCTGCTGAGAGCTGCCTGTTCCGCTAAGCAGCGAATCATTGCCGACGCCACCGAATAATTGGCGCGCGCTATTTACAGGGCCATTTCCGGCAAACATCCGATCATCGAAATTGCTGCCGAGTACGTATTGAAATCTGTCGCTGGTACTGCTGTTGGTAAGTGTATCAGTCCCATCAGCCGCAAAACCGCGATTCAGGTTGAAATCAACAGTGACAGCGGCGGTGGCGCTTGCATAACTGAGCCAGTTGGTACCCGCGTCACCAATCAGGCTGTCACTACCGGCGCCACCATCAACCGTGTCATTGCCGTTGCCGCCCGATAGTATATCATTGCCATTGCCACCGAACAGGGAATCAGTGCCATTGCCGCCAATCAGCGTGTCATTAGCCGTGCCACTGCCGCCATTCAGCGTATCATTGCCAAGGCCGCCATCCAGCAGATTGGCAAGGCCATCGCCCAGGATGCTGTCAGCGCCATTGCCGCCAAGGACATTTTCAATCCCTGTCAGATTGTCGTTACCATCCGCGCCGGATGAAGTACCGGCCGCGAGGTCAACCGTTACCGCGCCGCCTGCATTGGCGTAGTTTGCGAAGTCAGTACCATTGCCGCCATCAAGCTCGTCATTGCCGGCGCCGCCAGCTAGCGTGTCATCGCCCTCATCGCCGAAAAGAGCGTCATCTCCTTCCCCGCCATCAATGCTATCATTGCCACCACGACCAGTGAGCTCATCTATGCCGCCGCGGCCCGAAAGCGTATCATTGCCGAGGCCACCATTGGCGACATCTTCAGCGCTGCCCCCATAGAAGCTGTCATCACCGGACTCAGTAGTAGCACCATTAAACTCGCCATAAACCTCGGCGTTAACCAAGTCATTGGCGATGATCGTATCATTGCCCGCGCCGCCAGAGATCAGGCCACTGGTTCCTGACCCAGCCACCATGCTGTCATGGCCAATGCCGCCGTCGAGTCTTTGCTGGTTTCCGGTGCCTGCGACGAGAGTATCATTCCCCTCCTCACCAAAAAGCTGCTGATTGATGCTCGTTCCGCCGATCAACCAATCATTTGCGGCGCCCCCATATAATTCTTGCGCCGCCGCAGACAGACCGCCACTGATGTTACCGCCGATCAGCGTGTCATTCCCCGCGCCACCGAGTAAATGGCGCCCGCTATTTACACCGCCATCCCCGGCAAGCATCCGATCATCGAAATTGCTGCCGAGTACGAATTGAAATCTGTCGCTGGCACTGCTGTTGGTAATTGTATCAGTGCCATCAGCCGCAAAACCACGATTCAGGTTGAAATCAACGGTGACGGGGCCGGTGGCGCTGGCATAGGTGAGCCAGTTGGCGCCACCTGCGTCACCAATCAGGCTGTCACTACCTGCGCCACCATCAACCGTGTCATTGCCGTTGCCGCCCGATAATATATCATTGCCATTGCCACCGAACAGGGAATCAGTGCCATTGCCTCCAATCAGCGTGTCATTGCCACCGCCGCCATTCAGCGTGTCATCGCCAAGGCCGCCATCCAGGCTGTCATTATTGGTGCCGCCCAGCAGGCTGTCATTATCATCGCCGCCAGAAAGGTACTGATTACTGCCCCCGCCCGCGACCAGCGTGTCATTCCCGGCTTCGCCAGAGAGCTGCTGATTAAGCCCGCCCCCGCCCACCAGGCTATCCGCATCACTACCGGCACCACCATAGAGGAACTGGGAATTGCCCCCGCCCGCGACCAGCGTGTCACTCCCGGCGTCGCCGAACAGTATTTGGAAAAAGCCGATCCCGCCCCGCAGGCTATCACCATCGAAGCCACCATAGAGGCGCTGGCTATCGCCCAGGCCCGCGACCAGCGTGTCATTCCCGCCTTCGCCATAGAGGTAGTGTTGAAGGGTATCACCGCCCTGCAGGCTGTCGGCATCGGCGCCAGCAGAGAGGAACTGATTGGTGCCATTGCCCGCGACCAGCGTGTCATTCCCGGCTTCGCCGTAGAAGTACTGGGAAGAGCCGCTCCCGCCCCGTAGGCTATCGGCATCGTTACCACTATAGAGCCACTGATTACTGGTTCCGCTAGCAACGAGCGTGTCATTCCCAGACGAGCCTAGCAGCGAACCAGTACCGGTGCCGGCGATCAGGCTGTCATTGCCATTGCCGCCAAGGACGTTTTCAATGCTGGAAAGGCTGTCATTGCCATCCGCACCGAAGGAACGCGGCTGCGCCGCGCCAAGGTCAACCGTAACCCCGCCGGTCGCCTCACTATAAATGACCCAGTCACTGCCACTGCCGCCGACAAGGGTGTCATGCCCAGCCCGCCCCATCAGTGTATTGGCATTACCATCGCCAATCAGTGTGTCATTACCAAAGCCCCCATAGACACCCTCAATACTGCTCAGCGTGTCATTGCCGGCGCCGCGCGTGGTCTGCTGGCCGTCGGTATTCGCGAGATTGACGGAGACCGCGCCAAAAAGGTATGAATAAAGATAGTCAACAATATCATTGCCCGTACCACCCACCAGGCTATCGTGACCAAGAGTGGTGTCGAAGTTGGAACTCGAATACAGCGTGTCATTACCGGCGCCGCCGATCAGTGTGTTATTGCCGTTGACAAAAACCAATTGAAGAAGATCATCGCCATTGCCGCCATCAAGATAGGAAGTCCCAGAGCTAGAAATTAGGATATAATCGTTGCCATCTTCACCATAGACGGTATTGTTACTACTGGCGGAAGCAGTAACCCTGTCATTGCCATTACCGCCATGAGTCAGATTATTGCCGCTGCCTGGATTTATGACGTCATCGCCATTGCCGCCCATGAGCGAGTCATTGCCAGCGCCCCCCACCAGCGTGTCATTGCCGTTGGCGCCATCCAGCGTGTTATTACCCCCGCCGCCATCCAGATAATTCGCGATGCTACTGCCGAGAATACTGTCATTTCGAGTGGACAACCCAACAACATTCTCGAAGCCGCTGAAACGGTCGTTTCCATAAGGGCCTGCTGTAGTGCCCGCGGCAAGATCAACCGTGAACCCCACGCTGGCAGGAACGCTTCCATTTGTAATGTAACCGTATTGGAGCCAGTCATTGCCATTGCCGCCTACAAGCGTATCATTCCCAAGGCCGCCATCAATAGTATTGTCCAGGCTATCGCCCAGGATACTGTCCCGCCCAGCGTCGCCAACGATTAATTCGAAACCACTTATTATATCATTGCCGTAAAAGCCGGAAGCAGTGCCGGACACCAAATCAACGGTTATGCTGGCGGTAGCTCCGAACCGCGTGAAATAGAGATGATCATTACCTTCCCCTCCAATGAGACAATCATTGCCGGGCATATTGTAGTGAGTGTCGTTGCCGCTCCCGCCATCAACCGTCGTCGAAGCGCTGGTAGACAGTACGAAACCCTGGAACAGGTCGGACCCAGCCCCACCTACCAGATAAAAATTCCCAGGTACTGAGCTAGTAAGACTTATCTGGTCATCACCATTGCCACCATCAACCGTATCGCCGATGGTCGCGGCAATCGAATCGCGTCCTTCACCACCAATTAGGGAATCAGCGCCGTCGCCGCCAACCAGGTTATCAGCACCTTCGCCGCCAAGCAGCGTGTCATTGCCAGCGGCGCCATCCAGCGTATCATTGCCATTGCCGCCATCAATGTAGTTAGGCCCCGCGCCGCCAAGCACCGAATCATTGCCGGTGTTGTCGGTGAAATTACCCCCGGGAAAGGTATCATTGAAGCCAAGGCTGACGGTCACGCCAGACATTGCGCATGTCCCTGCAATCTTGGCCAATAGCTCATCTGATGAAAGGGCCGCTTTGTCCTACCACCCGAAGCCGAGCCAGAAAGCACAGCGCATGAGAGCGGCGCTTCACAGGAAAACCAAGCCTGTCTGTCGGTACGGCAGCCGCCAAGAATGCCGTCATTGCCAACGCCGCCAGCAACGCAATCGTCACTTGCCCCGCCAATGACGGCGTCATTCCGTTTAGTGACAAGGGAAGGGTTGCTTCCGCCCAGGAAGGTATCTCCGCGGCCGATCAGATTGACCGATTCACCGGACATCTAACTTTTTCCTCTCGTCGGACCTTAACCAATGAAACTCGACGAAGCTTGATTTCAATCAAACTATTGGTTTAGATTCCGAAAACTATACCCCGAATAAATTGATACTCCTTTATTTTTGCGACCGCAATCGCCATATCCGAGTCGGCGATTTGTCTTGCCGTAGCAGCGTAAAAGCGTTCATCGCTTAATGTTTCCGTAATGCCGAGCAAGGTCTTTTTGTTAGAACGCGCAATATTGTCACCACCCAGGCCGATTTCAACGATCCCCCAAAGCTTCAGCGTTTCCGCCCCACCGATTCCAGGCGCAGACCAGTCAAGGCAGCGAGCCAATGTTCCGATTGCGCTTCTGTCTTGATGATATCGCCGAAGGCTTTCTCAAGTTTTACTGCGCGCGCGGGCAAGGCAGCGTTCAATTCTGCCTCGGCCTTCTGGCGCGCCTCCGCATAGGCGCATAGGCGCTTGAGCGCATCGCCCAGAATCGATACCAGCGCGGGGATCAAGGCCGCGATCATGGATAGTCTCCCCGGTCCGATTCGAAATACGGGCCATCTGGGAAGCTCGGCCAATAACTGCTCCGAATGATGGCGACGCCGAGTTTCTGCGCGGCCCCTTTCACGGCGCTGGCGCGTTGTGCGTGCAAGGGCCAGCCCCGGCAGATTTCACCATTCTCCGGCACGCCGTCACCATCATCGAGCCAATAGCCAAGATCCACAGCATGACCCGTCAGATGTCGGTTGTTCATGATGCGCGATGGGCCAAGTGCCACCAGCGTCATTTGGCGCTCGCGGGACCGCAGCCCTTCCAGAATGATGGAGGGTGCGGCCTTTCGCACCTCGATCACCAAACGCATCAGATGGGGGCGCATGCCTTGCATGCGTTCCTGACCGCGCGGCAGCAGACTGGCCATGATCACGCCCCCGCAGCCAGGGCACGCATCAACCAGACGCGCGTGCCGGCCCCGATAGCGAGCGCCGGTTCCTTGGTCAGGTCAAGCATGCCTTGGATCCCCAATAGTTAGCCTGAATCCGCGCCATCCTACCAATGGCGCATTTTCGTCTTGCAGATAGTTCAACATAATACTAAATACTTCGTGGTCGAACAATAGGGTTCGACCAATTTCGAAGGCCTCTTGCCCAATGACAATCCAAAGACGCCAGATTCTCACCGCTGCCGGCGCCATGCTTGTCCTGTCGGATGGGATGCTGCGCATGGCGAAAGCCCAGCCCGCACCCGAAGCCGACCCGGCGACGCGCCATGCTGATCCCCGTATCCGTGCCGCCGGGCACGCCATCCGCGCTCCAAACCCGCATAATCGGCAGCCCTGGCTGGTCCAATTGGCGGGCGCCGATCGTGTGCTGATCCGTTGCGACCTGGAACGCCGCCTACCCGAAACCGACCCCTTCGATCGGCAGATTGTGATCGGCCTTGGCGGCTTCCTTGAGCTTTATCGGATGGCGCTGGCGCAGGAAGGCATTGGTGCCGACATCGCCCTTTTCCCTGAGGGGCTGCCGGGCCGGCGCCTTGATCAGCGGCCGGTCGCGGCTATCACGCTCCGCCCCGGCGCAGGCATGCGCGATCCGCTCTTTGCCGCCGTGCCGACGCGCCGCTCGGCCAAGCAGCCCTATGACATGGCGCGGGTGCCGGATCCGGCGCCGCTCGCCGCTGCGCTTGCCGATCCGAAGCGCCTTGGCTTCACCACCGATCCGGCGCGGGTCGCGGCATTGCGCGACATCGCGCAGGAGGGCTTCCGCGTTGAGGCCGGCACGCCGCATACGCTTCAGGAAAGCATTGACCTGTTTCGCCTGGGTCGGGCTGAGATGGCGGCGAACCCTGACGGGATCGGTATTGGCGGACCGCAGGTCGAAGAAATGGTCGCCCGCGGGCAGCTTACGCGCGCTGCATTCACTGACCGCAATGGCCAGGCCTTCGGGATCATGATGCAATCAACGCTTTCGCTCATTGCCGCTTCGCCCTGCTTTGTTTGGACCACGACACCGGGCAATGGCCGCGTGGCGCAGCTTGAGGCCGGGCGCGACTGGCTGCGGCTTGATCTGGCAGCGAATGCCGCCGGGCTTGGCATTCATCCACTGAGCCAGGCGCTACAGGAATTCCCGGAAATGGAGCCCCTGCATGAGGCGATGCGCCGCGCGACAGGCGTGGCATCGGGTGAAAGGCTGCAAATGTTCGGGCGGCTGGGCCATCCGGCATCGCCGGGCATCCGGACTGCTCTACGCTGGCCGGCAGAATCGCGTATACTGCGCGGGTGACCCCCACGGACCCGCCCACCTTCCAATTGCTCAATGAGATCGCGATCATTGAGCAGCTGGCCCGCAATGCCTTGGAACGCGCGCTGCCGGATCGGCTCCGGCAGCCACATTTCGCCGTGCTCAATCACTTGGTGCGGCGCGGGGATGGCGCGTCACCGGGCAACCTGGCGCGCGCTTTCCAGACGGCGAAGGCGGCGATGACCAATACCCTGCACCGGCTGGAGGCGCGCGGCCTGATCCGGGTGGAAGCTGACCCAAAGGATGGCCGGGGCAAGCGCGTATTTCTGACCGATGCCGGGCGCGTCATGCGTGAACGCGCAATCGCCGCCGTCGGGCCGCAGATGGCCGCCATCGGCCAAGTGCTGTCGGACACCGAAGTCGCTGAAATGCTGCCGCCACTTCGAAGGCTGCGCGCACATCTGGATGCCGCGCGTGATTGACGGAAACCCATCCACATGACGGAAATTTGACGCCGAGCTGCCAGAGCATTCGGAAAGACCTTTAAAGGGCCGTGAAGAAGACGCACGTCTCCTCCTTGTTATTCCGGAGCTCAACGCACTTGCTTTCTTCACTGACATCGCCGTTATGGTCTGATGGTCGCCGATCGCCTTATCGCTGAGCCAAAAGCCCCCTGGTCCATGGCGCTTTATCTCTGTGGCACTGGGGCTGCGCTATGGGCGCTTATCATGGTCTTGCGGCCTGACCCCGGATTCACTGCAGATTGGCCATGGTTGGCGATGTTCTGGGCCTTGCAGATCGGCATTGGCATAGCGGTTCTGCAAGGCGCACTTCTTCTCATGCGGCGCCTGCCAAAATCGGCCAAATGGCCCTTATGGCTGCTGGTTACCGTCAGTGGCGTACTGGGCTCGCTTGTACTCGCCCCGCTTTATTGGCTGATCGGTGAGGGCCTGATGCAACAGGCTTTAGGCTTCCCCGCCACCATTGATGATGATGATGTCGCGCCGCAACTTGGCTTCGGCTTGGCCGCACTAGTGCAGGAATTCAGCGATATCGTCGGCCCGGTAACCGCGGCCTGGCTGCTGATTTCCTGGCCGCGGCTTTACAGCCAAACCTTGTTATTGGTGGCGGCGCCACCAGCCGTGGCGCCCGATCAGGCGTTGCAGCCCGCGCCCATGCTGGAAGAGAGCCCCAGTCCCGCATGGCGCGCCGCTTTGCCGCGCGAATTGGGCGATGATCTGATCGCCGTTTCTTCCGAGCTTCAATACCTGCGCGTTTGGACCACACGCGGCAATGCGCTTGTGCTTGGCTCCTTGCAGGATGTTGAGGAGGGTGAAGGCGCGGGCGGCATGCGCGTCCATCGGTCATGGTGGGTCAGCGCGCGGCATGTGCGCAGCATCCGGCGAAGCGGTGATGCGGCCAGCTGTGAGCTGAGCGATGGCCGCCAGGTGCCGGTCAGCCGGCGGCGCAAGGCCGAAGTCCTGGCGCGATTCGGGGACGGTGCGCGGTATGAAATCCCCGCCGCGACACCGCCACCTTCGGCAGGCTTGGTTCAGAACAAGCGCTTGAGCCCAACCTGGAGAGACACGGGATTATAGTCCGGCTTGGACAGCTGCCCGGTAACGCCCGATTCTGCCGGCATATCAATGCCGCCCAAAGCCAGGAAGCGGACATCCGTAATCAGGCTCCAGCCATTGCTGAGCGGAATTTCCCCACCTGCGATGAATTGCACGCCAAACTTGCCTTGTTCTGACCAAGCGCGTTGTTTCGAATTTGTGTTGAGGTCAAGGTCTATTTCCTGCACCCAGCCGACCCCAAGGCCGAGATAGGGTGTCCATCCCCTGGTCAGGCCCACAAAGCGGCGCAAGCCATTGATAAAAAATATGTTTGAGGCGAAATCGCCATCCGTCGCCAGGGTTGTGCCGCCTTTGGTCAGTGAATCGAGCGGGTGGCTGCGGTAATTCCACTCAAGTTCCGTGGCCCAGCCATTGCCGAACTGGAAGCCGATATTGGCGCCGAAACCAAAGCCGGTATTGAAGCTTGCTTCCAGCCCGGAGCCGAAGCCGGCGTTGCCGACCTCGTTGAAGGAGGTGGATCCAAGCCAGCTCGCCTGACCATAGACCGTGGCATAGACGCCCCGTGGCTCGGTCTGTGCCAGCGAGGGTCCCGCCTGGCCGACAAGGCAGGCCAGCACCACGGCCAAGCCAAGAAAACGACGAAAATTCATAGACAAAGCTCCATGAAAGGATCTGTTCGGATGCGCCGAGCCGCGCCGCCTGGGGAGGCGCGAACCAACGGCTGCAGATGATAGGGAAGGGCTGACATGCCGTATCGGGCGATTGAACGAGCGGCTGCCTGGATGAATGAGCGGCGCCTGGCCCTAATGGCCGGCAGCGGCTTGCATGAACAAATGGCTTGGTCGCGCAAGTCTCGACCAAAGGCTCGGCGATTCGGCGCTCCGCTAGTTCATATTGCTGCGGCCCTGATCTCCGGCCCCATCCCGCTCGGCCACGCCCGAGCGCTCACCTAGAGCATGTTGCGTTCACATGGGTTCACGCAACCCGCTCTAGAGCTTTGTTTTTCGAGCATCTTCACGCGTTCAGATGATTCCACCTGAACACGATCTGCTCTGGCTGGGTATGAGGGTGGTGGTTCTGCCCTGATGCGGCAAGTCAGGCTTTCGAGCCCTGGAAGACGCCCCCGCCCTGCCGATGCGGGATGACCGTCCTCGGTGGTCGCGGCCCTTGCCCACCGACAGTGCGGTTCACCGCGTCGGCAAAACCGACAGTTTACGCCCCCTCCCGGGCCGCCAATTGGGCGATCTGGCCGCGCATGGCATCCAGAAGTGCCGTCACGCGCCCGCCATTGCGTTGAATGACGGCGGCATATTCGCTGCGCGTGGTCAGGCGAAGCGACGTGCCTTCCGCCACCATATCCACCACCTTGGGCTGGCCCGCGATTTCCGCCACGCGCCAATCCAGCGTGAATGGCGGCGAATTGGGGCGCTCGACCAGGGTGCTGACGAGCGCATCTTCTTCCGTGCGCTGCTGGGAGCGGCCCAGGGAGAATTTAACCCCCCGATATTCGCCAAAGCGGGATGAGAGATTGCGGATAATGATTTCATCAAAAAGCTTCAGGTAATCCTGCAATTCACCTGGCGTTGCCTGGCGCACATAACGGCCAAGGATGAAGCGGCCGGTGCCTTCAATATCAATCGCGACGCGAAGGACGCTTGCGACCCGATCGCGCCGCTGCACCTGAGTGAGGCGCGGGTCATTGATGGCGTTCACCAGCTCCCGCCCCGCCTTATCCACAAAGGTGGTGGCGCGGGTGATATCAATCTGCTGCGCATGCGCCGGGCGGCTGACAAGGCCAGCAAGGCCAGCAAGCACTTCGCGACGTGAGATCAGGAAATCGGACATGATCGAGCCTCCAAACCGTCCTGGGCAAAACCAAAATCAACCCAAGGCGCGCCAGCGCCGCCTTGCGCATGCCTGTTATGGATTCCAAAAATGCCAAGCTGGCGACGCTCCAGGATAAGAATTGAACGGCGAAGCCGCGCCGCTTTTGCGAAGCGCGATTCAGCCGCAGCAGGTATAAGGGCGGGCTGGAATCCCGTATCGGGCCATTGAACGAGCGGTCGCGCGGATGAATGAGCGGCTTCCGACCACTCTGGCCGGCAGCGGCGTGCCTGAACGCGAAGCCACGGTTTCTTGTTGGCACCGATTCCCCGCATATGCTCGGTCTTACCTACTTCCCAGGGCATGTTTTCGGGTCTCCTATACGCTTGACACTGATGATCTGCGCCCGAAGGTCACAGCGAGCGCGACCGGCCATGGAAGGGCGAAGGCCATGGATCTGTGGCGTCAGCGGGGGCGCAAAGCCACCGCACTGCCCACGAAAAGCATCCAAAAAGGTCCTGACACAGATACGACCACAGGGAGGATGCCCCCGCCCTCGCCAAAGGACATGCCCAGCAATTCTGCCGAAGAGAGGAGATACAAGACGCCGATGAGCATGGTGATGGCACCGAGTGCGACCATCCGCCCACCCTTGCGCAGAATTTCGCGCCCAATCAGCACGAACCAGGCGCCGCCCAGCACATTTACCGCGATATCCTCGGTCGCCGTATTCAGAACGGTATCCAGCATGCGGAAGGCACTCATGAAACTGGCGATTTCGGCCGGGTCTGTTCCTCGGGCGCCAAGCGCCAGGATGTTTGGCATAAGCACCAGATGCGCTGCCCACC
Organism: Roseomonas sp.; assembly: GCA_020249285.1. Taxonomy (GTDB): domain Bacteria; phylum Pseudomonadota; class Alphaproteobacteria; order Acetobacterales; family Acetobacteraceae; genus Neoroseomonas. The sequence continues at coordinate 1,772 of JADCFX010000020.1, read as the reverse complement.
AAAGAGGACGTAGCGCGAGTGAGCCCCAGACAAGGCCCAGCATCACGTCCCCAGATCCAAATCCACGGTCCGCTCCCCGATAATGCCGCGTCACCATCGCCATGACTGGCACCGAGAGGAGATAGCCAAGGAGCGTTGCGAATAGTGCCTTTTGTAGGGTCGGCGCGTTTGCCGCGTAGAACGCGATGATGTCGTGCGACGAGCGTTGCGTGACACCAAAGAAGCCGAGGACAGCGGAAAGGGTAGTTAATCCGTATAGCAGCAGAAGGAAGGTGACAATCACGATGGCAAGGCGGAGCCAGCGCGTCTTGTCGGTGCTGCCGCCTGGCATAATCCTATTATCTGTCATCATCTCAGCAGACATTTTCCGGGTCTCCTACGCGGTTGATCCTGATGCTCTGCGCCAGAAGGTCACGGCAAGCGCGGCCAGCCATACAAGGGCAAAGGGCGGGACGGTGGCGCTCAGGGCATTCATTTCCGGCACTACGGTTCTGAAGGCCGTGAGTGCGAAGGCGATGCCGAGAACCACGCTGATGATGCCGTTGATCCTCATGCCAAGCTTTCGGAAGACAAGCCCGAGCAAAATCAACCAAAGGCCGGAGACAAGCTGCACGCCGAGAAGCTCCCCGACGCCGCCTGCATAGGCGTTGAGCGTCATGTAGTTGATCTCGATCATGCTGCGGGTCGCCGGGTCGGGTGTCGCAACATAAAGATTGGCAAGCATCGGCATGGTGGTGAGCCATCGAACAATGCCGAGTGTCTTGAGGATGCCGGCCGCAATGGCGAAGGCCGCCATGGTATCGGCCAGCATGCCACCGGCACCATTCGCCATCGCGAAGCGTCGCAAGGCGATGCCGAAGGGGACCATGGCGATAGCGGTCAGCAGATAGCCCCAATACCCAATCTGAATGGCGAGGGGATTGGCGGCGACAAGGGGGAGCGCCTGGTCTGCGGGAAGCCTCAAGCTGGCGGGCCAGCCGATCGCCTGGCCCAACACGATCACGGGGATGAGAAAAAGCACCAGTTGTGACAATGTCAAAAGCACCAGGGCGATTGCCTCGGCGCGGGTCATCGGCGCTGCTGGTGACGTGTCAGGCATGGCCTGTTACTTCCTGCGTTGACGTCAAAGGTGATCGGGGAAGGGTGACGGCCGCTGTAGAAGCATGCGCATTTGGCGACGACCATGCCCCTCCGAATACCAAGCATCTGGTATCCGGGGCGTCATGGCCGTTACGCGGCTTCATGCCAGGGTCGCCGAGACGGCGTCAGAACCTGTAGCTCAGGCCAAGGCCGAAGCTTATCTGGTTTTCCTCACCTTCGCGCGAGACGATGGGGCTGTCCGCGGCATCGCCCAACAGGCGCCGGAGAGTAACCAACCCAGTGACGCCCCAGCCGCCGGAGATTGTATAATTTGCCGTGAGCGTGAGGCCGACATCGCGGATGCCACCGCCGGCCTTGTATTCCGGCAGGCCACTCGCGGTGGCGCCAGCCCGTGTCACACCGAAGAATGTCTGATTGTAGCTATCGCTGGCATAGGACGCGAGTGCGATGGCACGGAGCCGCAGCCGATCGGTGGGATCGAAGCGATAGCTGCCGCCAAAAAAGAGCAGGCCGCCGGATGCGGTCGAAGAAACATCATGGTGATACTCCAATTCAATCGCGGCTTCGTCGCGCCTGGTGAGAACATCGCGAAAGGGTAGCCGCATGAAGGCTCCGGCTATGGTCCCATCGTCAATATCGCCGAGCCGCTTGACACGTTCATTCTCGACGTC
>JADCFX010000002.1 GCA_020249285.1 Roseomonas sp. | reverse complement strand
GGCCGAAATCGATAACGCCGCAGCTCAGCGAGAGGGGTGTTCCCCCTAGTGATCCAGCAACATCCGCACCGCTCGGGCACGGACTTCAGGGGAAAACTTGTTCGTCGTCTTGCTCATAAGGGCCCCATCCTATTTGGAAGTTGGAGCATCCGACAAACCCGGGGCGGTTCGGCTCGAGCAGGCGGGATCTAGCCCATTGGCGCCAACAAGCGCCTTTCATTGAACCAATCTACCCGCCCCAATGTGGCGCATTCCACAGGCTCGAAGCGACGCCACGGCCCGCGCCGATGAATGACCTCGGTCTTGGAAGGCCCGCTTCTGGTCTCGGCGAGTACGTTGTCGTATCGTAACCAACCGATGAGCCCCACCTCCCTTACAATAGGTGCTCAAAGGAGCGGCACAAAACCGTGACAGGTCCACCGCAGGAAGAAGCGACGCAGCGAACAATCATCCCGCTGCGTGACTTCCTCGCGCGCTGATCAGCCGCGCAGTACTTCCAGCGCCTGTGATGTGTAGAAGCCGCGTGCGACGCGCTGCGTGCGGGCGCTGCTCCAGCCCGCCATCGCGGGTTCGGCCGCGATCAGCCGGCGCAGCGTCCGTTCCGCTACCGGCACAATAGCGGGGGATCGGTCGCCGCGCGGCACAAGCCGCCCAACGGCAAGGAAGGCCTGCAAGAAGGCAGAACTCGGCGCAAACGTAAAAAGCATCGAGCGGTCGGTGCGCGCTGCGAGCCCGGAAAGCACCCGCACCACATCCGCCGCCTTGTAGTGGATCAGGCTGTCCATCCCGACCACATGGTCGAAGCGCCCGAGTGCCGGGTCGAACATATCGCCCACGCGGAAATCAATACGTCCCGCACCGACATCGCCACCGATGCGTTCACGCGCGAGGTCCACAAGGTTCTGCGAAAGGTCAATCGCCGTGACATGCGCGCCGCGCTGCGCCGCCGCCACCGCCAAGGCGCCGGTGCCGCAGCCAGCATCAAGGATGCGGCGCCCCGTCAGGTCGTCAGGCAGCCAGGAGAGCAAAGTCGCGCGCATGGTATCGCGCCCGGCGCGTACTGTCGCACGAATGCCGCTGACCGGCGCATCTGATGTCAGGCGCTTCCATGCCTCCACCGCGGTCCGGTCGAAATAAGTCTCAAGTTGGCCGCGGCGCGCGGCATAGCTCGCGGTGGGCATGGTTTTCGTTCCTTTGCTCTCAGGCCACTATGCCTTCGAGCCGGTCTTCCAGCTCGTCGCTCGCCTGGCGCAGCCGGTCGAGCGTGGCTGCATCAGGCGACCAGAATTTGCGCTCCTGCGCCTCGATCAGCCGGTTGGCGATCTGCGCCGAGGCCGTGGGGTTCAGCTTCGCCATGCGGGCCCGCATCTCGGGATCCAGCACATAGGTCTCGGCAAGCTTTTCATACACCCAAGGGGCAACGTCGCCAGTGGTGGCAGACCAGCCCATGGTGTTGGTTACATGCGCCTCAATCTCGCGCACACCCTCAAAGCCGTGCTTCAGCAGAGCCTCATACCATTTGGGATTAAGGGTACGTGTCCGGGTTTCGAGTGCCACCTGCTCAGAGATGGTGCGTACCTTGCCATCGCCGCGCGTCTGGTCACCTATATAGACCGCCGAGGCGATGCCGCCCCGCGCCCGCCGTACGGCCCGGCTGATGCCGCCCAGCGTGTCGAAATAATGGTCCACCGTCGTCACGCCGACCTCGATGCTGTCGAGGTTTTGGTAGGTGACATCTACGGTCTTGAGCACCCCGCCCAGCACCTTATCCGCCCGCGCCGGCTTGCCATCCAGGCCATAGGCGAAGCCCTTGCGCTTGACGAAGGCCTCGGCCAATTCGTCTTCGTCGTTCCAGGCCCCCTCAGCAACCAGCGAATTCACGTGGGATCCGTAGGTGCCATCGGCATTGCCAAAGACGCGCAAAGCGGCTTCCTCAATGCTGCAGCCATGCGTGGCGATATGGTCGAGCACGTGCTTGCGGATGAAGTTCATCTCAACCGGCTCGTCAGCTTGCGCGGCGAGCAGCGCGGCCTCGGCCAGCAGCTTCATCTGCAGCGGCAGCAGATCTCGGAAGATGCCCGAAAGCGTGATCACCACGTCAATACGCGGCCGACCCAGCTTCGCCAGCGGGGTCAGCGCCGCACCGGCAAGCCGGCCATAGCTGTCGAAGCGCGGCTCAGCGCCCATCAGCGCCAGCGCCTGCGCAATCGGCCCGCCTTCGGTTTTCAGATTGTCCGTGCCCCAAAGCACCATTGCGATCGATTCGGGCAGGCCGTGGCCATCGGCCTCATGCCGTTCCAGCAGGCGCTGCGCTTGGCGGGCGCCATCTTGAACCGCGAAGGCGGAGGGCAGCTTAAAGGGGTCGAAGCCGTGCAGGTTCCGCCCCGTGGGCAGCACGTCCATGCTGCGCAGCAGGTCGCCACCCGGCGCGGGGTGGATGTAGCGGCCATCCAGCGCCTGCAGGATGCCAGGGATCTCGCTATCAGTGCCAAGCAGCGCGTCCAAGCGGGTGCGCTCGGCTGGGTCCGTGACGCCGGCGGCGTCCAGCATCTCGGCGCGCTGGGCGGCATCGGGCGGTTCGCCCACCACATGCAGACCATGCGGGATCAGCGTGTATTCCAGTTCCAGCAGCGCGCGGCCTAGCGCCTGGATCGCCGCGACAGGGTCATCCCAGACAGGCTCCGCGGTTGCAAGGTTCACCTCCGTCGCCTGCGCCTGGATCAGCCCGGCAAGTGCGGCGCGCTGGCCGATCTCGGCATCCGGTTCCAGGGACCGCCAGCGATCAATGGAGGATTTCAGATCGAGCAACCCACGATAAAGCCCGGCCGAGGCGACCGGCGGCGTCAGGTAGCTGATCAGCGTCGCACCCACGCGGCGCTTGGCCAGCATGCCCTCAGACGGGTTGTTCGAGGCATAGAGGTAGAAGTTCGGCAGGTCGCCAATTAGCCGGTCAGGCCAACAAGTGGCAGACATGCCCGCCTGCTTGCCGGGCATAAATTCCAGCGCGCCATGGGTGCCGAAATGCAGCACCGCATGGGCGCCGAAATCTTCGGCGAGCCAGCGATAGAAGGCGGCGAAAGCATGGGTCGGTGCGAAGCCGCGCTCAAACAGCAGGCGCATCGGGTCGCCCTCATAGCCGAAACCGGGCTGCACGCCGACGAACACGTTTCCAAGCTGCACGCCAAGGATGAAAATGTCTCGGCCATTGGTCTGAACCCGGCCCGGCGCCGGCCCCCAGGCAGTCTCGATTTCCTGCAGCCAGGGGGTGCGCCGCACATGCCTGTCCACGTCAACGCGGGCGCCGACATTGGCGGTGGTGCCGAACTGCTCCCGGTTGCCGTTGATGACCATCTCGCGCAGGACATCGTGGTTTTCTGGGACATCCACCGTGTAGCCGGCTGCCTTCATCGCGGTCAGCGTGTGGTGTAGTGAGGCGAAAACGCCCAGATAAGCTGCGGTGCCAGTAGTCCCGGCATTGGGCGGGAAGTTGAACAGCACGGTGGCGATTTTGCGTTCGGCCCGCTCTGACCGTCGCAGCGCTACCAGCTTGGCGACGCGCGCCGCCAGCTTTGCCGCGCGTTCCGGATTCGACACCATGTCACGGGAGCAGTTCACGCCGTCGCAACCGGCGCAGCGTTCGGCAGGCACTTCGGAGGCACCGCAGCGGCCACCGAAGGTCATCGGCCATATGCCGCCATCGAGTTCCGGGATCGCCACCATCATCGTGGCCTCAACCGGCAATAGCCCGCGCGGGTCGGATTTCCACTGTCGCGTCGTCTGGAATTCCAGCGGATGGGCGGTGATATAGGGAACATCGAGCTTCGCGAGAGCCGCCTCGGCCGCGCGCGCATCATTATAGGCCGGCCCACCTACAAGGGAGAAGCCAGTCAGCGAGACAACGGCATCCACCGCCGGTACACCATTGCGCATGAAGTACGTATCCATCGCCGGGCGGGCATCCAGCCCCGAGGCAAAGACCGGGATGACGTTCAGCCCCTGCGCCTCCAGCATGTCAATCACGCCATCATAGTGGCGCGCATTATTCGCCAACACATAAGATCGCAGAAGTACCAGGCCGACCGTGCCCTTGGAACCAGGCCGCGGCAGCAAATCGGCGCGTCCGACGACGCGTCCCTTGGCGCGCGGGTGATAGAGCGCGATTTCCGGATACTCGACCGGCGGGTCGACCTTCAACCTGCCGACCAGCGCCTTGCGCGGCCCGGCCGCGTAGCGGTTGACCAGCATGCCGACCATATTCGCGATATTGTCCGCTGAACCGGCCAGCCAGTACTGAAGCGTCAGGAAATAGGCGCGGATGTCCTGCGCGGTGCCGGGGATGAAGCGCAGCAGCTTCGGCAATTCCCGCAGCATCTTCATCTGGCCCTTGCCGCTGGCCGCCGAGCCGCCCGGCTTGGGCTTGCCGCGCAGTTTTTTCAGCAATCCAGCAATCCCCTTGGCCTCACCGGCCATGCTGAACTTTCCGAGTCGCGTCAGCCGCATGATCTCCGGCGCGGATAAGGCGCAGACCAAGGCATCGCAATGGTCGCGCCGGGCGGTCAGCGCCGGCAGCACCAGGCGGATATGGTCTTCAAGGAACAGCATGCCCGCGATGATGATGTCGGCGCGGCCAATATCGGCGATGCAGTGTTCAAGGGCTGTCGCGTCGGACGCGAATTCATCCGCTGCATGCAGCACCAGTTCAAGGTTTGGAATGCTGCGACGAAGTATGGCCTGAGCCGTTGTGATGGCCGTGCCGAAATGACTGTCCATGGTCAGGATCAAGACCCGCATGGCGTTCGGGTCACTCGGGGGACGGCCTAGATGCATGGGCGGAAGCCTCTGACCGAATCTTCTGCCGAAACGCGGGGCGTGAGCATGGCCGTAGAGCGCCGAAACACGGCTTTTGGACGCTGGCTAAAGCGCGCGGTGCTTACAGGCGGCGGGTCATCGTCACGTTGCATAGTCACTTGCCCCTATACATCGGGGGATTATATGGGCGTGGCTCTGCGTGTGTCAATTTGAATTGACGTCATACATGCTGGACACTTCATGGCCCGCCCGTCTGCTCGGCGCCTAGGCTGTCTTTCCTGTCGAAGGTATTGCATGTCCGGTTCAAATTCACGCACCGAACATGCACTAAACCTTTAGATGGTCACATGTCCGAGCCAAGCGATGACTGACGTGCCTCCCTGAAATGTTGCCATTTTTCGGTAGAGTCTGTTTCTCAAGGCGCCAAGCGGTCCAACTTGACTTGACAACACTTTATCGCCGCCCCGCCGCCGCCATGATTTCTGACCGGCGCTGAATGGCCCAGCCATAATTATCGGGCCACATCTTATTGCCCGGGTCGCAGCCGAGGCTCTCGGCGGCCTTCAGTGTCCAATAGGGGTCGTACATCAATTCACGACCCACTGCGATCAAATCAGCTCGGCCTTCCTGCAAGATCGCCTCAGCCTGATCGCCAGCAATGATCACACCCACCGCCATGGTGGCCACGCCGGCATCGCGCCGCACGCGTTCCGCATAGGGCACCTGGAAGCCGGGTGGGCGCTCGGCACGGGTGCGGAGCGGCTGGCCTGAATCATTGGCGCGGAAGGCTGGCGCGCCTGAAACGCCCCCTGCGGAGCAATCCACCACATCCACCCCGCGCGCCTTAAGCTCCTTCGCCAGCACCACGGAATCATCCAGGCTCCAGCCCTCAGCGGGACCATCCACGGCGGAGATGCGGAAGAATAGGGGCAAATCAGCCGGCCAGGCGGCGCGCACCGCTTCCGTCACTTCCAAGGCAAAGCGCATGCGCCCGGCCAGGTCCCCGCCATAGCGATCATTGCGCTTATTCGCGATGGGCGAGAGGAAAGCCTGGATCAAATACCCATGCGCGCCATGAATCTCCAGCACGCGGAACCCTGCCTTGGAAGCGCGTACGGCAGCGGCGGCGAAGGCCTGCACGGTTTCCTGGATTTTCGCTTCAGTCATAGCGGTTGGCGCATGCCAGCCCGGGCCCACCGGTTCCGACGTTGGCCCAAAGCACTCCCACGGCGGCGAACCCTCAGCCGCATCTTCGGGGCGGAGCGGCGTGCTGCCCTTCCAGGGTGGCTGAACCGAAGCCTTGCGCCCGGCATGGGCAATTTGAATGGCGGGCACCGAGCCGAACCCAATAATGGCATCCACAATGGGGCGATAGGCTTCGATCTGCGCGTCATTCCAAAGCCCGCAGCAGCCATGCGTAATGCGGCCTTCCGGCACCACCGCCGTCGCTTCGGTGAAAACCAAGCCCGCACGGCCGCGGGCTACCGCGGTCAGGTGCGAAAAATGAAAGCCATTTGCCAGCCCGTCCTTGGCTGAATACATGCAAAGTGGCGAAAGTGCCACGCGATTGGGCAGCGTCACGGACCGCAATGTGATGGGCGTGAAAAGCAGGGGCATGGACATGCTAGGCTTCCTTGAAAGGGGCTTCGCGACTAGTCTGGAGGTATGGGGCGGGTCGTCAAGTCTTAGTGCTTCGGCAAGCGTTGCGCCCCCAAGAAGGATTCTATCATGACAACAAGACGCGCTGCCCTTGCCGGGCTTTTTGCCTTCCCCGCCCTGGCTTCCGCGCAGGAAGCCTGGCCCGCGCGCAGCCTGCGGCTGATTTCGCCCTTTCCCCCCGGCGGTGCCGCCGACGTATTGGCGCGCAATATCGCCGAGGAATTGACGCCAGCACTTCGCCAATCCGTGGTGGTGGAAAACCGCACCGGCGCGGGTGGTTCCGTTGGTACTGAAGCGGTGGTGCGTAGCGCACCCGATGGCTACACGCTGTTGATGGGCTCAACTGGCCCGCTTGCGATCAACCCAGCGTTACTGCGCCTTGCCTATGATCCGGCGCGGGATCTGGTACCGATTGGGATGGTCTCCACCGTCGCTTCCGTTCTTGTGGTGCATCCATCCGTACCCGCACGCAATTTGACCGAGCTTCTGGCCCTCGCCCGCGCCAAGCCAGGCGAAATGAATTACGGATCAAGCGGCACGGGCAGCGCGCAGCATTTGTTCATGGAATTGCTCAAGCAAATGACCGGGGTGGACATCACCCATATACCCTATCGCGGAACGGGTCCGGCCGTGGTGGATACAATCGGTGGCCGGCTTTCCATGATGTTCGACACTACGCCAACCGCGCTGCCGCATATCCAGGGCGGGCGCGTGCGCGCCATTGCGGTCACCACCGCGCGGCGCGATCCTGCATTGCCGGATGTACCCACAATCGCAGAATCTGGTGTGGCTGGCTACGAAGGGGTTGGCTTTTACGGGCTCATGGCGCCTACCGGCACGCCCGCCGCAATTGTGGATCGGCTGCATCGGGAAGTGAATGTGGCGCTGGCCCGCGAAGCCTTCCGCGCGCGCCTGGTGGCGCAGGGCACTGAACCGGCGCCCATGACTCAAGAAGCCTTTCGCGATTTCATCGCAACCGATCGCGAAAGATGGGCGAGGGTGATCCGCGATGGCAATATCAAGGTGGATTGAGGCTATCGGGGATTTTTCGATGCCGCGTGAAATGATCTGAGGCAACCACGGAAGCGCCTGCCAAGTGACTTATGCCATGGGCAAAGCGCTTCGCCTCAATCATTCCGCTTCAGTGCAAAATCATAGACAAGCTTGCGCCAGCTGGAATTCATGACCTTGCCATCGGGCGCCTTTCCGGGAGGATGTTGCGTGAATTCGGCAATCAATTCCTGCTTCACGCCAAAGACCGCATCACTATCCAAATAGGGATCGCCGGCGACAAAAACATGCGTCACCAGGGTTTCATGCCCAGGTGCTGCAATCATGAAATGCACATGCGCCGGGCGCATCGGGTGCCGGCCGGTGGCGCGCAGCAATTCCCCCACCGGGCCATCATCCGGCACGGGGTAGGAAGTGGGGGTCAGGGTCCAGAAATGGAAACACCCTCCGCTATCGGTGCGAAAACGCGCGCGCAGATTGGCATCCGGCTGATCAGGGCGTTGCACATCGTAATAGCCATCCTCATCCGAATGCCAGATATCCACGATGGCGCCCGCAATAGGGCTGCCGCCTGCGGTTGAAACGCGGCCGGAAACATGCAGCGCTTCGCCCTTCATGGCGCGCGCAACCTCTGCCCCCAGGGGCAATTCCGGCGCGCCTTCAACATAGAACGGGCCGAGCACCGTGGTGGGGGTGGCGCCTGCCGGCAGCCGGTGATTTATCGCATCCACCAGCATGGAAACGCCAAGCGTATCAGACAGCAGGATGAATTCCTGGCGCTTGCCATTGCACATATGGCCGATGCGTGTCAGGAAGCTGATCGCAGTCTGCCACTCCTCAAAGCTCGGCTCTACATCGCGGACGAAAGCATGCAGATGCTTCACAAGGCTTTGCGCGACGTGGCGCAGCCGGGGGTCCTCTGCGCCCGCCAGCCGTTGAAGCACGGCATCGGTGATGGAGTTTTCGTCAAAATCACGCATCCGAGGTCTCCCCTATCATTCCCTGTTCGATCAGACAGGCAGCACAAAACCGTCTAATCCAGCCCCATCAACCCGCGCGCAAAATCCCTCGCCGCGAAGGGGCGCAAATCCTCGGCCTTTTCGCCAACGCCCACCACATGCACCGGCAGGCCGAATTCCTGCGCCAACGCGACCACAACGCCGCCCTTGGCGGAGCCATCAAGCTTCGTCACGGCAAGCCCGGTGACATCCACCATTTCCTTGAAAACCTTCACCTGCTGTACGGCATTCTGCCCGGTGGTGGCATCCAGCACCAACAGCACGGAATGCGGCGCGGCTCCATCCACCCGCTTGATGACACGGATGATTTTGCGGAGTTCTTCCATCAGCGCGGATTTATTGTGCAGCCGCCCGGCAGTATCCACCAATAGCAAATCAAGCCCATCGGCGCGCGCCGCGGTCAGCGCGTCAAAAGCCAGTCCCGCCGCATCGGCACCAGGCTTGGCGGGTGCGAAAAACCTTGCGGAGGTCCGCCCAGCCCAGACTTGCAATTGCTCCACCGCCGCGGCGCGAAAGGTATCGCCCGCGACAAAGCCGATTTTCAGCCCCTGCTCGGCGTAATGGCGGCCTAGCTTAGCGATGGTGGTGGTCTTGCCCGTGCCATTCACGCCGACCACCAGCACCACATGCGGCGCGCGGGCAGGAATGATTTCCATGGGCCGCGCCACGGGGTCCAGAATGGCGGCAATTTCATCCGCCAGCGCTGCCTTCACTTCCTCATCGCTCACTTCCTTGCCGAAGCGCGTGCGGCGGAAGCCTTCCACAATCCGGCGCGAAGCCGCGACACCCAGATCAGCCGTGATCAGGGTTTCTTCCAACTCCTCCAGCGCCTCATCATCCAGCCGCCGCTTGTGCAGCAGGGAGACAACGCTGTCCGTGAGTTTGGCGGTGGAACGCGAAAGTCCGGCCTTCAGCCGCGCGAACCAGCCGTTTCTGGCGGGCGCTTCTGCCTCAGGCGGCGTGATTTCTGCGGGTGGTGCTTCTGGTTCAGGCGGCGGGATTTCGGCCACCGGCGGGGGCGCATCCGGATTGGGTGTTTCAGGCGTTGGCTGCGTCGCACCACCGCGCAAACGGCCGAAGAAGTCGCGCAAGGCCATCAGGCGGCCTCCGCCAAAAGCCCATCGGCATCGGCGCCTATCACGCGAAGGCGCCGAATTTCACCAGCCTGCCCCGCGCTGCCCAACAAGCGAAGCGGCGCGAAGTATTCCGTATGGCCGCGATCGGGATGTTCCAACAAAACCTGTTCCTCTTGCCCCAGCCGCGCCGCGTAATAGCGCGCCGCCGCCGCCGCGCCCGCTTCGCGCAGCCGCGCCGCCCGCGCGCGACGCTCCGGCACCGGAATTTGCGGCATGCGCGCTGCCGGCGTGTCTGGCCGTTCCGAGTAGGGAAAGACATGCAGGAAAGAGAGGTCGCAAGCCGTCACAAGGCTAAGGCTTTCCTGAAATTGCGCTTCGGTTTCAGTCGGGAAACCCGCAATCAGATCAGCACCAAAGACGATATCGGGCCGCAGCCGCCGTGCCTTTTCGGCGAGTGCAATGGCATCGGCGCGCAAATGCCGCCGCTTCATGCGCTTCAGGATCAAATCCGACCCGTGCTGCAAGGAAAGATGCAAATGCGGCATCAGGCGCGGTTCTTCCGCAATCAGCCGCCAAAGATCTTCATCCACTTCCACGGGATCGAGCGATGATAAGCGCAGCCGTGGCAATTCCGGCACAAGGGCCAAAACGCGGCGGATCATTTGCCCAAGCGTCGGGCTGCCCGGCAGATCAGGCCCGTAGGAGGTGACATCAACCCCCGTCAGCACTGCTTCCCGATACCCCGCAGCCACCAAGGCGCGCAGTTGTTCAACAATGGCGCCGATGGGGACAGATCGTGACGGCCCGCGCCCGAAGGGAATGACGCAAAAGGTGCAGCGATGATCACAGCCCTGCTGCACCTGGACAAAGGCGCGCGCGCGGCCTGCGAATTCCGTGACCAAATGGGCCGAGGTTTCGCGCGCGGCCATGATGTCGCTGACTGGTGCGGGCGGCGCATCCAAAGCGGCCCAGGTTTCGAGCTTCAGCTTCTCGGCATTGCCGATCACACGCTCCACCCCCGGCAAGGCAGCCCATTTATCAGGCGCGATTTGCGCCGCGCAGCCGGTCACGATGATGCGCGCGCCGGGATTGTCGCGATGCACCTTCCTGATCGCCTGCCGCGCCTGGCGTTCCGCTTCCGCCGTCACAGCGCAGGTATTGACGATGATGGCATTGCCCTGGCCGGCCTTGCTGGCCAGGTCGCGCATTGCCTCACTCTCATAGGTATTGAGCCGACAGCCGAAACTCAGCAGGCGGGGGGCATCGGTGGCGCTCATCCGGCCAAAGCCTTGGGATCCACCTGCCCGATGAAGGCCGTGGCGAAGGGCCCGGTCATCAGCACATGCCCATCCTGGCGCCATTCCATCAAAAGATCGCCGCCCGGCATGGAAATCCGCGCTGCCCGCCCGGTCAAGCCGCGACGATGGGCATTGACGATCGTGGCACAGGCACCGGAACCACAGGCGAGCGTCAACCCCGCACCGCGTTCCCAAACGACAAGGCGCAAATGATCCTGCGATATCACCTGGACAAAGCCGATATTGGCTCGGTCCGGGAAAATCGGGGCATTTTCCAGGCGAGGGCCGATCTCCTTCACCGGCAGCGCATCCAAATCGGGCACAAAAAACGTCGCATGGGGATTACCCATGGAACAGGCCGCTGGGTCCGCGACGGGTCCGCAAGCCAGCGGCAGATGCAGCGTATCCACCTCCCGCGCCAGAGGCACATCCTGCCAGCCGAGTCGTGCCGGCCCCATATCAACCTGCCACATCCCGCCCGGCATCGCCTCACTCGGCAAATCGCCGGAAATGGTCCGTACCACCACCTGCGCCTTGCCGGTTTCAGCGGCGACCAGGGAGGCGATGCACCGCGTAGCATTGCCGCAAGCGCCGGCTTCCGAACCATCCGGGTTATGGATACGCATAAAAACATCGGCGCCGGGCGGCGGGGGCTCCAGAATGATCAATTGGTCGCAGCCAATGCCACGCCGGCGATCCGCCAGCGCCGCAATCTGGGCCGATGTCAGCCCAAGCGGCGCGGTGCGGCCATCCAGCACCACGAAATCATTGCCGAGCCCATGCATCTTGCGGAAGGAAAGCATGGGCGGAGATATAAGCCTCCCCGCGCCGAACCGGAACCCGCTTATTGAATAGACCTAATCTTTACCCGTTCAGCAGCCGGTCAATCTCATCCTGCTCCAGATCGGGGCCGGCGGTTTTGGGGTCGGCCACGGTTTGCACTACGCCCTTCAACTCCACCTTGAGGTGGGCCGGGGTTGGGGTAGCATTTTCAGGCAAGATATCCTCCAGGATCGACTCCACCTGCTGCAAGTCACGGATGGCGCGGCGGATGCGCTGGCCGGTCAAATCCTGGAAGGAACAGGCCTCAAAGATGGCGTTCACCCTTTCGGTGATGGCCGGCAAGGCATCCGGGCTGTTCGGACCTTTTTCAAGCCATTCCTGAATGGCTTCTGCGGCTTCCAGAATGGTATTGGCAGCCGCTTCCGTTGCTTGCACCACCGCTTCAAGTTCTTGGCCGGAGGTGCGATTGCCCGGCTGAGGCGCGGAGATCATGCCGGCAATTCGTTCATGCACGGCGGAAATCTGGCCGGCCAGGTTTTCTTCGCTCATGCCCAGAAGCTGCACGCTGGCGGATACCTCGGCGCTCACTTCGGAAATTCGACGGTCCATAAAGGCGCGCAAATCGCCGAACAGGGGCTCCATGGCCGCCCTGAGCACTTCCGGGTCCGGCACTGTATCCGCTTGCGAATGCGACATGAGACTTCGTCCTGAATCCAAGGGGCGGCCAAACCGCCGGGTGATCACGGGGACATTAAACACCCATAAAGGTGAAATCTCCGTTTCCCTGGGGCGGGTCTTGTGTGGAAAACTTTGCGGCGCTATAGCCCCGCCTCCCGCGCCGTGGCCCCCTGGACATGCCCGGCCGGAACCCCCTTCCCACCGCATGGTGCGGCCCCAGCAATGGGTGCAAGGCGGAAGGGCTGACCCCAAAGGAGGGCCAAATGTCCAAGATGAAGACGAAATCAAGCGTGAAAAAGCGCTTCCGTCTGACCGCGACCGGCAAGGTCAAGGCGGGCGGGGGCTTCAAGCGCCATATGCTATCCTCCAAGGCTTCGAAGATGAAGCGCCAGAACCGCGGGACCTTCGTGCTGGATAAGCAGGATGGTGATACCGTGAAGCAGTGGCTGCCCTATGGGCTGGACCGGTAAAGGGAGGATCGCAGAATGGCTCGTGTAAAACGCGGCGTTACCAAGCACGCCCGCCACAAGAAGGTTCTCAAGCTTTCGGAAGGCTATGTCGGCCGGTCCGGCACCGCCTATCGCCCCGCATTGGAGCGGGTGGAAAAGGCCCTGCAATATGCCTATCGCGACCGTCGCAACAAGAAGCGCGACTTCCGTGGTCTTTGGATCCAGCGCATCAATGCCGCCGTCCGTGAGCATGGCCTGACCTATTCCCGCTTCATCGCCGGCGTCAAGGCGGCGGGGATTGAGATGGACCGCAAAGTGATGGCGGCGCTTGCCTTTGACGAACCGGCGGCCTTCGCGGCGCTGGTGGAAAAGGCGAAGGCGGCAGGCGCCGCCTGATCAATCGGCGCTCGGGGCTTTCCCGGCGCCATTCCAGCGTTTAGCAAGGGCCGCTTCCCGGGAATTCCTGGGGATGCGGCCCTTCGCATATTCGGACAGGATGACATGACCAACGACCTGGCTTCCCTGCAGGCCGAAACCCAGGCCGCCATTGGCGCCGCCGCAGATCCCCGCGCCTTGGATGCGGTGCGGGTTGCCGTGCTGGGCAAATCCGGCACGCTAACCGCATTGCTGAAGGGCCTTGGGGCCGTCGCCCCTGAAGCACGTAAGGAACGCGGCGCGGCGCTGAACCAAGTGAAAGCCGCGATCGAAGCCGCTTTGGAAGCGCAGCGCGCCGTGGTGGAAGCCCGCGCCTTGGATGCGCGCCTGGCTGCGGAACGCATGGATGTATCCCTGCCGCCGCGCCCCTTCGCGCCAGGTACGGCAGCCGATGGCGGCATTCACCCCATTGCGCGCACCATGGAAGAACTGACTACGCTTTTCGGCGCCATGGGGTTCAAAGTGGCGGAAGGGCCGGATATCGAAAGCGATTGGCATAATTTCGGCGCGCTCAATATCCCAGACCACCATCCGGCGCGGCAGGATCACGATACGTTTTACGTGCCGGCCGTGGATGGGCGCCGGCCCGTGCTGCGCACGCATACATCGCCGGTGCAAATCCGCACCATGCTGACTGAAGCGCCACCCATTCGCGTGATTGTGCCTGGCCGCACCTATCGCGCCGATCATGATGCGACGCATTCGCCGATGTTTCATCAGGTAGAAGGCCTGGTAATTGATCGGAACATCCATCTTGGTCATTTGAAGGGCTGCCTGATTGATTTCCTGCGCGCCTTTTTCGGCATTGCTGATCTGCCTGTGCGTTTCCGCGCTTCCTATTTCCCCTTCACGGAACCTTCCATGGAAGTGGATATCGGCTGGAGCCGCAAAACCGGCGAATTGGGCAAGGGCGGTGATTGGTTGGAGATTTTGGGCTCTGGCATGGTGCATCCGAAAGTGCTGGCCAATTGCGGTATTGATCCGCGCGAATGGCAGGGCTTCGCCTTCGGCATGGGAGTTGAACGCATCACCATGCTGAAACACGGCATTCCCGATCTGCGCCCCTTCTATGAGGCCGATATCCGCTGGCTGCGCCATTACGGCGCCGATCCGCTTTCCCCGCCTTCCTTGGTGGAAGGAGTGTAAGGCGATGAAATTCACCTTGTCCTGGCTGAAGGCGCATCTTGATACGCAGGCCTCGCTTGATGAGATTCTGACCGCACTGAACACCATCGGGCTTGAGGTTGAAGGTGTGGAAGATCGCGGCGCGGCGCTGGCCAATTTCCGCATTGCCCATGTGGTGGAAGCGGAACAGCACCCCAATGCGGATCGGTTGCGCGCGCTGAAGGTTGATACCGGCGATGGCAAGCTGCTTTCTGTGGTCTGCGGCGCGCCCAATGCGCGCGCGGGCATGAAGGGGGTGGCGGCTTTGCCCGGCGCCTTCATTCCCGGCACCGGCATTACGCTGAAGGCCGGCGAAATTCGCGGCGTGAAATCGGAAGCCATGATGCTGTCTGCCCGCGAAATGGGCTTGGGCGATGATCATTCCGGCATTGTTGATTTGCCGGCAGAGGCACCTTTGGGTGAGGCCTATGTTCGCTGGGCGGGGCTGGATGACCCGATTATTGAAATCAGCGTCACACCCAATCGCGGCGATGCGCTTTCCGTGCACGGCGTGGCGCGTGATTTGGCGGCGGCCGGGCTTGGGCGGCTGAAGCCGCTGCCTGAACCCGCGATCAAGCCCGCCTATCCGTCGCCGCTAGTTTGGGAGATCGCCGATCCACGCGCCTGTGATTACGTGCTTGGCCGGGCCATTCGCGGTGTGAAGAATGGGCCTTCACCGAAATGGTTGCAGGATTGGCTGGTGGCGATTGGCCAGCGCCCGATCAATGCGCTGGTGGATGTGACCAATCTTTTCACCTTCGGCCTTGGCCGCCCGCTGCATGTTTTTGATGTGGCAAAGGTGAAGGGCAAGACGCTGACGATGCGCATGGCGCAGGAAGGCGAAAGCTTGCTGGCGCTGAATGGCAAGACTTATGCGCTGACGCCGGAAGATGGCATCATCGCCGATGAGGCCGGACCGGAAGCGCTCGGCGGCATCATTGGTGGCGAAGCGACAGGCTGCGATGAAGCCACCACGGAATGCTTCATCGAATGCGCGATTTTCGACCCCGTGCGCATCGCGCTTTCGGGCCGGCGGCATGAGGTGCGCACCGATGCGCGCGCGCGTTTTGAGCGCGGCGTGGATCAGGCTTTGCCGCGCTTGGCGCTGGACCTCGCCACGCAAGCGATGATGGATATTTGTGGCGGTGAGGCCAGCGAAGTGGTCGGCGCCGGGCCGGAACCCGCCTGGCAGCGGCAAGCGAGCCTGCGTTTTGAACGGCTCGCGAGCTATGGCGGCGATGATGTGGCGCCGGACCGCGCGGTTGAGATCCTGCAAAGCCTGGGCTTCACCGTGGCCGCGCGGGATGCGGCGCGCGTGACCGTCAATGTGCCAAGCTGGCGCAATGATGTGGCGGGCAAGGGCGCCTTGGCTCAGGCGCCTGAGCTGTCACCGGAACGCGCGAAGGCGGCGGCTGAAGGCTGCGCCGAAATTGAACCCGAATGCGATTTGCTTGAAGAAGTGCTACGCATTCGCGGCTTGAATACCATCGCGCCGGTATCACTGCCGGTCAGCGGTGTTATCCCGCCACCTGCCTTTACGGCGAAGCAGGCGCGGGCATCTTTGGCGCGGCGCGTGCTGGCGGCGCGCGGCATGCAGGAAGCGGTGACCTTCGCCTTCATGGAATCCAAGACCGCGGCGCTGTTTGGTGAAACGCCTGCCGCGCTGCGGCTGGAAAACCCGATTGCGGAAGATTTGGACCAGATGCGCCCAACGCCCGTGGCATCGCTGCTGCTGGCGGCGCGGCGGAATGCGGCGCGCGGTTTTGCCGATGTGGCGCTGTGTGAAATCGGCGCTGCCTATCAGGATGTGGCGCCGGAAGGCCAAGCGGCGGTGGCCGCCGGGGTGCGCCATGGCGCCACGGCGCGCCATTGGGCTGAAGCATCACGCGGCGTGGATGCCTTGGATGCCAAGGGCGATGCCATGGCGGTGCTGGCCGCGCTAGGCCTGCCCATGGCGGCACTTTCCGTCACCGCCGATGCGCCGGGCTTTTATCATCCCGGTCGTTCCGGCCAGGTGCGGCAAGGGCCGAAATCCGTGCTCGCCCGCTTTGGCGAAATCCATCCGCGTGTTCTGGCGGCGCTCGACCTGCCTGGCCCTGCCGTGGCCTTTGAAGTGTTTTTGGATGCCATCCCGGAACCGAAGCGCCGCAAGAAGGGCGCGCCCGATCTGCCCGCCTTCCAGCCGCTGCGCCGAGACTTCGCCTTCCTGGTGGATGAAGGTGTCGCCGCTGAAGCGCTGCTGCGCGCCGCACGCGGGGCGGAACGCATACTGATCACCGATGTCGCGCTGTTTGACCGCTATGCCGGGGATAAGCTGCCGGAAGGCAAGGTCAGCCTTGGTTTGCAGGTGACCATCCAGCCACGTGAGGCGACGCTGACCGACGCGCAGATTGAAGCTGTAGCTGATAAGATTGTCGCAGCGGTGGCGAAAGCGACCGGGGCGGTGCTGCGCGCCTGACCCCCTGATCCTGGCAATGCCGGGGTCCGGCCACTGGGCGTTTGACTTCCGGCCCTGCTGCCTTATCTCCGCCCTAGAAATGCAAGGCGCTACTCCGCGCCCGCACCCCCGGGACCATCATGACTGACACGCCGCTTTCGCTGATCCGCAATTTCTCGATCATCGCCCATATCGATCACGGGAAATCCACGCTTGCTGACCGACTGATCCAGCAGACCGGCGCCCTTTCCGCGCGCGAAATGAAGGAACAGGTCCTGGATAATATGGAGCTGGAGCGGGAGCGCGGCATCACCATCAAAGCGCAAACGGTCCGCCTGACCTATCCCGCCAAGGATGGCAAAACCTATGTGCTGAATTTGATGGACACGCCCGGCCATGTGGACTTCGCCTATGAAGTCAGCCGGTCCTTGGCGGCCTGTGAGGGTTCTCTGCTTGTCGTGGATGCGTCCCAGGGTGTGGAGGCGCAAACACTCGCCAATGTCTATCAGGCCATTGATGCGGGGCATGAGATTGTGCCCGTGCTGAACAAGATTGACCTGCCGGCGGCGGAACCGGACCGCGTGAAGCAGCAGATTGAAGATGTGATCGGGCTTGATGCGTCAGACGCCGTAATGATCAGCGCCAAGACCGGGCTGAATATTGAAGGCGTGCTGGAAGCCATTGTTACGCGCCTGCCACCACCCACAGGCGATGCATCCGCCACTACCAAGGCGCTGCTCGTGGATAGCTGGTATGATGCCTATCTGGGCGTGATCATCCTGGTGCGCGTGAAGGATGGCCATTTGCGCAAGGGCCAGCGCATTCGCATGATGTCATCCGGTTCTGTGCATACCATTGAACAAGTGGGCGTCTTCAACCCGAAGCTGGAGCCGATGGAAAGCCTCGGCCCGGGTGAAATGGGCTATCTGACCGCCGCGATCAAAACCGTGGCCGATACCAATGTTGGCGATACCATCACGGATGATCGCAATCCAGCGACTGAGGCTTTGGCCGGCTTCAAACCCTCCATCCCCGTGGTGTGGTGTGGGCTTTACCCGGTGGATGCGGATGATTTTGAAAAGCTGCGCGAATCACTCGGCAAGCTGAGGCTAAACGACGCATCCTTCCATTATGAACCGGAAACCAGCGCAGCCCTTGGCTTTGGCTTCCGCTGTGGCTTTCTTGGGCTTTTGCATCTGGAAATCGTGCAGGAAAGATTGTCGCGTGAGTTTGATCTGGACCTGATCGCGACCGCGCCTTCGGTTGTGTACAAAATCCATCAGACGAATGGCGAAATGTTCGAATTGCACAATCCCGCCGATATGCCTGATGGCAGCGTGCTGGATCATATTGACGAACCCTGGATCAAGGCGACCATCATGTTGCCTGATGATTACCTGGGTTCTGTTTTGGCGCTGTGTAACGAACGCCGCGGGCAGCAGGTGGAACTGACCTATGTCGGCGCCCGCGCCATGCTGGTTTATCGGATACCGTTGAATGAAGTGGTCTTCGATTTCTATGATCGGCTGAAGTCAGTATCGCGTGGTTATGCGTCCTTCGATTACCAGATGGATGGCTATGAGGAAGGCGATCTGGTGAAGATTTCCATCCTGGTGAATAATGAACCAGTGGATGCGCTTTCCTTCATGGCGCATCGCGCCCAGGCGGAACGGCGCGGGCGGCAGATTTGCGAAAAGCTGAAGGAATTGATCCCTCGGCAATTGTTCAAAATCCCCATCCAGGCGGCCATTGGCGGGCGCGTGATTGCGCGTGAGACGATCTCGGCGCTGTCCAAGGATGTGACGGCGAAGTGTTATGGCGGCGACATATCCCGCAAGCGCAAACTTCTGGACAAGCAGAAGGAAGGCAAAAAGCGCATGCGGCAATTCGGCAAGGTGGAAATCCCGCAAAGCGCCTTCATTGCCGCGTTGAAGATGGATAATTGAGGGGCGATTACTCCGCGAAGCTGCTGGGCTGGCTACCGGTAAGGCTTCCAAAACCAGGAAGGGCGTGATCTGCTGAGGTAGATCACGCCACACTAGGATAGGCCAGACATGACCAAGCCCCCGATTGCCCGCACCCCCATCCCCGATATCGCAGCCCTGCCGGAAGATATCCGTGCCCGCATCCTGACAGTGCAGGAAAAATCCGGCTTCATCCCGAATGTCTTTCTGATGCTGGCGCATCGCCCGGCGGAGTTTCGCGCCTTCATGGCCTATCACGATACGCTGATGGATAAATCCGAAGGGATTTCCAAGGCGGAACGCGAAATGATCGTGGTGGCCGTTTCATCACGCAATCAATGCCAATATTGCGTGGTGGCGCATGGCGCCATTTTGCGCATCCGTGCCAAGAATGCGCTGATCGCGGACCAAATCGCCGCCAATTGGCGGAAGGCCGATATCTCGCCCAAGCAAAAATCCATGCTGGAATTCGCGTTAAAGGTGACCGACCGCGCCAATGAGGTAAATGATTCGGATCATGAAGCCCTGCGCGAAGCTGGCTTTGATGATGAAGCGATCTGGGACATTGCCGCCATCGCTGCCTTCTTTGGCATGTCGAACCGGCTCGCGAATGTGACCAATCTGCGCCCGAATGAAGAATTCTATGCCATGGGCAGGGGCTGAACCAATGACCGAAACGCGCTTCGAACGCATGACCGCGCCGGAATTGCGCGGACTCGCGGAACGCCATGCCGTGGTGATTCTACCGGTTGCAGCACTGGAACAGCATGGGCCGCATTTGCCGGTATGGACCGATAGTTTCATCGGTCATTCGGTCGCCATTCGCGCCGCTGAATTATGCGCCGATCTGCCCGCCGTGGTGCTGCCGCCCATGTGGATGGGCTTGTCTGAGCATCACTTCCCCTTTGGCGGCACGATCAGCCTGGATTACGCGACCTTCGCCGGCGTGCTGCGCTGCGTGATGCGATCCCTGCTGGCGGATGGGTTTTCGCGGCTGATTCTGTTCAATTCGCATGGCGGGAATGCTGAACCTTTGGCCGTTGCATCACGCGAAATGGCGCATGAATTCGGCGTGCCGGTACTGACAACCTCCATCACCAAAGTGGCGCCAAAGGAAATTGCCGCTGCCCTCACGGCGCAGCCCGGCATCCAACACGCCTGCGAGGGCGAAACCAGCCTTTGGCTGCATCTTGATCCTTCCCAAGTGCGGATGGATCAGATTGCCAATTCCGTCTCGCCGGGGAATTTCGATACCTCTGGCCAGGCCTTGATGCGTTTCTGGTCTTTTGCTGAGCGCGCACCGGTCACCGGTGTGCTTGGCGATGCCCGCGCGGCTACGCCAGAAAAGGGCAAGGCAATTTTCGAAGCCATGGCGGCGGGGCTGGCGCGGGAATTGCGCGATCCGTCGCTTTGGGCCAAGCCTGATCCGGTATGGACACCAGGCCGCGCCCAAGGACCACGCTGATCAAGAAACGGGAGGCTTCATATGAGCCAGGACACAGCCGAACATATCCTCGCCACGCGCCGCGCCAAGCAGATTCTGGCACCGCTGGGAGCCGCCGCCCCAGCGACACCGGCGGCAGGCTATAAACTGCAATATCAGGTGGCGACCAAGCTGGGCGCGGTGCCGCCGGCCGGCTTCAAGATCGGCGCCACCACCAAGCAGATGCAGAATATCCTGGGCCTGACCGGCCCCGCCGGCGGCTTCGTGCCGAAGGAAGGGCTCCGCAATACGCCCGCAAGCTTCCGCTTCGCCGATTTCCTGAACCCAGGTGTGGAATGCGAAGTGGGGCTCAGGCTCGGCCAGGATCTGCCGCATGGCGCGCATACGCGCGAAAGCGTCGCCGCCGCAGTTGCCGAGGTGTTTCCAGCGATAGAGATTGTCGAAAAACGCTATGGCGATTTGGCAGTGCTCGGCACGCCCAGCCTGATTGCGGATCAGGTCTTCCATGCTGCCGGCGTTCTGGGCGCGCCCACGCCCAATTGGCGCGCGCTTGATCTGGGGGCGACCCGCGGGCGCATGACGGTGGCTGGCACCGTGCGCGGCGAAGGGGTAGGCGCTGATCTACTCGGCCATCCGATGGAAGCCCTGGCCTGGTTAGCCGGTTCGGATTGCGCGCGTGAATTTGGCGGGCTGCGCGCCGGTCAGGTGGTGTTCCTGGGCTCTGTCACGCCGCCGATCTGGCTGGATGGTCCCTGCGATGTGCTGGTCGAATTCGATACCCTGGGAACGGTTGCTTTGACCTTCACCTGATGAGCCTTGTTGGCGCGGTCGCGGCCGCGCCTCATTTCTTCGCGGTAAAACCGCGAAACATTTCAAGCAGCGCCACCACATCCCGGCCGCGATGCCCGGTGGCCAAGGCCTGCGCCATCAATTCGCGAACGGCCGAAGTAGCCGGCGTTGGCTGGCGCAAAGCCCTGCCGAAATCAATCGCCAAGGCCAGATCCTTCTCGCCAAGCTCCATCTTAAAGCCGGGGTCGAAATCATTCTTGAGCGCTTTGGGGAAGCGCTTCGTGAAATGAAAGGAACGCCCGCCGCTTTGTGACAGCACCTGATAAAGCGTCTCGGGCGCGACACCGGCTGCCTCACCCAGCGCGAAGGCTTCGCAGGCGATTAGTACATTGCCCATGGACATCATATTATTGACCAGCTTCACCGCCTTTGCGGTACCAATGGGCCCGGTGTGGGACCAGGATTGTCCCAGGCTTTGCAGCACTGGCTCGGCGCGGCGGATATCGGCCATATCGCCACCCACAATCAGCACCAATTCACCGCGGAGTGATTCCATCGGCCCGCCACTCACGGGGCAATCCAGCACGGCGATGCCCTTGGCGGCAGCGGCGGCGGCAATGTCGCGCATCGTGTCCGGATCAAGGGTTGAAAGCTCGATGATGAGTGTCCCCGGTGCCGCCTTATCCACCAGGCCTCCTGGTGCCAGCCAGGCGGCTTTTGCCGCAGCCGGGTCGGGCAGGCTGGTCAGCACCACGGGGCGGCCGGCAAGCGCTGCCTCAACCGTATCCGCAACCGCGACTTGGCGCTCGGCCAATTCCTGCCGGCGGGCTGGGTTGATGTCATAGCCAAGCACATCGAAACCCTGTTCGGTCAAACGAGAAGCCATATTCGCCCCCATCTGCCCCATGCCGAATACGGCAATCCGTTCCTTCATCTGCTCACTCCCCCTCATTTTTTCCGGTATGTGCGACAGCTTCCAGTAATTGGCATGGGCAGACAAGCAAGCCCGCAAATTGCGCGCTGCGTTTCCAAACAAAAAAGCCGGCGCCCGAAGGCACCGGCTTTGCACCATGCGGCAATAAACCCTGATCAGCGGCTGTAGAATTCGACCACAAGATTGGGTTCCATCTGCACCGGATAAGGCACATCGGAAAGCTTCGGCGCGCGCAGGAACTTGCCCTTCATCGCGCGGTGATCGATTTCGATGTATTCCGGCACGTCGCGTTCCGTGCTCTGCGTTGCATCAAGCACAGCGGTCAATTGCTTTGACTTTTCCTTCACCTCGATCACATCGCTATTCTTCACCGAATAGGACGGGATATTGAGGCGCTTGCCATTGATCAGCACATGGCCGTGATTGACGAATTGGCGTGCCGCGAAGGGGGTGACGGCCAGCTTCATGCGATAGATCACCGCATCAAGGCGGCGTTCCAGCAATTCCACCAGGTTTTCGGAAGTGTCGCCCTTACGGCGCACGGCTTCCTCATAATATTTACGGAACTGCTTTTCGCCGATATTGCCGTAATAGCCCTTCAGCTTCTGCTTCGCCATCAACTGCACGCCGAAATCGGTCGGCTTCTGCTTGCGGCGCTGGCCATGCTGACCGGGGCCATATTCGCGCTTGGAAATCGGCGATTTCGCGCGGCCCCAAAGGTTCACACCAAGGCGGCGATTGATTTTGTATTTGCTTTCGGCGCGCTTCGTCATGCGCTCACTCCACCGCGGATGCGGTGGCCTTTCTTGCTATGCCCATTGGGGCCTTGTTGTCCCGGTAGTCCCAGGCCGGCTGGCCAGGGCGGGAGCGGACCCCGAAGGCCCGTCCACATTCCCGGAAGGAGGGCGCGTGATATTCCGTGCCTCAGGGCTTGTCAAACCCTGCGCCCGGCCCCATCCCCGAAGGCATGAGCGTATCGCGAGAAGAAATCCTGGTTCTTGGCCTGACGGCCGGTGTGGTGGGCAGCCTGGTGGGCGGCCTGACCCTTTACGCGGGCCTGGCCCTGGTGGTGGCTGGCTCCCACGCTGGCTGGCTGCTGGCCTTGCCGGCTGCGCCTTTGGGCGGGGGGCTTGGCTATCTTTTGGCCCGCAAGCTGGCATCACGCTTATAACTAAGAAAGCAAAACCGCGGATCACGAGTTCCCCCGTGCCGCGGATTGCAATCAACCACCCTGCAAGGGCGGTAATCAGAAGCCTTCGCGTTCGATCCGCTTGCGCTCCACCTTGCGGGCGCGGCGCACAGCTTCCGCGGCTTCGCGGGCGCGGCGCTCAGACGGCTTTTCATAATGGCGGCGGATCTTCATTTCACGGAAGACCCCCTCACGCTGCAATTTCTTCTTAAGCGCCTTCAGCGCCTGATCAACATTGTTATCACGAACGACGACTTGCACGCGGCACAACCCCCTTCATGGATCGCTGGTTCAAAACAAAAGACGCGCAGCCGAATGTCCGGCGCCCGTCCAGAAAGAAGGTGTCTAGCATAATGATTCACTGCGCCGGAAGCCCCTTTCAAGGTTTTTCAGGCCAATTATATAAAAAGCCCAATTCTAACGCGGGAATCTCATGGCCATTCTGAAAATCGCCCGGCTGGGCCACCCCGTGCTGCTGCAACGGGCCGAGGCGGTGGCGGACCCCACAGCGCCTGAGATGCGCCGCCTGGTCGCCGATATGGTGGAAACCCTGGAAGATATCGGTGGGCTTGGCCTGGCCGCCCCGCAAGTTCATGTTTCCCTTAGGCTTTTTATTTGGCGCACGGCCGCTGGCGGGCATTCCGCCCTGTTCAACCCGGAAATTCAACCGCTGGGGGAGGAGGTCGAGGAAGCCTGGGAAGGCTGCCTTTCCATCCCGGGCCTGCGCGGCGCGGTGCAGCGCCCGGCGCGAATCGCCTTTCGCGGCCAGGATATCGCCGGCACTGTGATAGAAGGCGAAGCCGCCGGGATGGCCGCGCGCGTCATGCAGCATGAATATGACCATCTTGAAGGTGTCCTATACCCTATGCGGATGACGGATTTGTCTCGCCTTGGGTTTGTTGAAGAATTGGCCCGGTTCAACCCGCCAAAGAATGAAAGTCAAAAGCCATGATGGAAGCCGGACCGGATCGTGATGCGCGGGATGCCGCGCTGGACGCCATTTTGCCCCTGGTGCCGCTTTATGGCTGGCAGGGCAGCGCCATTGCCGAGGGGCTGAAGGATGCCGGCATGGCGCCGGAAGATGCCGAATGGATGTTCCCGCGCGGCGCCATCTCGGCCATTGAGGCCTGGATAGACTTGGCGGACCGACGCATGGAAGCGGCTGGGCTTGCGGCTGATTTGGCGGGCATGCGCACCCATGAACGCGTGCGTTTCTTGATCAAGGCGCGGCTCGAAGCGGCGGAGCCGCACCGCGATGCGCTGCGCGCGGCGCTTTCCTTGCTGGCACTTCCCTGGAATGCGCCGATTGCCGCGCGCAGCCTGGCGCGCAGCGTCAGCGCCATCTGGTATGCAGCGGGCGATAAATCTGCTGATTTTTCCTGGTACACGCGCCGCGCAACCTTGGCCGGTATCTATAGCGCCACGCTGGCCTTTTGGCTGAGCGGGCGCGGCGATGGGCTGGAATCGGCGCTGGATTTCCTGGATCGCCGGCTTGCTGACCATGCGCGGTTTCAGAAGGGGCTGGCGCGGTTCAAACCGCGCGCCGCCTGATCGGCCGATTCGGTTCCCATCACGCCGGCAAAGCCCTATATGCGCGACAGGGGTCATATGCGGTGGCCGATTCGCCACCCTTTGACGATGAGAGGATAATTCCTATGGGTTTGAAGCGCGTGTTGATGGCGGCGATGCTGCCGGTTCTGATTGCCGGCCCTGTGCTGGCGAATACCTGCCTGAGGCCTGAGGAAAGACAGGCTGCAGATACCTGGGCCATGAATAGTTACTTGAGGGTCATTGGGATGCAGTGCAAAATTGATCGCACGCGCATGATCAACGCTTTTCAACCCCATAGTGCCGAACTCTCGGCGGCGGCTAACGTGATCCAAGGCTATTTCCGTCGCGCCTATGGTGGGGCAGGGCAGACCCGGTTTGATCAATACTACACCAATATTTCCCAAGATCATGCCATGGATGCTACCCGCGCCGGGTCTTTCTTCTGCAGCGATGCCGAAGTGATCTTGCAGCAAGTAAGGGCGTTGCCCCCGGGGCAATTGGCCAAATTCTCAGTCAACCATAACGTTATTCAGCCAATTTCGGCACCTGATTGCGGCGCCGGGGCTACCCCCCACCGGAGCGTGGCCGCGCCGCGGCGCTGAACGACCTGAGGCAGATTCCCCCTGGCCCATTGGCAAAGCCTGGGGCATGACCATTTCTAGGTCATAACAGGGGAGTCTCCGATGTCTTCTTTCAACCTTTCCCGGCGGCAGGCGCTGCTTGCCGCCCCCTTGGTGCTCGCCACCCCGGCCATTGCCCAGGCGCAGCCGCGCTCTATCAAGCTTGGTATCCTTCAGCCCGTGACCGGCGCGCTTGCGCAGGATGGCGAATATGGCCGCCTGGGCGCAGAGCTTGCCATTGCCGATATCAATGCCGGCGGCGGCATCAAGGCGCTGGGCGGTGCCTCGATTGAAATGGTGTTCGGCGATGCGCGCTCCACCCCCGATGGTGGCGTGGCCGAGGTTGAGAAAATGCAGGCCGAAGGCGTGCTGGCGATTGTGGGTGGCTTCGCGAGCCCGATCTGCCTGGCCGCTTCCCAGGCAGCATCACGCTATGATCTACCCTACATTGTGGATGTCGGCGTATCCGATCAGATCGTCACGCGCGGCTTGACGAATACTTTCCGCTTCGGGCCTGGCTTTGGCACCGTGACGGCGACAGCTTTGGATAATCTGGTCGCCATCAATGACGCTGCCGGCAAGCCTTCCCGCACCGCCGTGATTGTGCATGAGGATGGGCTGTTCGGTTCCGGCATGGCGCGCTTGCTGAATGCGGAACTGCCCAAGCGCGGCTTTCAGGTGCTGGAGACAATCGCCCACCCCACGCCATCGCGCGATATGTCTAATGTGGCGCTGCGCATTCGGGCGCTCAATCCTGATCTGATCATCCCGTCATCCTATTACGCGGAATTCGTGCTACTGTCGCAAACCTTGCAGCAGCGGCGCATTCGCCCGAAGGGGATTTACTGCATCCTGAATGGCGCGGCTTCCAATTTCCGCTTCGTGCGGGAATTCCCTGAAGCAGCAAATCTAGTGATGGATTGCAATCATTGGGCTGATCCGCGCAAGACGAAAACCGCTGAATTGCGCCGTCGCGTGGAAGCACAGAATCGTTTCTGGCTGTATAATGTCCCGCTGAATTATTCCGCCGTGATGCTGTTTGCCGATGCGCTGGAACGCGCGGGCCGTGCGGATCGCGCGGCGCTGATCCAGGCGTTGGCGGCGACGGGTCCGGCTTTTGATAGCCACATCATGCCCTATGGCCCGACGCAATTCGTCAATGGCCAGAATCAGGGTGGCGTGCCGGTGAATACGCAGGTGCAGAACGGCGATATCAAGGTGATCTTCCCGCGCGCCTTTGCGGACGCTCAGCCGATCTATCCCGTCACCGGCTGATATGGGCTACCCGCCCGAAATTCTGCTGGAGGCCGTGGCGAACGGCCTTCTGATGGGGGCCGTCTATGGGCTTGTCGCGTTGGGCCTGACCCTGGTTTACGGCGTACTGCACATCATTAACTTCGCCCATGGCGCCTTGCTGACGCTTGCCATGTATGCGGCCTATGTCGCGCATGGCGCCTTCGGGCTTGACCCCTATGCGGCCATGGTGCCGCTGGCGGGACTGTTCTTTGTGCTGGGCTATCTGGTGCAGCGCCTGGTGATTGGCCCCGCAAGCCGTGGCGATGATTCAAACATGCTGCTGGTGACACTTGGGCTTTCTATCATCATCGAAAACGCCATGCTGGCAATCTTCCGTTCCGATACACTTACGGTGCGTGTGCCCTATGCCATGTCCATGGTGGAAATGGGCGATGTGCTGCTTTCTCTCCCGCGGCTGATCGGCTTTGGCGTGACGCTGCTGGTGGCCTTGCTTTTGTTTGTGCTGATGACGCGCACCGATACCGGGCGCGCCATTCGGGCAGTCGCGAAAGAACGCACTGGCGCTGCCTTGGTTGGTATTGATGTCGCGCATATCTATGCCGTGACTTTCGGCATTGGCACCGCCTGCCTTGCCATCGCAGCCTGCCTTTTGCTGCCTTTCTTTTATGTCTCACCCCGTGTCGGCAATGCCTTTGTGCTGGTGGCCTTCACCATTGTGGTGCTGGGCGGCATGGGCAGCGTGACCGGCGCGCTATTGGGCGGGCTTTTCATCGGCGTGGTGGAAAGCCTGAGCGGGCTTTATTTCGGCGATAGCCTTGGCCAGATCGGGATTTTCCTGATCTTCATCCTGGTGCTGCTGCTGCGCCCGACCGGCCTTTTCGGGGCGCGCGCATGACTGCCCGCGAAACCTTGCCCATTCTGGGCTTTCTGATTGGCGCTGTGCTGGTTTCGCTTTTCGTCACCAGCAATGTCGTACTGAATTTTCTGGTCTTTACGGTGATTTTGGCGATTGCGGCGCAGGGGTGGAATCTTCTCGGCGGTTATGGTGGGCAGTATTCCTTTGGCCATGCGGCGTTTTTCGGCATGGGCGCTTATGTCAGTGCCATTCTGCAACAGCGCTTTGGCGTGAATGCCTATCCGGCGGTGGCCTTTGGCATCGTCGCCGCCGCGCTGCTTGGCTACGCGATAGGTGCGATGGTGTTTCGCGCTGGGCTACGCGGTTCCTATTTCGCGCTGGTCACGCTGGCTTTCGCGGAGGTGCTGCGGATACTCGCCAATGCGACAGAGATCACGGGTGGTGCGGCGGGCTTGCTGATCAGCCTCAATCTCGGGGCCGGCAATCTTCAATTTGCCGATCGGTCGGGCTTTTTGATTCTGGGCGCGGTGCTGCTGGCGCTTGCCATGCTGATCACGCTGGCGCTGGAGAAAAGTAGGTTGGGCGCACAGCTTGTGGCCGTGCGCGAAAATGAATCGGCGGCGGCGGCGCTTGGCGTGGATATATTGGCGGTGAAGCTGCGTGCCATCAGCCTATCGGCTGCACTTACCGGTGCGGCGGGTGCGCTTTATGCGCAGTATTTCCTCTATATTGACAGCAATATTGCCTTCGGTACCTGGATTTCCGTGGAAGCGCTGCTGGCGCCAATTATTGGTGGCGCAGGCACGGTATTTGGCCCGCTGATTGGCGCGCTGATCCTGCAAGGGCTTAGTGAGGGCACCAAAATGCTCATCGGCAAAATCCCCGGCCTTGATCTGATCATTTTCGGTGTGCTGCTGATTTTGGTGGTGCGCTTTCCTTTGCATCGCATCCCGGGGCTGCTCGCCGCGCGCTGGCGCGGCAAGGGGGCGCCATGACAGGGCAGGGCAGGGATCCCGCCTTCCTCGCGGTGCGTGATCTGACCAAGCGCTTCGGCGGGCTGACGGCAGTATCTGACGCGACTTTCGATGTGCGGGAAGGCTCGATCACCGGGCTGATTGGCCCGAATGGTGCGGGCAAGACGACGCTATTCGCCATGATCGCCGGCTTCGAACAGCCAAGCGCTGGCTTGGTGTTGTTGGATGGTGAGGAAATCACCGGGCGCAAGCCGCATGATCTGGCAAAGCTTGGCCTGGCGCGCACTTTCCAGATTGTGCAGCCCTTTGCTGGGCTTTCGGTGCGCGAAAACATCGCTGTCGGCGCCTTTTTGCGCTTGCCCAAGCGACGCGATGCCTTGGCGCTGGCAGAAGAAGTGGGCCAGCGCCTTGGCCTTGGCCCGCAATTGGACAAACCCGCAGCGGCGCTGACGGTGGCGGGGCGGAAGCGCCTGGAAGTGGCGCGCGCCCTCGCGACCCGCCCGCGCATCTTGCTGCTGGACGAAGTGCTGGCTGGACTCAACCCATCCGAATTGCGGGATTTCCTACCGGTGCTTCAGGATATTCGCGCCAGTGGCGTCACCATTCTGATGATTGAACATGTGATGCAGGCGGTCATGAGCCTTTGCGAATATGTGCATGTGATCTCTGGCGGGCGCATCATCGCCTCGGGCGAGGCGGCTGAGGTGGTGGGCAATCCCGCAGTGATTGAAGCCTATCTGGGCCATGGTGCTGCGCAAAGGTTGGCCGCCCATGCTTGAAATCAAATCGCTTGAAGCGGGCTATGGCGAAACCCTGATTCTGCGCGGCATTGATCTGACCGTGCCGGAGGGTGCTTTGGTCGCGGTGCTTGGCGCCAATGGCGCGGGCAAGACGACACTAAACATGACCATCAGCGGCGTGGTGCGCCCGCGCGGTGGGGAAATCCGCTTCGCGGGGCAGAGTCTGGCCGCGCTTTCACCGCCGGAGATTGTTTCACTTGGCCTGATCCATGTGCCGGAAGGGCGCAAGATTTTTCCGAACCTGAATGTGCGGGAAGTGCTGGAACTTGGTTCCTATCGCCGCGCGCGGGCCAATCGCGCGCGCAATCTGGAACGCGTCTTTGGCATTTTCCCGCGCCTTGCTGAAAGAACCCGCCAGGCCGCCGGTACGCTTTCGGGCGGAGAGCAGCAAATGCTCGCCATCGGCCGCGGGCTGATGGCGGAACCGAGGCTGCTAATTCTGGATGAACCATCGCTCGGCCTTTCGCCTTTGTTGGTGGAGGAAATGTTCACGCTGATCCGTCGCCTGCATGGCGATGGCCTGACAATCATGCTGGTGGAACAGAATGTCGCGCAAAGCCTGGAAGTGGCGGATCAGGCGCATGTGCTGGAAAATGGTGTGATTGCGCTCAGCGGTGCGGCGCAAGATATCGCGGCGGATCCCGAATTGCGCCGTAGCTATCTTGGATTATGAGATGAACGAAGCATCCCCCGCGCGCCTTGATGCCGTGACCTTGGCAGTACTGAAGGGCCGGCTTGAACAAATCGCCGATGAGATGGACGCGACGCTCTATCGCAGCGCCTTCAACCCCATCATCGCCGAAGCGCGCGATGCCTGCCATGGCGTCTATGATGCGATCACCGGCGATACCTTGGTGCAGGGCACGAAGGGCTTGCCGATTTTCGTCGGCGCCATGTCCTTCGCCGTGCGGTCCGTCATTCGCAAGGTGGCCGCGGAAGGCGGGCTTCAGGAAGGCGATACCTTCCTGTTCAATGACCCTTATGATGGCGGCACGCATTTGAATGACTTCCGCCTGGTGCGACCCATTTTTCGTGCCGGCAAGCTATTTTGTTGGGTGGCGAGTGTTGGCCATTGGCTAGATATCGGCGGCAATGTGCCGGGCAATTACAATCCGCGCGCGACAGAAAGCCATCAGGAAGGTGTGCGTTTCCCGCCCGTGAAACTGATCCGCGCCGGGCAGATGCAGCAGGATATTCTGGATATTCTGGCCGCCAATTCCCGCGTACCGCAATCCAATTGGGGCGATCTGAACGGGCAATTAAATGCGCTCGATCTTGGCGAAAAGCGGCTGATTGAATTGCTGGATGATTATGGCGATGCGCGCATCGCCGCGGCCTTCGCGCAATTGGCTGACCGGGCAGAGGCGCTGATGCGCGCTGAGATCGCCGCCCTTCCCGATGGCCGCTACAGTTTCGATGATTTCCTGGATAATGACGGCGTGAAGGATGAGGCGCTGCGCATTGCGCTTGACCTGACCATTGCGGGAGATCGGCTGACCTTGGATATGTCGCGATCCTCGCCGTCATGTGCGGGGCCGCTCAATATCTCCATCGCGACGACCGTCGCGGCCTGTTATGTCGCGCTGAAACACGCCTTCCCGGATGTGCCGGCCAATGCCGGCGTGCTGCGCCCGGTGGAAGTCATCGCGCCGCCGACCACCTTGCTGGGCGCCGAGGCGCCGCGCCCCGTGGCGGGTTATACGGAAACCATTCTCCGCCTTATTGGCGTGATCTTTGGCGCGCTCGGAAAGGCGCGTCCCGCCACCGCAACGGCAGCGCCTTTTGGCACTATCAATGCGCTGGCGCTGTCTGGCCAGCGAGAAAACGGCACGCGCTGGGTGATGTTTTCCTTCTTTGGCGGCGGACTTGGCGGCAACCCCGCGACGGATGGGCTGCATCACGCAAATAACCCTATCTCGACCGCGACAATTCCGCCGGTTGAGATTCTGGAAGCCGCTTATCCGGTCATGTTCACGCAATGGGCGCTGAGGCCGGATAGCGGCGGCGCGGGTGAGCATCGCGGCGGTGTTGGCGCGATTTATGAGATTGAGGCGCTCGCCCCGGGCCGCACGGAAGTCGCCTTGCTGGGTGAGCGCGGGCGTTTCGCGCCTTTCGGTGTGGCGGGCGGCGCGTCGGGAGCGCTTAATCGCTTTACCTGGGGCAGCGCGGGCGATACCCCACCCATGGCAAGCAAGATTGTCGGTGTTTCCATCGCGCAGGGTGAATGTGTGCGGCTTGAAACACCCGGCGGCGGCGGCTGGGGCGATCCCGCCGCGAGACCGCAACACGCCATCGCGCGCGATATCCGCCTTGGCTATGTCAGCGCGGAAGCCGCCGCGCGTGACTACAAAGGGCGCGGCCAATGAGCGGCGCGATTGTTGGCGTTGATGTCGGTGGCACCTTCACCGATTTGTTCCTGTTTGATCCCGCAACAGCGCGCTTTCAGACCGCGAAAGTGCCAAGCCAGCGTGGCGATGAGGCAAGCGGTTTCCTCGCCGGTCTGCGCGCTTTGGGCGGCGCGGCGGGCATGGCGGCGGTGGTGCATGGCACGACGGTTGGAACCAATGCGCTACTGGAACGAAAAGGTGCCAAGCTTGGCGTCATCACCACCGCCGGCTTTCGCGATGTGCTGGAAATGCGCCGCCGAGACCGCCGCCACACCTGGGGGCTTTGGGGTGATTTCCAGCCGATAGCTGATCGGGATTTACGCCTGGAAGTGCCGGAACGATGCTTGGCCGTTGGTAGCATCCACACGCCAGTGGATATCGCCGCGGTGGAAGCAGCCGCGCGGCAATTACTAGCCGCGGGTGCGGAAGCCTGCGCCATTATCTTCATCAATGCCTATGCCAATCCTGGCAATGAACAGGCGGCGGAGGAGGCAGTGCGGCGTATCTGGCCCAATCCGTATGTTTCGGTTTCCTCAGAAATCCTGCCGGAGATCCGCGAATTTGAACGCGCTTCCACGACCGCGCTGAATGCCTATTTGCAGCCACTTGTCGCGGGGTATCTCGGCAAGTTGGAAGGCGCCCTTTCGCACGAAGGGTTCGGCGGGCGCTTCCATATCGTGCAATCCAATGGCGGTATCATGTCCACCGCAACGGCGCGGCGCTTTCCCGCACGCACCGCACTTTCCGGCCCGGCGGCGGGGGTGATTGCGGCGGGCGCCATCGCCAAGGCCGCAGGCTTCAGCCATGTCATCACCTGCGATCTGGGCGGCACTTCCTTCGATGTGTCTTTGATTGCCGATGGTCAAATGGAATTGGCGGCGCAGGCGACGATTGATTTCGGCCTGGTTATCCGCTCCCCGATGATCGAGATCACCACCATCGGCGCGGGCGGTGGTTCCATCGCGGCGGTGGATCGCGGTGGCTTGCTGCAAGTGGGGCCGGAAAGCGCGGGCAGCCGGCCGGGTCCGGTGTGCTATGGGCAGGGCAATGATCGCCCAACGCTGACTGATGCGAATTTGGTGCTGGGGCGCATCAATGCCGCGCGGCCCATAGGTGGCGCACTTACAAGCCTTGATGTCGCGGCAGCCAAGGCGGCAATTGAAAAGCATGTCGGCGCAGCGCTTGGCCTGGATGCCATGTCGGCGGCTGAGGCCATTCTGCGTGTCGCGAATGCGAAAATGGCCGGCGCCATCAGGCTTGTATCCATCGAACGTGGGCTTGATCCAGCGCGTTTTGTGGCACTCCCTTTCGGCGGTGGCGGTGCGCTGCATGTCGGCGCGCTGCTCACTGAGGTTGGGCTGAAGGCGGCGCTGGTGCCGCGCTTTCCGGGGGTTACCTCCGCGCTTGGCTGCATCATCGCCGATGTGCGGCATGATCAGGTGCGCACGCTGAACCTTGATTTGGATAGTCTCGATCCCACCGCGCTCGATGCGCATCTGGTGCGCGAAGCGAGTACCGCGGTCGCGGTGGTCCGTGATGCCGGGCTGCCGGTGGAGGCGATTGAAACACTCTTCACCTTGGATATGCATTATGCGGGGCAGACACATACCGTGGCCGTGCCTCTGCCCGTGACCGTTGCAGGCAATAGCACCGGCGTGACGCGCGATATTGTGCGGAAGGCTTTCGAGGCCGCCTATCAACGCGCCTTCAGTCGCTTACTGCCTGGGCTTCCTGTGCGCATCGTCTCCCTGCGCAGTGCCGCGATTGGCCGGCGCCCGGCTTTTGATCTGGCGGCGCTTGCGCCGGGGCCTGACGCAAGCCTGGAAAAAGCGACGCGTGGCGCGCGGCATGTCTGGTTCGATGGTGCCTGGCACGAGGCGCGCATTTACGCGCGGCTTGAATTGCCGGTGGGTGCTGAAATCCCTGGCCCCGCCATTCTGGAACAACCGGATGCAACCGTGGTGGTTGACCCTGGCCTGGTGGCGCGGGTGGACCGTTTTGGCAATTTGATCATCGAAAGGGCGTGATTATGGCAGGTGTTGTTCCCATCACGGAAACTGCTTTGCTGCTTTGCGATTTGCAGAATGATTTCATCCACCCCGAAGGCGCCTATGCACGTGGCGGGCAAAGCGATGCCAGCATTGCGGCGCTGCCCGCGCGGCTCGCGCCGCTCTGTCAAGCGATGCGCGCGAAGGGCGGCTGGATCGCCTCCACCCATTTCACTTTGGTGCCGGGTAAGGGCGGCGAGCCCTTCATTGCGGAACACCTGAAACAAATGCGCCCCTTTCTGCGCAAGGGGGATTTCGCACCGGCATCCTGGGGCCAAGCCTTGGTGGATGAATTGGCGCCTTCTGATTTGATGGTCGAGAAAATCGGCTATGATGCGTTTTGGAATTCGCGCCTTGAATGGGCCTTGCGCAAGGCAGGCATTCGCGCGCTGCTGGTGGCGGGTATTGTCACCAATGGCGGGGTTGCTTCCACCGTACGCGGCGCGCATGTGCGGGAATTTGACGTGACAGTGCTGGAAGATGGCTGCGCGGCGTTTTCCAGCGCAATACATCAAGCGGCGATTGAAGGGCTGCGCCCGGTCGCGCGCATCACTACCATTGAACAAGTTTTGCACGAAGTAACGGGGAAGTAGGTCATGGATAAGTTTGGCATTGGTCAGCCGGTAAGGCGTAAGGAAGATGTGCGGCTGCTGACTGGGCGCGGCACCTATACGGATGATCTGGACCGCGCTGAGCAGGCCCATGCGGTGGTGCTACGTTCCCCGCATGCGCATGCGCGCATCCTTTCCATGGATGTCAGTGAAGCGCGCGCCGCCCCCGGCGTGCTCGCGGTACTGACCGGGCATGATGCGATTGCTGATGGCGTTGGCGCGCTGCCGGTGCAGGTGGAAGTGCCGGGCAAGGATAAGCCGCTTTTCGCCCCCACGCGCCATATCCTGCAGACCGAACGCGTGCGCTATGTGGGCGACCCGGTGGCGCTGGTGGTCGCGGAAACGCGCGAAGAAGCGATGGATGCGGCTGAGCTGATCCAGATTGATTACGAAACCCTGCCGAGCATCACCGAAACTGGCGCAGCACTTGATCCCGCATCGCCGGTGATCTGGGAAGAACAGGGCAGCAATCTTTGCGTGCACTGGGATAGCGGGCGCGAAGCGGAAGCCGATGCCGCCTTTACCAAGGCCGCACGCGTTGTCACGGTTGACCTGGTGCAGAACCGCATTGTCGGCAACCCCATGGAACCGCGTGTGGCGCTTGGTGAATGGGATGGCGAACGCTGGACACTGGTTTCGCCCTCACAAGGTGCGGTGAAGGTGCGCGATAATCTCGCCAAGCTTGTCTTCAACGTGCCGATTGAAAAAATTCGTGTCATTTCGCCGGATGTTGGCGGCGGCTTTGGTTTGCGCGGGAAGCTGTTTCCCGAAAGTGCCATGGTGCTTTGGGCCGCGCGGCGCCTTGGCCGCCCGGTGAAATGGCGCGCGGGGCGGACAGAAACCTTCCTGTCAGACCCGCATGGGCGAGATCACGTGACGCATGCCGAAATGGCTTTTGATGAGAACGCCAAAGCGATTGGCGTGCGCATTCGCACCTTGGCGGCCATGGGCGCCTATTTGCTGGATTTTGGCCCGCGCGTGCCCACCATGGCGGGCGGGCGCATCAATGGCACGGTCTATGACCTTCAGGCGTTGAATGTGCAGGTGCGTTGCGTCTTTACCAATACGGTGCCAACCGATGCCTATCGCGGCGCGGGGCGCCCTGAGACCGCTTATGTGCTGGAACGGCTATTTGACCAAGGGGCCGCAGCCTTCGGCATTGGGCGCGATGAAATCCGCCGACGCAATTACATCCGCCCGGATCAGATCCCCTACAAGAATGTTGCCGGCAATGTGATTGATTCCGGCCGTTTCGCAGAAACCCAAGATATGGCGCTGAACTTGGCGGATTGGCAGGGCTTCCCGGCACGGCGGGCGGATGCCGCCAAGCGCGGCAAGCTGCGCGGCATCGGGCTTGGCTATTTCATCGAAGCCTCGGGCGGTCAGCCTTTTGAATGGGCGCGCGTGGCGTTGACGCCCGAAGGGCGCGCCAAGCTGACGGTCGGCACCTTCAGCCATGGCCAGGGGCATGAAACCGCCTTTGCGCAAATCCTGTCTGAAAAGCTTGGCCTGCCTTTCGATGCCATTGATCTCATCCAGGGGGATTCGGATGTTGTGCTGAAGGGCGGCGGTACGGGTGGGTCTCGGTCTTCGCAAATGGGCGGTGTGGCCACCAGCCGCGCTGCCACGCTGATCATTGAAAAGGCCAAACGCATCGCGGCGCATCTGTTGGAAGCGGGGGTTGCGGATATTGGATTCCTCAATGGCCGCTTCAGCGTGGCGGGGACGGATATCGCCACAAGCTGGCCCGCAGTGATCGCCGCCGCGCATGACCCAGCGCGCCTGCCGCCCGATGAAACCCCTGGGCTTGATGAACAACTGACCTATACGCGCGACACGGAGTGTAATTTCCCCAATGGCTGCCACGTTGCCGAGGTTGAAGTTGACCCGACAACCGGTGAAGTCACCATCGCCAATTACGCAGCGGTGGATGATGTTGGCGTGCCCATCAACCCCATGCTGGTGCATGGCCAATGCCATGGCGGCATCATGGCCGGCATCGGCCAGGCCATGCTGGAACATGCGCAATATGATCCGGAAAGCGGCCAGTTCCTGACCGCAACCTTCCAGGATTACTGCATGCCGCGCGCGGGTGATGCGCCTTCCTTTACGCTTGATCTGAATGTGGTGCCCTGCCCATCTAATGATCTCGGCGTGAAGGGCGCGGGTGAAGGCGGCGCTTGCGGCGCGCCGCCGGCCATTATTTCAGCGGTCTGTGATGCGCTGGGGGTCGCGCATGTGGATATGCCGATCACGCCCGAGAGCATCTGGCGCATCATGCAAGGGAAGCGGGTAGCCTAAATCAGTGCGTTGCCAGATCATTTTTCATGCTGAGGAATTCTGGAGCCTAGGCTTTCCCATCTTGAACCAAGCCTTGGTAATCTTCCCTTTTTCGACCTCATAGATGGCAATCACGTCAACCTCGCCAGGACCTTCCGGGAAGGTTCGCGTAACAACCTCCTGATCAATCACAAGGTTATCCACGGATAATCGCGTGATCAAACGCCCGTGCAAGTTTGGTTCACGGAAACGAATGAGATGCCGCTCCCGGATTTCTGCAGTTCCCTTGGCCAGAAGCTGATCCGGGAAGCCATAATAGCAGCAATCCTCGGCCCACCACCGCATAAAGGCATCAATATTGCGCGCGTTGTAGGCCTCAAGTTGCTGCTGCACGCAATGCTCTGGGTTGGTTAATTGGTCGTCCTCCACGCGACTCTCCTTTGTTCAGTTCATGTGATTTACGCTTCGGCGATGGCCGCACTCCAGGGACTCATGGCATCGGTAATGCCGGTGCGCAGCCCATCCGCGCTAATCTGGATCAGATTGGGGCAGGCGAAATTCACCGGCAGCACGGCGTGTTCCACTTCCGTCACCGTGTCTTCCGCCGCAAGCGCCGCAAGGGTCTCCGCACCCAGCCGAATATCGGCGGTCACGCCCTCGGGCCCGGAAACATCCAGCCGCGGATGATGCGCCGCCGCTTCTGGCCCCATGCCGAAATCAG
Source organism: Roseomonas sp. (assembly GCA_020249285.1). Lineage (GTDB taxonomy): Bacteria > Pseudomonadota > Alphaproteobacteria > Acetobacterales > Acetobacteraceae > Neoroseomonas. The sequence goes on along the minus strand of JADCFX010000002.1, from coordinate 121,347 downwards.
CAACGAAGGACAGCATCTGGAAGACAGACGCCATAATGCGCCGCCCGCCAGAAGCGCCAGTGGCAATCACGGGCTTGTCACCCTCAGCGGCAATCACTGGGCACATATTGGTCAGCGGCCTCTTGCCCGGCGCCAGCGCATTGGCGGCTTCCGGGCGCGGGTCGAACCACATGACGCCATTATTCATCAGCACGCCCGATTTCGGCAGCACCACGCGGCTGCCCATGCTGGACAGCAGCGTGGTGGTCATGGCGACCATCATCCCACTCTTGTCGGCGACCGTCAGATGGGTGGTGCAGGATTCAGCCGCTTTCGGTTCCGCATCGCCAAGCCCCGCCAAGCGTTCCGCATAGGCCGCGCGCATCACACGCGCCAATTGCGCATACCAGGCGGCGGAGGGCGCCTTGCCCGAGAAATCCGCATCGCGCATGCCATCCAGCACCCGCATCAAGGTGGGCGCTGCGGTCAAGCCATTGGCCAGCATCAACCGCTTGCCGCGCCATTCGGCTTCAAGTGCCGGCAGCACGCGGGCCTTGCATTGCGCCAAATCCTCGGCGCTGACGAAGGCGCCCATTTCCTTGCAATCGGCAGCGATGGCGGCGGCGATATCGCCCGTGTAGAAATCAGCCAAACCGGCATGCGCCAGGCGTTCCAAAGTGGCGGCCAGATTGCCCTGCGGGAAGAAGCCCGGCGCGCCCTGATAAGGCGCCACAGGCGGCAGGCCGCCCGGCAGGTAAATCCGGGCAGATTCCGCATAAAGCTTCAGCACGGAAGCGGAATTGGCCACTTTCAGCGTGGTGAACCAATCCTGCGCCAGCCCACGCTTCGCAAGCGCCACCGCCGGCGCCAACACATCCTTGATCGGCATGCGGCCATGGCGCGCATGCAATTCCATATAGCCGGCGACGGCGGATGGAATGGCGAAGGAAAGCGGGCCATGCACATTGCGGTCTTCCAGCACTTCCGGCCAGGTGAACAAATCGGCCTTCATCTTGCCCGTCATGGGGAAGGCGGAAGGCTTCAAGCCGCGTGGGGAAACCGGGCCGAAATCAAAGGTCTCCGCCGCGCCGCCCGGCGACATGACTTGCGCGAAGCCAATGCCGCCCAGGCCGCTATTCCAGGGCTCCAGCGTCGCTAGCGCAAAGGCCGTGGCCACCGCCGCATCCGCCGCCGTGCCGCCGGCTTCCAGAATGGCCACACCTGCCTCTGCCGCGCCGCGCGCCTGTGACGCCACCATGCCCTTACGGCCAGAAGCGGCGGGCTTCGTGACATGCCAATGCTGGGAAGTGTGACGCGGAGGGGTATAGGCCATGATGGGGTTTCCTCAATTTCTATGGGTCTAGCCTTGCGCCGCCCGCCGCTTCCCGCAAGCCCCCGCCCGGTTTGCCCCGCCGCCCCTTTCCTTTTATGGAACCCTTCGGATTCTACGGGCGGGCCAAGGCCTGCCTCTTGTTCGGGAGCGTTCCAATGTCTGCATCAAAGGGGCTTTTCGTTGCCCCCATTCTGAAGAATTTCATCGAAACCGAAGCCCTGCCCGGCACGGGCGTGGAGCCCGCCCGCTTCTGGGAAGCGATGGAACGCACGCTGCGTGAAATGGCGCCGACAAATGCCGCGCTGTTGGCCAAGCGCGATGCGCTGCAAGCGAAGATTGATGCCTGGCACCAGGCCAACCCAACCAAGCCGATTGATCAGGCGGCCTATACCGCCTTCCTGAAGGAAATCGGCTATCTGCTGCCGGAACCCGCGCAAGTGACGGTGGCCACCACCGATGTTGATGCGGAAATCGCTTCCATGGCAGGCCCGCAGCTTGTCGTGCCGGTTTCCAATGCGCGCTATGCGCTTAATGCTGCCAATGCGCGCTGGGGCAGCCTTTATGATGCGCTGTATGGCACGGATGCCATTCCCGGCACGGCTTCAAGCAAGGGCTATGACCCGGAACGTGGTGCGAAGGTAATTGCCTATGCGCGTGGCGTGCTGGATAGCGCCGTGCCGCTCGGCAAGGGCTCGCACGCCGATGCCACGGGGTATCGGATTGAAGGTGGCGCGCTGGAAGTCACGCTGAAGGATGGCAGCAAAACCGACCTTGCGCGGCCTGGCCAATGCGTGGGCTTTCTGGGTGAGCCGCATGCGGCAACATCGCTGCTATTCGTCAATAACGGCCTGCATATCGAAGTGAAATTCGATCGCGCGCACCCGATTGGCAAGACCGATCCGGCAGGCATTGCCGATGTGGCGCTGGAAAGCGCCTTGACCACGATTCAGGATTGCGAAGATTCCGTCGCCGCCGTGGATGCGGAAGACAAGGTCGCTGTGTATCGCAATTGGCTTGGCCTGATGCGCGGCGATCTGGAAGCGAGTTTCGACAAGGGTGGCAAGACCATGGTGCGCCGCCTGAACCCGGACCGCGTGTTTCAGCGCCCGGCGGGTGGCGGGATCACGCTGCATGGCCGTTCGGTGATGCTTGTGCGCAATGTGGGCCACCACATGATGATTGATGCGGTGAAGCTTGATGGCGCGGAAGTGCCGGAAACCATTCTGGATGCCTTCTGCACGTCGGTGATTGCCATTCATGATATTCGCGGCAAGCGGCTGAATTCGCGCGCCGGCAGCGTTTACATCGTGAAGCCGAAGATGCACGGGCCGGAAGAAGTGGCCTGGGCGGATACGCTTTTCGCCCGCGTGGAAGATGCGCTCGGCCTCAAGCGCGCCACGCTGAAGATGGGCATCATGGATGAGGAACGCCGCACCACGGTGAACCTGAAGGCTTGCATCGGGGCGGCCAAGGATCGCGTGGTGTTCATCAATACGGGCTTCCTGGATCGTACCGGCGATGAAATCCACACGGCGATGGAAGCGGGCGCCGTCATTCGCAAGAATGACATGAAGGGCGCCGCTTGGATCAAGGCCTATGAGGATTGGAATGTGGACACCGGCTTGGCCTGCGGCCTGCGCGGGCGCGCGCAGATCGGCAAGGGCATGTGGGCCATGCCGGATGCCATGGCAGCCATGCTCGACCAGAAGGTCGGCCACCCCAAGGCGGGCGCTTCCACCGCCTGGGTGCCATCACCCACCGCCGCCACCTTGCATGCGCTGCATTATCATCAGATCAGCGTTGCCGCGCGTCAGGATGAAATCACCAAGGGCGGCCCGCGCGCGAAGCTGGATGATATTCTGACCGTGCCGCTGGCGCGCGATACCAATTGGTCCCCGGCTGATGTGCAGGCCGAATTGGACAATAACGCGCAGGGCATTCTGGGCTATGTGGTGCGCTGGGTGGATCAGGGCGTTGGCTGTTCCAAGGTGCCGGACATCAATGATGTCGGGCTGATGGAAGACCGCGCGACTTTGCGCATCAGCAGCCAGCATATCGCCAATTGGCTCCGCCATGGCGTGGTGAGCGAAGCGCAGGTGATGGAAACCATGAAGCGCATGGCGGGCGTGGTGGATCGGCAAAATGCCGGGGATGCGGCCTATCGCCCCATGGCGCCGGCTTTTGATGGGCCGGCCTTCAAGGGCGCTTGCGATCTGGTGCTGAAGGGCCGCGAACAGCCCAATGGCTATACTGAATTTGTGCTGACGGCGCGCCGGCGGGAAGCCAAGGCGGCGGGGTAACATCCGGGCGCCGCTTGTCTTTCCCGGCAAGCGGCGCAAGCATGATGCGAAGCGGGCGGCAATAACCGCCCGGGCAGGAGGAACGCATCATGGATTTTTCAGGCAAGGTCGGCATTGTGACGGGCGGTGCCAATGGCATTGGCGCGGCAGTGACGCGCGGTTTTGTGGCGCGTGGCGGCAAGGTGGTGATCGTGGACCGAGATGCCGCGGCTGGGGAGGCGCTGGCAGCCTCCCTTGGCGCAGCGGCGCTGTTTCGCGCGGCTGATGTCACCAAATCCGCCGATGTCGCGGCTTATGTGAAGGCGGCGCTGGATCGCTTCGGCGCGATTGATTGCTTCCACAATAATGCCGGCATTGAAGGCCGCGTCGCGCGGCTCGCGGAATATGAGGAAGCCGTGTTCGACCAGATCATGGCTGTGAATGTGAAGGGCGTGTTTCTGGGCCTGCGCCACGTTCTGCCGGTGATGATCGCGGCCGGGCGCGGCGCGGTGGTGAATACCGCCTCCATCGCGGGACTGGTGGGTTCACCTGGCATGGCGGCCTATTCCGCTTCCAAACATGCGGTGAATGGGCTGACCAAAAGCGTGGCCGGTGAGGTCGGGCCGAATGGCATTCGCGTCAATGCTGTCTGCCCCGGCCCGATCGCGACACGGATGATCGAAGAAGTGTCCCGCCAGGTTTCGCCCAATAATCCGAAGGGGGTGGAAGAACGCTACGCGGCGGGGATCCCTCTGCGCCGTTACGGCACGGCGGAGGAAGTGGCCAATCTGGTGCTGTTTCTGCTGTCTGACCTCGCCAGTAATATGACGGGCGGCGAATATACCGTGGATGGCGGGCGCACCGCGGCACCAGCAGGGGTTTCAGGCAGCACGACGCAGTAGGGGGCGTTGTAGCGCCCTTTCCGAACAGCCAAGCGTTTCTACTTGGCTTGAATATGCTCAATCCGCGGTCGCGCCGGCATCCTTCACGATTTGCGCCCAGATCGGGATTTCCGCCTGCACGAAACGGCCAAATTCTTCCGGGCTTTCACTCGGCAGCGCTTGCAGCCCTTCCTGCGCCAAGCGCGCCTGCACGGCTTGTTGCGCCAGCACGGCACGAAAGGCGGTGAAAAGCCGATCGCGAATGGGGGTGGGCAGGCGCGCCGCGGTCCAAACACCCCACCAGCCGGTGATATCCAAAGCGGGCAGGCCGGCGGCTTCACTGCCCAGCACATCGGGAATGGCGGGGGAGGGGAGGCGGGTGCTGAGTGACAGCGCCTTCAGCGTGCCCGCGCGGATTTGCGGCAGCGCCACGGGCGGCGTGCCAACCAGGATTTGCACATCGCCCGACAGCACCGCTTGCAGGGAAGGGGCGCCGCCACGGAAGGGAACATGGGTGATATCCTCACCCGTTACCTTGGCAAGCTTGGCGCCAACCAGATGGCTTGGCGTGCCGATGCCTGGTGTCGCGTAATTCCACCGCCCTGGCTGAGCACGCATGCGTGCCGCAAGATCGGCAAGGTTGTTGATGCCCGCATCGGCGCGCACGGCGATGATCAGCGGCAGATCACTCACGCGCGTGATCGGCGTGAAATCATTGATCGGATCAAAGGGCAGGCGGCGATACATGGCCGGGTTCACCGAATGAGTGAAATTGCCGCCGAGCAGAATGGTGTAGCCATCTGGCTCACTCCGCGCGACATGTTCGGCGGCGATATTGGAACCGGCACCTGGGCGGTTATCCACGAGGATGGTCGCACCGCCCAATTCGCGCGCTAAGGGTTCGCTGAGGGTACGCGCCAGAAAATCGCCGGAGCCACCGGGCGGAAAGCCAACCACGATGCGAATGGGCCGCCCGGCTGGCCAGGCGGCGCTGGATTGTGCGCGGGCTTGGTGCGCGGCGGCGCCAAGCGCGATGGGGGCGGCGAGGAGGCTTCGGCGGCGGATCATTAATTCCTCCTGTTGTAGTTTTGATGGACTTTCAGGGAAGGTCAGACCATGATTGGAAGGTTGAGATGATTCCAATAAGCATAAAATTGTTGCATCTTCCTGAAAATTCTTCAATGTCCTTTCAGCCGGTTTTCAGGAGGGTTTGTATGTTTTTCCGTCTGCGACTTTCACTAGCGTTATTGCTGATTGTAGCTTTACCGGGCTGCTCTGCGGTGATGCATGCAGGCCGTCCCGATCCCGTCGATATCAATAAATTTGTGATCGGACAAAGTAGGGTGTCAGTACTGGCAGAACTTGGCAATCCGCGCGCTACAACACCAGATGGCGACAAGTCGTGCGATATTTACAGGCTCTACACGCGTGGCCCCGGCCCGGCGTTAAAGGGGGCTATCGTTGCCAGTCAGATTGTTGCGGGTGTGCTTACCTTGGGATTGTCCGAAATCGTCCTGACGCCCGTAGAGGCTGCTACTAAAGCAACTCCCCGCACGGTCCTTTTTTGCTACGGGTCAGATAACAAGTTGGCTGGGGTGGTGGAAGCGCAAGAGGCTGTGCATGGCTAAGCGATTTAAGCCTTAGTAGCATTGTTCCCAATCCAGTTAGGTTTTCGCCTCGATCGGCTGGCCAGGATCGGTAAAGAGACCAATACACTCAACTTGCCCCCAACCGCTTCCAAACCCCATCCGCATGGGCAATCAACCGATCACCCGCAGTCAGCCGACCACGCACGAATACGATTGAACGCGTGACACGCATGACCTCACCCTCCGCGATCAGGAAATCCCCCTGCTTGGCGCCGGAGATGAAATGCACATTCAACTGAATGGTCACATTCGGCCCGCGATCAGCGGCTTCCCAGACGGTATGGCCAAGCGTTTGGTCCAAAAAGGTGGAGATCATGCCGCCATGGACAATGCCATGGATATTGCTGTGCTTTTCTTCCACCAGCAGCCCATGCAGGCGCCTGCCATCCACGGTTTTGTGCCAGAAGGGGCCTACTAAAGCGGGGAAGCCATCCTCATGCCAGATGAAATCCGTCCAGCCATCGGCGGCGGGGTCATATTGGGTCTTCGCGTTCATGGGCGGGGGTGTAACCCAAAGCGGCCAGGGGTGAAATGCTGGGCCTCGTCAGATGGGGCATGACGGGTTAGCCTTGACCCATGCAGCTTTTTCATTCCGCCGGCTCCCCCTATGCCCGCATCGCCCGCATGGCGGTGCTGGAACTTGGTCTTGCAGACAGCATTCCCTTTGTGGAAACCACGCTGCGCGACCCTGCATCCACCCTGCTGCCGCATAACCCTGTTGGGCGTGTGCCATCCCTGGTGCTGACGGATGGCACCACGGTCACGGAAACCACGCCGATTCTAATGGTGCTGGATAGCCTTGTGGCGCCGGAAAAACGCCTGTTAGGTGATGGTGCGGATGGCTGGAAGCGCCTTGCTGCTTATGGGCGCGTGCTTGGCATGCTGGATGGCATCGCGGTCTGGAACCGCGAATTGCGCCGGCCCGTGCATGAAAGATCACCCGGCGTGATTGCGCTGGAAGAAACCCGCGCCGCGCGCATTGCCGCCGCGCTGCAGGATGATGTCGCGAAGGGCGTCTATGCCGCGCCTGATGCCGGCTTCCTCGCGCTGCTGGCGGTGCTTGGCTATTGCGAAAGGCGCCACCGCGTGTGGGCCTGGCGGGATGGCCTGCCGGGCCTTGCCGCCTGGTTTGACCGCGCGTCAGACCGCGCTTCCTTCGCCGCCACCATGCCGCCCGTGAGCGGTATTTGAGGTGTTGCCTCCAGCGCCTCGCCACAATGGTGGCCCGCCGCTGGATGTGGAGGAAGATGTCAACGCATCCTGGCGCGCCTGGCATTGGCGCCGAGCCCATAAGCGCGCCTGGAAAACCCCGCCGCGTGAGATTGCGCTAAGGCGCCTCGCGCGCGCCGACGAATTGGGCATGACGTACCGCGAGTACACGCTCGAGATTCTGGAGCGCGGCAAATACCTTTAAGCGGGCGTAATAACTGCTTCCAACGTCATCAGCACAGGATTATCGCCAGGGGTCAGCACGCCCGCGCTCAATTGCCCGGTAAGATCTACCATGGCCACATCAAGCCGCGTGGAACCTGGGCTAATCAGCCCATCGCGGATCAGCATTTCGGTCGCGAAATTATCGACGGGTGGCGCATTGGCGTAACGCGCGCCGATGATGCTGCCGACACCACCATTCAGCCGCGCGGCGCTATAGCCCGCCCCAGCCGCCGCCGTTTCAAGTGCTGCGGAAATGTCCTGATTGGGGCAAAGCCGGATGGCGATGCCATTCGCCGCCGCCGCGCTTGGCGCTTCGGTGGCTATGGGGGTGAAAAGCTTGAAGCCGGTTTCCGCATCCTGCCGCGCTTCAAACCGCGCGCCGGTAATCAGCATGCCCTTGGCGCGGATGGGGGCGGCGATGATGGTCTCATCAGGCAGCATATGGCCACCGCCGGGCCGGCCATCGGCTTCAGTCCAGAAGCCATGGCAATGGAAGAAGGGCGCGCCATCACGAAAGCCCACAGTGATGGCGGCGATATCCAGCCGCGTCGCACCTGCGGGGCGAAAGGTGTCGCTGTAATAAGCCGCATGGGATGGGTCAGGGGCCAGCGCCGGGATCACATAAGCAAAAGGCCCAAGCGCGCCGCCCGTCAGCGTCAGGCAGCCGCCTTCTGCCCCATGCGCCCGGGCCAGATCATGCAAAGCGGCGAGCAGGCTGGCCCCGCGCGGCAGTTCCTCATCAATCGCCTGCGCGCGCACCGGATGGGCGATGATGCGTTCAGGCCCGGCAGGCCCCGGTTGCTGGATGTGGCGCATGGTCCTGCTGCCCCCTTGTCAGTCGCCAACCAGTGTCGAGGGGTTTCAGTGCAGCGTAAACACCCCATTCGCATACCGCAGTTCCGCTGGCCGCGTCAGCGCTGCCGAAGCAACCCGCACCGAATGCAAAGGCCCGTCAATCTCGCGCTGCCAAAAGGCCAGGAAGTGGTCCAATTCCGGAAAATCCGGTGCCCGATCCAGCTTTTGCCAAATGAAGCTTTGCAGCACATGCGGGTGATCGGGCAGATGATAGAGCAATTCGGCCGTGGTCAGCCGCCAGTCCGGGATGCGCACCACGCTTTCCAACCCCTGAAGCTTAAGGCTCATCTTCCTTTTCCTATGTCGTCACAAGCCATCCTGCCCCGGCGTCCCGCTGGGCCAGGGTGGAAGCTTGCCATGACGACTCCGGGGTCTTGCAAGAAAAATCTTTGTTATCAATATGCTAGCACTAGCACACTTTGAGTGCTGCCATCCGCTTGACGCGCCGCGCGGCGCAGCCTACATCGCTGGCACTCCTCTGGGGGGAGTGCTAACGACCGGGGCACCCTCGGTGACCGGTCAGGCTTCCCAGAGTGAGCCGTCATCAACCCGAGGCTCAGGAGAGGACCATATGGCCTTTCGTCCCCTACATGACCGCGTTCTCGTTCGCCGCGTTACCGCGGAAGAAAAGACCGCCGGTGGTATCATCATCCCCGACACCGCGAAGGAAAAGCCGCAAGAAGGCGAAGTCGTCGCCGTCGGTTCCGGCACCTTGAACGAAAAGGGCGATCTTCGTCCGCTCGACGTCAAGGCTGGCGATCGCATCCTGTTCGGCAAGTGGTCCGGCACCGAAGTGAAGCTGAATGGCGAGGAGCTCCTGATCATGAAGGAATCCGACGTCATGGGCATCCTGACCGCCTGATCACCGCTTTTCCAATCAGAACCTGAAAAGGACACGCAAACATGGCTGCTAAGGACGTAAAGTTCGGCGCCCACGCGCGGGAGCGGATGCTCCGCGGGGTGGATATCCTGGCCGACGCTGTAAAGGTCACCTTGGGCCCCAAGGGCCGCAATGTCGTCATTGACAAAAGCTTCGGCGCCCCGCGCATCACCAAGGACGGTGTGACGGTCGCGAAGGAAATCGAACTGGCTGACAAGTTCGAAAACATGGGCGCGCAGATGGTGCGCGAAGTCGCCTCCAAGACCAATGACACGGCGGGCGATGGCACCACCACGGCCACCGTGCTGGCCCAGGCGATCGTGCGCGAAGGTGCCAAGGCCGTCGCTGCCGGCATGAACCCGATGGATCTGAAGCGCGGCATTGATAAGGCCGTGTCCAGCGTCGTGGCCGAACTTGAAGCCAAGACGAAAAAGATCACCACGTCTGCCGAAGTGGCGCAGGTTGGCACGCTTTCCGCCAATGGCGAATCCGAGATCGGCGAAATGATTGCCCAGGCCATGGAAAAGGTCGGCAATGAAGGCGTGATCACGGTTGAAGAAGCCAAGTCCATCCAGACCGAACTTGATGTCGTTGAAGGCATGCAGTTCGACCGCGGCTATGTCTCCCCGTATTTCATCACGAATGCGGAAAAGATGATCGCGGAAATGGACAATCCGTATATCCTAATCTTCGAAAAGAAGCTGTCTCAGCTTCAGCCGATGCTGCCGCTGCTTGAAGCCGTGGTGCAGTCTGGCCGTCCGCTCGTGATTGTGGCGGAAGATGTGGAAGGCGAAGCGCTCGCGACCCTGGTCGTCAACAAGCTGCGCGGTGGCCTCAAGATCGCGGCCGTGAAGGCGCCTGGCTTTGGTGATCGTCGCAAGGCGATGCTGGAAGACATCGCGATCCTGACCGGTGGTGAAGTGATCAGCGAAGATCTTGGCATCAAGCTGGAAAGCGTGACGCTTGCGCAGCTCGGCCGCGCCAAGACCGTGCGCATCGAGAAGGAAAACACCACCATCGTCGATGGCGCCGGTGCGAAGGACCAGATCACTGGCCGTTGCGAGCAGATCAAGGCGCAGATCGAAGAAACCACTTCGGACTACGACCGTGAAAAGCTGCAGGAACGTCTGGCGAAGCTCGCTGGCGGCGTTGCGGTGATCCGCGTTGGTGGTTCCACCGAAGTGGAAGTGAAGGAACGCAAGGACCGCGTGGACGACGCGCTGCATGCGACCCGCGCTGCCGTGCAGGAAGGTATCGTGCCGGGTGGTGGTGTTGCGCTGCTCCGCGCTTCGACCAACCTCGGCGGCCTCAAGGGTGCCAATAGCGATGAGCAGGTGGGGATCGAAATCATTCGCCGCGCCATCCAGGCGCCCCTGAAGCAGATCGCTGAAAACGCCGGCAAGGACGGCGCCGTGATCGCGGGTGAAGTGCTGCGCGACAGCACCTATACCCACGGCTATGACGCCCAGAAGGACGAGTACAAGGATCTGGTTGCGGCCGGCATCATTGACCCGACCAAGGTTGTGCGCACGGCGCTGCAGGATGCGGCTTCTGTCGCTTCCTTGCTGATCACCACCGAAGCGATGGTGGCTGAGCGTCCGGAACCCAAGGGCGCGCCGGCTGGCGGCCCGCCGGGTGGCGGCATGGGCGGGATGGATTTCTGATCCATCGCGACCTGCGCGAAAAATGGGGGCGGTCCTGCGGGGCCGCCCTTTTTTGTGTCTGCGGTATCATCCTTGCGGCGCCCTCAAACCTGCCAGGATGCGCCCATCAATCAGCGCCAAACCCAGTCCGATCATCGCCATGCCCACGAAGTGTTTTGCGTCTAGCCTTTCGTCAAGCAGAAAAGCGCCAAGCAGAATGGCGCTGATCGGGATCAGAAAGGTAACCAATAGCAGATTGGTCGCCCCGGCAGCCGCAAGGATGCGGAAATAAAGAATATAGGCCAAGGCCGTAGAAAGCACGCCAATGCCCAGCAAGGCTGCCAATGTGTGCGCGCTGGGCAGCGCCAATAGCCAGGGTTGATCTATCACAAGGGCCATTGGCAAAATTAAAAGGCTGGAAGCTGTTACCTGCCCGGTGGCTGTTGCCAAGGGCGGCACACCCATGCGCTTGAAACGGCGCCCAAAGACACCTGCAAAGGCATAGGAAAGTGCCGCGGCAAGGCAGGCCAATTGCGCCAGAAGCCCAGTCCCCAAGCCCGAGAGCAATTCTGTCCCAAGCATCAGGATCACCCCCAAAAGCCCGAGCACCACGCCAGCCATCTTACCGGCACTTAGTTTTTCATCGCGCGTCAGGAAATGCGCGACCAGAACCGTGAAAAGCGGCGTGGTGGCGTTGAGGATGGCGGCCAAGCCACTCGCGATATGGTGCTGCCCCCAAACGAATAGCGCGAATGGAATCGCATTATTCAAAAGCCCCATGCCGAAATAGGCAGGCCAAAGCCCCTTCATGCGCGGCATGCGGATATTCAACAGCGTGAGGACTGCCCAAAGTGTCACCGCCGCAATACCCACGCGCACCAGAACAATGGTGAGGGAAGGCAATTCCTTGACCGCAACACCATTGAAGAAAAAGGAGCCGCCCCAAAGCACGGAAAGGGCGATCAGCATGGCCCATTCCTGAGCGCCCATAGGTGCTTGTGTCGAGGATGCGGATGGGGGCGGCGTCATTTGCGTTCCGATCAAGTTAACTTGCCCATGTCAAACTCAAGTCTCTAGGCCGCGCCATCCGCTTCTTGCTTCAACTTGGAGTGCCTTATCTTCTGGTTGGGTCGCCTACCGCAACAAAACCCCATGCTGGCGCAGAAACCCAAGCAAGGGCAGCAAGGGCAGCCCCAAGATTGCCGGCTGATCGCCCTCAATCCGATCAAATAATTGCGCGCCATGGCCTTCCAGCCGATAGGCGCCGACAGAAGAAAGCAAAGCCTCGCCCTCGGCGGCCAGATAGGCTTCCAGAAATGCGTCGGAGAAGTCGCGCATGGTCAAGCGCGGCTTGGCCACATGTTGCCAGATGCGCTGCCCGCCGCGATGGCACACAAGTGCCGTCACCAATTCATGCTGGCGTCCACGCAGACGCTGCAAATGGGTGCGCGCCGCTGCCATATCGGGCGGCTTGTCGAACCAGGCGCCTTCGCAGACCAGCAATTGATCCGCGCCAATTACCAGCGCATCAGGGGCTTTCGCGGCCATGCGCGCTGCCTTGGCGTCGGCCAGCATCAACGCGGCGTCTTGGGCGGGAATACCCTCCGCCTGGGCGGCTTCCTTAATGGCGGCCTCATCCACACCAGCCACACGCGTCTCAAACCGCAGCCCAGCACCTTCCAGCACCGCTCGCCGTGCTGAGGAACTTGATGCAAGAATAAGCGCCGGCGCTGCGGCCTGGATCACTGCCGCGCTTCCGGCCGTAGGCCGAGTGCCGCTTCCTCACCCGCCGCCGCTGCCAGATAGGCAGAATAAGCGGCGCCATCACGCAAATCTTCGGTCATGCCAAGCCGCGCCATGACGCTACGCACCTGTGGCGACCGCAGCGCCGCGGTGAAGGCCTCTTCCAGCCTTTGGCGTTCGGCTGCCGGCATACTGGGCGGGCCGATCAGCCCGAACGGTGCGGTTTCCGTCAGCCCATAGCCAAGCTCAACCAGGGTCGGCACATCCGGCCAGCGCGGATTGCGCGTGGGCGACCACAATGTCAGCCAACGTGCTTCGCCTTGATCCACCGCCACATGCAGCCGCGCACCGCCGGCCATCACATCCAGATCCCCCGCCATCAGCGCTTCAACGCCATCGGCGGCACCGCGGAACGGCAGATGCACCAGTTGGATGTTTTCCTTCACCATCAGCCGCGCCATGGTGACATGGCCAACCGATCCAACGCCGACACTGCCGAAGGAAAGCTGGCCCGGCTTCTGGCGTGCTTCGGCCACAAAATCGCGCCAGCCGCCTGGGAAGCGATCCGTCTTGGCAATCACGCCATAGGTCCCGCCCGCCAGGCACATGATCGGCGTCGCATCACGTTCCAGGGAGAAATCAACACCACGTTCCACCAGGGCGCGAAGCGTGACCACCGGAAACAGCATCACCACGGACCCATCCGGCGGCGCAGCCCGCAATTGCGATAAAAGCCGAAGTCCCGTGCGGCTTGGCTTGTTTTCCAGACGGATTTCTTGGCCTAAAGCCTTACTCGCGGATTTCGCCAGTACCCGCATGAGCTGATCTGTCGCCCCGCCCTCCGCGAAGGGAACCAGAAGGGTCACGCCGCGCTGCTCCGCCTGCGCCAAGGATGGCGCGGTAAGCAAGCCGGCGCTCACGAGGAATAGCCGCCGCTTCATGGCATTTCGCTCGCCAATCGGGCCAGTGCCGCACGATAGGTCGTGTCAAACAGTGTATCCAACCCCGGATTGACGCCCTTCAGCCCCGCCGCCACGCGCCCGGCCCAGCCCACATATTCAATGCGGCGCGCATGATTCCAATTCGCCGGGGGGCTATCGGCGATGGAACGTAGATTCGAAATCTTATCGGCTAGTTTCAATTGCTTGGCCGCTTCGCTATGCTTTGGCGCCTGGCTGATCTGCAAGGCCTTCCTGATTTCCTTAGGCTTTTCTTTATCATCGGTCGCTTCCGCCACCAAGCCCGCAATGAGGGGGCCGAAAACCGCAATCAGATCGGCGTCAGTGGTCTCGGTATCCTCAACCGTGTCGTGCAGCAGCCCGGCCAGGATGGCTTCTTCCGGCGCGCCGTGTTCAGCCAGGATCGCGGCGACCTCGATCACGTGGTTCACATAGGGTTCGGCAGCCGCGCCCTTCCGCACCTGCCCGGCATGGGCGCGGGCGGCAAAAAGGGTGGCGCGCAGAAGCTGCGCGGAAAAGCTGGCTTCCATGGTGGTTCACTAGCGCCCCAGGGCAGAATCGGAAAGGGGATGCAAGGGGCGCCAAAGCCTGATATGGGGCCGGAATGCCGTCAGAAACCATAACGCGCCGCGCTTTGGTCGCGGCCAGCCCTTTGCTTGCTGCTCCCGCGCTGGCACAGGCGCCCTTTCCCAATCGGCCTATCCGTTTGGTGGTGGGCTTCACCCCTGGCGGGGCCACCGATATCTCGGCGCGCGCCTTCGCGCCCAAAATGTCGGAAGTGCTGGGCCAGCCCGTGATTGTGGAAAACCGCCCCGGCGCCGGCAGCAACCTTGCCACTGAACTCGTCGCCCGCAGCCCCGCTGATGGTTACACGATCCTGCTGGCAACGCTGGGCGCTTTGGTGATCAGCCCCATGGTGATGCGCCTGCCGATAGACCCGGCGCGGGATCTGGTACCGATTTCCATCGCGGTTGACCTGTTCAACATCCTGACCGTGCCGGCGGAACGGCCCTGGAATACTGCGGCTGATATCATCGCGGCGGCCAAGGCGCGGCCCGGAGAACTTTCCTGGGGGCATAGCGGCATTGGCAGCGCACCCCAATTGGCGGGCTTGCTCTTCGCCAAAATGGCCGGGATTGAAACCATCGAGGTCTCCTATCGCGGCGGAGGCTTGGTGGCGACTGATTTGATTTCCGGTCGGCTCGATTACGGCTTTCCGACCTCGCCCTCGGTCAAGACGCATATCGAAGCGGGTCGGCTGCGCGGGCTTGCGGTACCAACGCTGCAGCGCTCTCGGCTTTTGCCCAATATCCCGACAGTCGCGGAAAGCGGCCTGCCCGGCTTCAATGTGCCATCCTGGTATGCGGTGGTAGCGCCGCGCGGGACGCCAGAACCCGCCGTTGAACGGATGGCCCAAGCCATGCGGATCGCTTTGGAAGACAGGGATGTGGTCGGCATTCTGAACCGCAATGGGCTGGAAGCCATGCCCTCAACCCCGGCGGAATTCGCTGCCGCCTGGGCGGCGGAACGGACCAAATGGGAACCGATCATTCGCGAAAGCGGCATCAGGATCGAATAGCGGCACGGGGCTTATTTGGCGTATAGGAAGGGCAGAAAGGATACTCTGCCCGTGAACGCCATGCCCCCCGATGCTGCCCAAGCCCTGGAGATTGCCGCGCGCGCCGCGCGTGCCGCCACAAGCGCGCTGGCGGCGGCGCCACGCGCCGTGAAGGATCAGGCGCTGCTTTTGGCGGCGGCAGCCTTGCGCGAACATCAAGCGCAGATCATCGCGGCCAATGCTGAAGACATCGCCGCGGCACCTGGGCTTTCGCCGGCTTTTCGTGACCGGCTGCTGCTGGACCCGGCGCGGGTGGAAGCGATGGCGAAGGGTTTGGAAGAAGTGGCCGCGCTGCCTGACCCCGTTGGCCGCGTGCTGGCGGAATGGCAGCGCCCCAATGGGCTCCGCTTGCAGCGCGTGGCGCAGCCGCTTGGCGTGATTGGCATGATTTTCGAAAGCCGGCCCAATGTCACCGCCGATGCTGCTGCGCTCTGCCTCAAATCCGGCAATGCTGTGATTTTGCGCGGCGGGTCGGAGAGTCTGCGCAGCGCCGCCGCGATTCATGCCTGCATGGTGCAAGGGCTGAAGCTGGCCGGCCTGCCGGAAGCGGCGGTGCAAGTGGCACCGAGTGCTGACCGCGCCTTTGTCGGTGCCATGCTGCGCGCTTCGGGCTTGATTGATTTGATCGTGCCGCGCGGCGGCAAGGGCCTGGTGACGCGCGTTTTGGAAGAAGCGCGCGTGCCCGTGCTCGCGCATGCTGAGGGGCTTTGTCACACCTACATTCACGCCGGGGCGGATCACGCAATGGCGCGCGCGGTGCTCGCCAACGCCAAAATGCGCCGCACTGGCGTCTGTGGCTCGACGGAAACCCTGCTGATTGATGCCGCCATCGCGCCCACGCTTTTGCCCGCCCTGATTGCGGATTTGCGTGCGCTAGGCTGCGATTTCCGCGCCGATGACGCCGCGCGGGCCATTGTGTCGGGTCTGACCGCCGCCACTGATGAGGATTACGCCACCGAATGGCTGGATGCGATCCTGTCGGTGAAGGTCGTTGCCAGCGTTGACGAAGCGCTTGCCCATATCCGCCGCTTCGGCAGTGAGCATACGGAAGCGATCATCACCGAAGATGCCGCTGCCGCGCAGCAATTCCTGGATGGCATTGCCTCGGCGGTCGGGCTTTGGAATGCGTCCACGCAATTCTGCGATGGCAGCGAATTCGGCTTCGGTGCGGAAATCGGCATTGCAACCGGCCGGCTGCATGCGCGCGGGCCTGTGGGGCTCGAACAGCTTTGCACCTATCGCTACAAGATTTTCGGCACTGGGCAGATACGGCCGTGATGGGGCGGTGGTTTTTCGCGGCGCTGCTGATTGGCCTTGCGCTTGCGACAGCCGCTAAGGCTGCCTGCCCGGATGATACGGCGATTGCACGCTTTGCCGGCCATATTCTGCAACGCCAATCGCCAACGCCTTTCGCTACGCTCTCACCCGCCGATGGGCGCTGTGTGCAGGAAAAGCTGGTGGCGATTTTCGCTCAACCCTTCGGTGACATCGTCGGCTTCAAGCTTGGCCTGACCAATCCCGCCATCCAGCAGCGCTTTGGGATTGATCATCCGATTCGTGGCACGATTTTCCACGCCACCTTGCGCGCGACGTCGGGCGCTGAGATCGAAGCGCGCTTCGCCGCCGTGCCGGTGCTGGAAGCCGATATGCTGGTGCGTATCGGCATGGGTGGCGTTGAGACCGCGCTCAATCATCACGCCGCGCTGATCCGCCATATTGATCAGGTGATACCCTTCATTGAATTGCCCGATCTGGTCTATGCGCCCGATTATCGGCCAAGCCTTGGCGATCTACTCGCGGTCAATGTCGGCGCGCGGCTTGGCGTGGTGGGCAAGCCGATTGCCGTCACACCCGGCGCTGACTTTATTGCGGCCCTGGGGCGCATGAGTATTTCACTCCACCAGGATGGGCGCGAAGTCTCTCGTGCGCCTGGCGCTGCCATTCTGGGCCATCCTTTGAATGCGCTCGCCTGGATTGCGCGGGATTTGGCCCGCGATGGGCGGCCTTTGCGCGCGGGGGATGTAGTTTCGCTCGGCTCCTTCTCCCCGCCCCAGCCGGTGGTGGCGGGGCAGGCCTGGGCCGCGCGCTATGAAGGCCTCGGCGAGGCGCAGGAAGTGCTGGTGCGGTTCCGGTAATGCGGCCGCTTCGCTGAAGCCGCGCCTTCTGCTACACATAAGCCCGCGCCAAGAAAGACGTCAGCCATGCCCGATACCGCCACGCTCCAAAGCCCAAGCACGCCGCTTTCCGTCGAATACTTCGATGTGCTGATTGTGGGTGCCGGCATTTCCGGTATTGGCGCGGCCTATCACCTTACCACCCAATGCCCAGACAAGCGCTTTGTCGTGCTTGAGAATGAGGAAAGTTTCGGCGGTACCTGGTGGACGCATAAATACCCCGGCATTCGTTCGGATAGTGACCTGCATACCTTCGGCTATCGCTTCAAGCCCTGGCGCGGCGCACCGATCGCAACTGCCGAGGAAATCCTGCGCTATATGGGCGAAGTCATCGCCGAAAATGATCTGGCGCAGCATATCCGCTATCGGCACCATATCACGCACGCAAGCTGGGATAGTCAGACCAAGCTTTGGACATTGGAAGTCCTCGACAAGACCACAGGCCTTCCCCGCCGCTTCACCGGCAAGTTTTTGTATATGTGCCAGGGCTATTACCGCCAGTATCAGGGCTATATGCCGGAATGGCCGAATATGGCGGCCTATCAGGGCCGGCTAGTGCATTCCGAGGAATGGCCGGAAGGGCTGGACTACGCTGACAAGCGCGTTGTGGTCATTGGGTCAGGGGCGAGTGCTGCCACGATCATCCCGGCCATGGCCGCCAAGGCCGCGCATGTTGTGATGTTGCAGCGTTCGCCCACTTATTTCCGCGTGGGCCGCAACGCCATCGAAATCGCCGAGGAATTGCGGACGCTTGGCATTTCCGAAGACTGGATTCACGAAATCACGCGCCGCAAAATCCTGTTCGAGCAAGCAAAATTCGCAAAACAGACCTTCACGCAACCGGAGATGGTCAAGGAAGCGCTGCTGGATGGTATCCGCAACATTGTCGGGCAGGATTACGATATCGCCACCCATTTCACGCCACAATATCGCCCCTGGCGCCAACGCATGGCCTTTGTGCCGAATGGCGATCTGTTCCATGGTATCGCGAGTGGCAAGGCCAGCGTGGTGACTGACGAGATCGAGAGATTTTCGGAAAAGGGTATTGTCACCAAATCCGGTCAGGAAATCGAAGCGGATATCATTGTCGCTGCCACCGGCTTCAACCTGAATGTGCTGGGTGATATCGCCTTTGAAATTGATGGCAAGCCGCTCGATTTCCATGAAACCGTGACCTATCGCGGCATGATGTTCACCGGCATTCCCAATATGGTTTGGGTCTTCGGCTATTTCCGCGCTTCCTGGACTCTGCGGGCTGATTTGGTTGGTGATTTTGTCTGCAAATTGCTGAAGCACATGGATGCCGCAGGCAAGACGCAGGTCGAAGTGGCGCTGCGCGAAGAAGACCATAACATGCCCATCCTGCCCTGGATTGATCCGGAAAATTTCAATCCAGGCTATTTGATGCGCGGCATGCATCTGCTACCGCAACGCGGCGACAAGCCCGAATGGATGCATAATCAGGATTATTGGGCCGAGAAGGATGAATTCCCCAAAATTGACCTGAACGACGCTGCTTTTGTGTATAGGTAACCGCCCGGCGCGCCATGGCAGGCCAATTCACCTTGGCGCCTGAGCGGTTTATGTTCAGCGCATGATCCCATCCCGCTTCGGCGATGGTCGGCGCCGTCGCATTGGCCTTTTGGGCGGGTCCTTCAACCCGGCCCATGCCGGGCATCTCCATGTCGCGCGCCACGCCATGCGGGCGCTTGGGCTGGATCAGGTTTGGCTGATGGTCTCGCCGGGTAATCCGCTGAAGCCGCGCGCGGGCATGGCGCCGCTGGCTGAGCGCCTGGCCAGCGCGCGGGGCATTGCCGATGGCAGGCGCGTGATTGCGACCGATATCGAAAAGGTTTTGGGCACACGCTTCACGGCCGATACGCTGGCAAAACTGCGTCGGCGCTTCCCTCGCGCCATCTTCGTGTTTCTGATCGGCGCGGATAATCTGGTGCAGCTGCCTCGCTGGAAATCATGGCGCCGCATCGCCACTTCAATAGCTCTGGCGGTGCTGCCCCGCCCGGGCTGGACAAGAAAGGCACTGCATGGGGCAGCGGCTTCGGTACTGCGGCGCCAGCGTTGCCGGCCCGGCGCGTTGCTTGCCAGCCCGAAGCGGGCTACCAAACGCGCCAGATGGTGTTTCGTTTCCGCCCGGGAACACGCGGCATCCGCCACCGCAATCAGGGCGGCAGCGCTGCACCCGTGACACTTGGTTAAAAAGACAGGAGGCGGCCATAGCCCGCAAGCCCACCCCGGCCGAAGAAAGCCCAAAGCGCCGCGCCACCGCCGAGCCAAAGCCCAAAGCCGCGACCAAGGCAAAAGCAAGCGCCAAGCCGAAAGCTGCCGCCGCGCCCAAGGCGAAGGCCGCGCCCAAAACCACTGCGCCCAAAACCGCTGCACCTAAGCCTGCCGCCAAGGCCAGCAAAGCTGCGCCGAAAACCGAAGCTGCCGCGCCAGCGCCGAAACGCGCTGCCGCCAAAGCCGCCGCAGCTAAGCCAGCGCCAAAGCCTGCCGCCAAGGCCAGCAAGGCCGCGGCTAAGGCGAAGGCCGAGCCCAAGGCGAAACCCGCCACGAAGGTCACTGCGCCCCGCCCCGCCCGTGGCAGACGCCGCGAAAAACTTGCACCGGACCGGCTGGAGATACTTGTAGAAGCAGCGCGCCAAAGCCTGGAAGACGACAAGGCCGAAAACATCGTGGTTTTGGACGTGACTGGCCGCGCCGATTACACGGATAGGCTGATTATCGCGACCGGCCAGGTTGAGCGCCAATTGCAAGCCATGGCGACGCATTTGGATGAAGCACTCGGCAAGGCTGGCTTGCATATAAAGCGCGATGCCATCCAGGCCTCAGGCGATTGGGTGCTGATTGATGCGGGCGATCTGGTGATCCACCTGTTCCGCCCGGATGCGCGCGAGCTCTATCGCCTGGAACGCATGTGGGGCCCGGAAAGCCCACTGACGACGGAGGCTTCCGACGCCGCGCCCGAGTAGGATCATTGCCATCGGGCGCATCAAGCCCGGGCCGGAAGCCGCCCTTTACGCGCATTACGCGGCGCGGCTGCGCCCGGCGCCCGAATTGGTCGAAATCCCCGAAGCGCGCGGCAGTGAAGCCGAAATCCGCCGCCGCGAAGGCGCTGCCATCCTGGCAGCCATCCCGGCCGGCGCGGTGCCCATTGCCTTGGACCTTGGCGGCGCCATGCCCGATACGGAAAGCCTGGCCGCGCTGCTGACACGCTGGGATGAAGCCGGGCGCAGCGCCTGCTTCATCATTGGCGGGGCGGAGGGGTTGGACCAGGCCGTGCAGGCGCGCGCGGAATATAGGCTCTCACTGGGTTCTCTCACCTGGCCGCATTTTCTGGTGCGCGGCATGCTGGCGGAACAGCTTTACCGGGTGCAGGCGATCAGGAGTGGGCATCCCTACCACCGTACTTGGCGGCCCTAATGCGCAAAGCGGTTGCTGCAAAAAATTGGGCCTCTTGCGGACGCCGAAGGCGGACGAGCGCCCGAATGGGCGCCGCTGCTTATGCAGCGAAGCCAAGCGCGCGGAGGCGCGCGCCGGCGTCTGAGGGCGGATCGGGCACGATCCGCGACATAGGAATTAAGTGAGCGCAAGAAGCGGATGGCGCGATATGGGGGAACCGCCGAACATACTGGCATGAAGAACACAGCAAAAAATCTTGATGATGCCCGCTTCGCTGCCGTGATGGCGCGTGATGCGGCGCCCGCCTGTGGTGCTTTTCTTTATGCCGTCACCAGCCAGGGCATTTATTGCCGTCCCGGCTGTCCTTCCCCCGCGCCGCTCCGCCGGCATGTCCGTTTCTTTGCCGATTGGGGCGCGGCAGAGGCCGCCGGCTTTCGCCCCTGCAAGCGCTGCGACCCGCGCGGTGATCGCGCGCGCCTGCAAGCGGAAGCCGTGCGCGCCGCCTGCGCCATGATCGAAGCTTCTGAAGCCATGCCATCGCTGGCAAGCCTTGCGGCGCGCGCCGGCTATGCGCCGCATCACTTCCAGCGGATGTTTCGGGATATCACCGGCGTCACGCCGCGTTCCTATGCGGAAGGCGTGCGCGGGAAGCGACTTTCAGCCGCACTGGCCGAAGGGGCGCGTGTGGCGGAGGCGGTCGCGGAGGCCGGCTTCGGTAGTGAAAGCCGCGTTTATGAAAACACCGCGCGGCATCTTGGCATGCGCCCTGGCCGTGCGCGGCGTGGCGGCGCCGGTGAGGTGATCCGCATCGCCTGGGCGGAAAGCGCCTTCGGCCCTTTGCTGCTCGGCGCCACCGAACAGGGCGTGTGCTTCCTTGGTTTTGGCGAGGCACGCGATGCTTTGGAAGGTGATTTGCGCGCTCGCTTTCCCCAAGCGTGGATTGAAGCAGCACCAGCGGAGATCAGCGAACTTGCCAAACGCGCCATCGCCTTCATCGCCGAACCACGTGCTGCCTTGGAACTTCCCTTGGATTTACGCGGCACGATTTTTCAGCGCCGCGTTTGGGAAGCGCTGCGCGGCATTCCTCTTGGTAGCACCACAACTTATAGCGGGCTCGCCGCCACCATGGGTGAGCCAAAGGCAACACGCGCGGTCGCGCGGGCCTGCGCGCAGAACCCGGTCTCACTCGCCGTGCCCTGCCATCGCGTGGTGGGCAAGGATGGTGATGTGACAGGCTATCGCTGGGGCGTTGCGCGCAAGCGCGCCTTATTGGCAGGTGAGAAGGGCGCCTGAGCTTCCTGGTCGCGCATCAAGTCCCGAAAACCCGATCCCCGGCATCGCCAAGGCCAGGGCGGATATAGCCTTTCTCATCAAGCTTTTCGTCAATTGCCGCGGTCCAGATCGGTACATCGGGATGGGCTTGCCGCACATGGCGAATACCCTCCGGCGCGGCGAGCAGGCAGATGAAGCGGATGCGCTCAGCGCCGCGCGCCTTCAGCCGATCAAGTGCTGCGACCGCTGAATTGCCGGTCGCCAGCATGGGATCGAGCAGGATCACCAGGCGCTCTGCCAAATCCTCCGGCGCCTTGAAGTAGTATTCATGCGCTTCCAGTGTTTTGTGGTCGCGATAGACGCCAATATGCGCAACACCCGCTTCCGGCAGAAGGCTCAGCATGCCATCCAGAAAGCCAATGCCGGCGCGCAGCACCGGGGCGAAGATCGGCGGTTTGCCGGCAAGTTTTGGCGCCGACATGCGTTCCAGCGGCGTTTCAACCTCGCGCGCTTCAAGCGGCAGATCAGCCAAAGCGGCAGCACCGAGCATCATGGCGATGTCGCGCAGCAGGACGCGGAAGGTGGGCACAGGGCAGGTTTTCTCGCGCACCTGCGAAAGCCTGTGCTGGATCAGCGGGTGCCCCACCACCGTGAGCATGCCTGCATCATCCGATCCTGAACCTGTGACCATGACCTATTCCTAAGCAGGGGTACGCCCTTCTTTAGGAGAGAATCCCTGGGGCTGGAAACAGATTCTCCGGCGGGTAGTAGCGAAAAAACAAGCATTTAGCCGTGCTTTCGGCCCCGCAAAAGGAAAGGGGTGGTGGCAATGCTGAGGCTTCGGATGGCTGAAAGATTCCCCAAGATAAAACCCAGGGTGGCAATTTATAAGAGAAACACAATTAATGAGGTGTGTCCCTAAATCTTCTACAGCCTGTTCTTGCGCCCGCCCCCCTGCTCAGCCGAGGGCGTTTGGCCGTGCTCGGCCTTGGCTATGTCGGCCGGCCCTTGGCGCTTGGTGCCGCCGCCGCCGGCTATGACGTGATTGGTTTTGACCCGGCCCCCGGAGCGCGAGAAAGCGCCGAGAAGGCCCATGCCGGCGGCCACGGTAGGTTTCGGGCTAGCGCCGACCCCACTCAGCTTGCCGGCGCGCAAACCTGGCTGATTTGCGTCCCAACCCCGCTTGATGCGCGCGGGCGACCTGATTTGAACGCCGTGCGCGAAGCGCTTGGCATCGCAGCGCGCGGCTTGTCGCCGGGCGCGTTGGTGTGCCTGGTTTCCACCTGCCAGCCCGGCGCCACCAATGGGTTATGTCGTGCCGTGCTGGAAGAAGCAGGCTGGCGCGTGGGGCGGGATGTCTTCCTGGCCGTGTCGCCCGAACGGGAAAACCCAGGACCCCATGCGCCGCCAACCCGCAGCATTCCGCGCCTGCTGGGTGCCACCGACGATGCCTCTCTCCGCCGCGCCTTGGGCTTTTGGCGGCATTTAGTGGATCGGGTGGAGGTGGTCGCGAGCCCCGAGGTCGCGGAATGCGCCAAGCTTTTGGAAAACACCTATCGCCTGGTGAATATCGCGCTGATGGATGAACTCCATGCCGCTTTCACAGCGCTTGGTGTGCCGACGCGCGATGTGGTGGCGGCGGCGGCAACCAAGCCCTTCGGCTTTGCGCCATTTTGGCCCGGGCTTGGCGCGGGCGGGCATTGCATTCCGGTGGACCCGGCTTTTTTGCAAATGGAAGCGGCGCGGTCAGGCGCCCCCTCCGTATTGCTGGCCAAGGCGCTGTCGCGCAATCGCGGGCGCGTGGCGCGCGTGCTGGCACAAATCTGTGCGCGGCTTGGTGATGATCTGGCCGGTAAGCGCGTGCTGGTGGCGGGGGTTACCTACAAACCCGATGTCGCAGATTTGCGCGCCGCCGCACCGCTCAGGCTTATGCGCCACTTGCATCACGCTCGGGCTGAGCTTGCCTGGCATGATCCTGTGCTAAGCACGATTCCCAAGGCGCTGTCAGCTATTCCGCGCAGCGTGGCTCTAAAAATGCCGGATGGCGCGCAGCCTGAGGCGATCATCCTTGGCACGCCGCATTGCGCTTTCGATCTGGCGGCGATTTCCCGCGCCGCGCCCCTGGTATTCGACCCCTTCGGTATTCTACCAGCAGGTTCAAGCGTTATCGTCGTCTGAAGTCAGGCGCCGCCTTTCCATTCCGCCGGCGGCACGCTGCCCACCTGATCGGCGATACGCCCATAATGTTCCGGCCTGCGGTGGCGCGCGAAATCGAAAATCGTCTTCCGGCCCAATTCGCATTTGCCGAGATCAGCTTCGGCCACGATCAATTCATCATCCCAGCTTGTCGCCTGAGCCATGATCTCGCCCTGCGGGTTCACAATGATGGAATGGCCGAACAGCTCATGCCCATCTTCCGTGCCGGCCTTGGCGGTTGCGACCGCGAAGCAGGAATTCTGGTAGCACCCGGATTGGACAGAAAGATGGCTATGGAACACGCGCAGATGAGGCGCCTCAAAGCCACGATTTTCCATATTCAGTGATGGCGTATTGTAGCCGAGCATCACCAATTCAACCTGCTGCAACCCCATCACGCGCCAGGCTTCCGGCCAGCGGCGGTCATTGCAGATCATCATGCCAAGATTGACGGGCTGGCCGGCAACCGGCGCGCGGATCACAGGAAAGCCAAGATCGCCCGGCTCAAAATAGCGCTTTTCCAGATGCTGCACATGGCGGATTGGATCGAATTCCTTATGCCCCGGCAAATGCACCTTGCGGTATTTCAGGACAATCTCGCCTGAGGGCAGCACGAAGACCGCGGTATTGAAGCGCCTGCCTTCCGGCGTTTTCTCGGCATAGCCCAGATGAAACGCGATGCCGTATTTGCGCGCAGCTTCAAACAGCGGCGCGGTTTCATTGGAAGGGAGCGCGCTTTCATACCAATGATCCGCATTGGCGAGGTCTTCCTCATACCAGCGCGGGAAGAAAGTGGTCAGCGCCAATTCGGGAAACACCACAACCTCAGCACCGCGTTGATGCGCCTTTTCCAGCAGGCGGATCATGCGGCCGACGGCAAAATCACGGCCTTCGGCTTTTTGGATCGGCCCCAATTGCGCGGCAGCCAGAACAAGGGAACGGGTCATGCGCTGATCCTTTTGGCGTTCGTAGCTGTTCCTAGATCATCGACAGGCGTGCATATAGGCTGTTAGTGCCGCAGCCCAACCCATAAGAAGGGCGTCAATGGTAACCTGATGGCCGATAGACACTTCGTCGATCTCCACGACAGCCCGCAGCGCGGCAAGGTTTTCCAGCGTCAGGTCATGGCCCGCATTCACCCGCAGCCCGAATTGACGCGCATGATCGGCCGTTTGGCGCAGCGCCGTAAGCTCTGCCGCATGTGTACCGGTCTTGAACGCCTTGGCAAAAGGACCCGTAAAGAGTTCTATCGCCTGGGCCCCAGCGGCGACGGCGTAATCGCAGCTTTCATTCGTGGCGTCGCAGAACACGGCGACGCGAATCCCGGCCAGCCGCTCGACCGTGCGCCGCAGTTCGACATGGGGGTCGTAAGCGCGCCAGCCGCGATCCGATGTCACTTCGCCTGGAGTGACCGGGACTACCGTGAACTGGCTGGGCCGAAGCGTCTCGACCAGCGTGATCAATTCGGCGCGCAAATCGCCCTCGATGTTGAGTTCCACCGCGCCCGAGGCCAGTTCCGGCAGCCTCGCCAGCGTGACCACATCGTCGAGCGTAATATGCCGTGCATCCGCACGCGGATGCACCGTCAGGCTCCGGACGCCGGCAGTAATCGCCTTGCGCGCGAAGTCGGAAAGATTGGGCTCGTCGCCCCCCCGCGAATTCCGGAGAAGGGCGATCTTATTCAAGTTCAGACTGAAGACGGTCATCGGTTCACCAAAGCCTCGCCATCAATTTCCAATACATAAGAGAGTGTCATCGTGATCCGCAGGGCGCGCATCACGCCGGCGGCACCGCCCCCACCTGGTCAATGATCGTGCGATACCATTGCGGGCGGCGATGGGCGGCGAAGTTGAACATCTTTTCCTTGCCCTGGCGGCAGGCATCGAAATCAACATCGGCCACGATAATCTCATCACCCAGCGTCTTGGCTTCCGCCACCACGCGGCCATTCGGGTCCACAATCACCGAACCACCAATCAGGCCCGAGCCATCCTCAACCCCTGCCTTGGCGACCGAAATCGCCCAGGTTGCGTTCATATAGGCATTGCCTTGCACCGCGAGTGTCGAATGGAAGGTCCGCAAGGACTGATCCTCGCTATCCCCGCCCATCGGATCATAGGCCGCCGAGTTATAGCCAATCAGCATCAACTCGATCCCCTGCAAGCCATAGCAGCGCCAGGCTTCCGGCCAGCGGCGGTCATTGCAGATCAACATGCCAAGCACGGGCCGGCCCCAGGATTCTGGCCCGCGAAAAGCGGGGAAGCCAAGATCGCCATATTCGAAATAGCGCTTTTCCAATTGCTGGAAGCGATCACCCACCCGAGGATCCACCGTGCCGGGCAGATGGATTTTTCGGTATTTGCCGAGCACGCTGCCATCCGGCCCAACCGTGATCGACGTATTGTAGCGCTTGCCATGCAGCGTGAGTTCCGCATAGCCAAGATAGAACCCAACGCCCAAGGCGCGCGCGCGATCAAACAAGGGCTGCACGCGCGGATTGGGCATCTCACGCTCGAAATAGCTATCCAGTTCGGCTTGGTCGGTGAACAGCCAGCGCGGGAAAAAGGTGGTCAGTGGCAATTCCGGAAACACCACCATCTTGGCGCCGGCGGCAGCGGCCTGTTCCAACAATACGATCATGCGCGCCAGGATCACCTCTCGGCTATCGGCTTTTTGGTTGGGGCCCATTTGGGCGCCGGCAAGGCGCAATATGCGGGTCATTGTTCAAGCTCCGGACGAATAGCCTCGACCACCGGGCGATAGCGCGCGGTCTCGGCGGCGATGAAGGCGGCGGCGCTGGCGGGGGTGCCAGGCGCGGAAGCGGTGATGCCGGATGCGGCAAGGCTGGCGCGGAAAGTGGGGTCGGCAAGCGCTGCATTTGTCGCAGCCGAAAGACGTTCAAGGATCGGCGCGGGCAGGGCGGGGGGTGCGAAAACCGCATGCCAAAGCACGGCTTCAAAGCTTGGCAGGCCAAGCGCTTCAGCAACCGTCGGCACATCGGGCGCCGCATCCAAACGCCGCGCTGTCGCCACCGCCAATATGCGCGCGCGCCCGCCTTGATGCAGCGGCAAGCCTCCGCCGAAAGTATTCACTGCCAGCGCCAAAGTGCCGCCCACTAGATCATTCATCGCCGGCGCCGCACCGCGATAAGGCACATGCGTAATGGTAACGCCGCCCGCCTGCTGCTTCAGCAATTCGGTCGCGAGATGCATGATGGTGCCGCTTCCAGGCGAGCCATAGGAAAGCGGCGGATTGGCCGCGCGCGCCGCCGCCAAAAACTCCTGCAATGTCGCTGGGCGCGATGGATGCGCCAACCAGCAAAGCGGCCCACCTCCCAATTCCGCAATCGTCGTAAAATCGCGCACCGCATCAAATTGCGGCTGACGCGTCACCAGCGGATAAAGCGCATGTGTCGAAGCCGTGCCGAACAGGATCGTGTAACCATCGGCGCGCGCGCGCGACACTTCAAGCGAGCCAATCGCACCGCCAGCACCGCCACGATTTTCCGTCACCATCGGGTGGCCCAATTCGCGCCCCAGCCTTTCAGCGTAAAGCCGCGCATAGACATCGGTAGGACCGCCGGCGGGGAACGGGATGATCATGCGGATCGGGCGGGATGGAAAAGCCTCCTGCGCCCGCACGCCCCCCGCGATCAGCGCCGCGCCAGCGCAAAAAAGCGCGGCGCGACGGCTAATGTTAAAGGGCGGCGTCACGCCAATTCTCAACCGCCGCATCGGGGTGGGAAGCAAGCCCGGCGGCCTTGATGCCCTCACACGCCGCATGCTCATCGCGGTCTGATGCATCGCCGCTGACGCCAACTGCACCAATCACGGCGCCGGCGGCATTCAGGATCAACACGCCGCCCGGTACTGGCACGAAGCAGCCATCAGATGCGGCAGCGACAGCCGCCTGAAAGGCAATGCGTTCCTTCAAGCGGTCACGCAGGATACGGCTGCCAACCCCCATGCCAAGCGCGGCATAGGCTTTGCCACGCGCAATCTCGGCGCGCAGAATGCCTGAGCCATCTTCGCGCTTTTGCACCACAACATGCCCGCCGGCATCCAGCACCACCACGGTCAGCGGCAGCATCCCCGCCGCGAGGCCCGTCGCCAGCGTGACATCGGCGATCTTATCGGCGGTGGCGAGCGGCAAATCCACCGCGAGGTGCTTTACATAATAATCAGCGGAATTCATCGCGTTTCTCCCTGCGAAAATGGAAGGCCCTCCATGGGCCAAGCGCCACCCGGCGACAAGGCTCGGGTCAGAAAAACAAATCCTTGAAATCCTGCCGCGTGCCGCCAAAGAGCCGCCAGGTGGCGATGGCGCCAATACAAAGCCCGATGCCGGCGGCAATGGCCGGCACGGGATCAGGCAACCCGCCCGCCCCGGTGGCGGCGGCGTTCAACATCCCAAGCATAATGCCAACTGAACCCGCAATCATCGCCTGTATCAGGCCGGGTTTCCGCCGAGGCGGCGGCGCCGCGGGCTTGGAAGGCCGCGGAGGCCGCTTGATCCAATGCCCTTCCGGGCGCTGCTTGTCCTTATTCCCCGACATAGGTTTCTCTGTGTTGACGCGGCACGAAGCGCCCGGCGCCGGGCTTGGCCAGCACTTGCTTGCCATCCCAAATCTGCTTCCCGCGCAGCCAGGTGGCGGCGACACGGCCCTTCACCTTCATGCCATCATAGGGCGACCATTTGGCATCTTCCTGATCCTGGATGTCGCGCGCATCAAAGGTGAAATCGCCTTCTTCCATCACCAGCAAATCGGCATCCGCGCCAACGCGCAAAGCGCCCTTCTTCGGGTAAAGCCCATGGAAGCGCGCCGGGCGTTCGGCACAGTAAAGCGCCATCAGGCTGGGCGATAGCCCGCGCTGCTTCAATAGCGTAAACATCACCGGCGCAAAGCTTTGCATCCCCGTCAGCCCCGCACCGACGGTGAAGATATCACCCGTATAGGTCTTGCGGTCGCGCGGCCAAGGCGCGTGATCGGTGGAGACATAAGCGATCTGCCCCTTCGCAAAGGCACCCCACATGCGTTCCACCTCATCCGCTGTGCGGAAGGGCGGGTTGCATTTGCCGAAGCCCTCAAGCCGGATGATGTCTTCTTCCGTCATGCACAGATATTGCAGGCAGGCTTCACCCGATGCCTTGCCGCCCATGCGGCGGAATACCTCGGCAATTTCAAAGCCGCGCGCCAGCGATGAATGGGCGATATGCACATGGGCGCCGGTTTCAAGCCCAATTTCGAAAATCTCCAAATCCGCCATGGTCTCGCAAAGCGGCGGGCGGGTGCGGCAATGCCAGATGGGGGAGGTATTGCCGGCGGCCTTGGCTTCTTCCGTCAGGCGCACCACGATTTCCTGATCCTCATTATGCACCGCCACCATCAGCCCGGTTTTGGCGATTTCACGAAAGGCCGCCACCATGGTTGGGTGGTCAATGCGCGGGAAGCGCACCGGGTCATATTCATAAGTGGAAAGCTTGAAGGAACAGGCGCCGGCTTCCGCGAGCCCCGCAATGGCATCCACGCCGCCCGATTTCAGGATGGTGCCGTAAAGCGCCATATCCACATGGGATAGGCGGTTCACATACTCCACTTTTTCCTTGAAAATCCCCGCAACCGTCACCGGGCGCGGCACGTCATAGGGCATGTCAACGCAAGTCGTGACACCACCGGCGGCGGCGGTCTTCGATGCCCCTTCAATCCCCGGCCAGCCGCGTGAGGATGAGGTATGCATATGCCCATCTACCAAGCCCGGCATGATCAGCTTGCTGCCGTAATCCTCAACCGATGTCGCAACCGGAGAAGGCCCTTCGCCAATGCCCGCGATGATGTCGCCGCGCGTCGCGATCCAGCCATTGGCCAGGATGCGATCAGGCAGCACAAGCGTGCCGCGAATGACACGATCAAAAGGGGTGGTGGCGGGCATGGGATACTCCGTAGGTGTGACTGCCAGGATTAAGGAAGCTAACGCAGCGTCGTGTTGCGGGCCAGTGCTGCGGGCGGGAATTGCGCGTCCGCGATCTCAAGCGCGAGGCTTGTCGCCTCATTCTCCCGCTCCGCATTCCAGGCGAGCGCCACGCCAACGCCGCGAATGGGCCCGGCCAGGATGCGAAAGGCAACGCCCGGCGGATTAAGCCGCGCCATGCCTTCCGAAACCAAAGCCACACCAAGCCCCGCCGCGACAAAGCCAAGCTGCGCCATGGCCGAACCCACTTCGCGTACCACGCGCGGCGTAAAGCCCGCCGCATGGCAGGCCGCTGTCATCGCATCGGAATAGGCCGGGCTGATCGCGCGCGGCAGCATCAGCATGGGCGCTTCGGCGAGTGCTGCCAGCGGCAAGGGATCGGGCCCGGCCAAAATTGGATGCCCTTCCGGCAAAGCAGCTGCGAGCCTGTCTTCCCCTAAGGGCCTCAGCTTGATCGGCGCACGATCACGATCGGCGCGGAGCAGCGCCAGATCAACCTCGCCTCGGCGCAGCGCTTCCAAAGCCTCGGCCGTATCCATCTCCCTGACGCCAATCGCGGCTTCGGGCCGCGCCGCCTGCATGGCGCGCACAATCGGCGGCAGGTAATCGAATAGCGCCGAGGTGACGCAGGCGATGGAAACTGGCGCGTGATGGCCCATGCGCAATTCGCGCGCCAGGCTTTCCAGGTCTGCCGCATTGCCGGCGACGCGCCGCGCGAGTGGTAGCAGCGCCTCACCCTCCCGCGTCGGGCGCGCGCCCTTGCCGCTGCGTTCCAGCAGCTTCACGCCGAGTTCCTTTTCCAGCAACTGGATTTGCGCGGTCAGTGGCGGCTGCGAAATGCCAAGCCGCGCGGCGGCGCGACCAAAATGACCTTCTTCGGCCACGGCCAGAAAATGCCCCAAGCGGCGGATCAGGCGAAAATCCATCTGACATCCAATGTGGTTCCGCCCATACGGAAAACCTATCGGCGCGCCACGTCAATTGGATTGGACGATGGCGCCGGATGGGCGCAGAAGAAGCGCATCAGGCAAGCCGCCAGACACAAGAAAGGGAGAATGCCCCAAATGAAGCTCCACCCCGTCAAGGTTCACCCATCCAAGGCGCTATTGAAGCGTGAAGACCAACTAGCCTGGAAAATGGCCGGAGTCGCCGTGGACAAGGTCGCGGTCGAAAAGCCGGTGCAGGAGATGATCATCAACAGGATCATCGACAATGCTTCGGTCGCCATCGCCGCCATTAATCGCCGCCCTGTGGTCTCCGCACGCGGCATGGCGCTTGGCCATGCGAAGAAGGCGGGTGGCGCGCAGGTATTCGGCGTGAAATCCGCCACCACGGTTTCGCCGGAATGGGCT
Source organism: Roseomonas sp. (assembly GCA_020249285.1). Lineage (GTDB taxonomy): Bacteria > Pseudomonadota > Alphaproteobacteria > Acetobacterales > Acetobacteraceae > Neoroseomonas. The sequence goes on along the minus strand of JADCFX010000002.1, from coordinate 89,714 downwards.
GCCTGGGCCAATGGCACCGCCGTGCGCGAATTGGACATGCACGACACTTTCCTCGCCGCTGACTATTCCCACCCTGGCGACAATATCCCGCCGATCCTGGCGGTGGCGCAGGCCATGGGGAAATCCGGGCGCGATCTGATTCGTGGCCTGGCCACCGGCTATGAGCTGCATATTGATCTGGTGCGCGCGATTTGCCTGCATGAACATAAGGTGGATCACATCGCCCATCTTTGCCCCGCAGCCGCGGCGGGCATTGGCACGCTGCTCGGCCTGAAGCAGGAAGTGGTGTTCCAATCCATCCAGCAGGCGTTGCATACCTCGGTGTCTTTCCGCCAATCGCGCAAGGGCGAGATTTCATCCTGGAAGGCCTATGCCCCCGCCCATGCCGGCAAGCTGGCGGTGGAAGCGGTGGATCGCTGCATGCGCGGTGAGGGCGCGCCTTCGCCGATTTATGAAGGTGAAGACAGCGTTATTGCCTGGGTGCTGTCCGGGCGTTCCAACCGCAAGGATGTCTATGGCCCGGTCTATTACGAAGTGCCGCTGCCGGAAGCGGGCGAACCCAAGCGCTCCATCCTTGATTCCTACACCAAGGAACACTCGGCGGAGTATCAGTCCCAGGCGCTGATTGACCTGGCCTTCCGCATGCGCGAACAGATCGCGGATATGGAAGCGATTGAGAAGATCATCATCCATACCAGCCACCACACCCATTACGTGATCGGCACCGGGGCGAATGATCCGCAGAAGATGGACCCGAAGGCGAGCCGTGAGACGCTGGATCACTCCATCATGTATATCTTCGCCGTCGCGTTGCAGGATGGGCGTTGGCACCATGTGGATAGCTACGCGCCGAAGCGGGCGGGCCGCGCCGATACCGTCAGGCTTTGGCACAAGGTCGAAACCCGCGAAGATGCGGAATGGACCCGCAAATACCATTCCCGCGACCCCAATGAGCTTTCCTTCGGCGGGCGCGTGGAAATCCTGTTCAAGGATGGCTCGCGCCTCACGGATGAACTTGGCGTCGCCAATGCCCACCCGAATGGCGCCAGGCCCTTTGGTCGGGCGGATTACATCCGCAAATTCCAGACCATCACGGATGGCATCATCTCAACCCGAGAGTCCAACCGCTTCCTGGAAGTGGTGCAGGATCTGACGAAGCTGAAGGCGGGCGAGTTGAGTGCGCTGAATGTGGCGCTGCCCGCGGGCGGCCTGCTGGACAGCAAGCCCGGTATCTTCTGAACTGGTGATTGAGGAAGGCAGGGTCAGCGCCACAGGCGCTGACCCGAAGCCATAAAGCAAGGGAAGAAACCCGATGAACGAAACCACGAAACCCGAAATCTACAAGGGCCTGGTCGGCGTTTATGCCGATGTCTCCGCCGTCTCCAAGGTAATGCCGGAGACGAATAGCCTGACCTATCGCGGCTATGCGGTGCAGGATTTGGCGGAGAATTGCAGCTTTGAGGAGGTGTCTTTTCTGCTTTGGGAAGGCGAATTGCCCAATGCCAAGCAGCTTGCCGCCTTCAAGGCGGAAACCGCTGCCGAGCGTGAGATCAGCCCCGCGCTGCATCGCGTGATCCGCGAATTCCCGAAGGATGCGCACCCGATGGATGCCATCCGTACCGCCGTATCCTTCATGGGCATGGAAGATCCGGAGACGGCTGATGTTTCTCAGCCCGCGCAGTATCGCAAGGCGAAGCGGCTTTTCGCCAAGATCCCAACGGCGATTGCGGCGGCCTATCGTGCTTCCCGCAGCCTGCCGGTAGTGGCGCCGAACCCCGCGCATAGCTTTGCCGAAAACGCCTTCAACCTGATCCTGGGCAAGGTGCCACAGCCGGAAGTGCTTAAAGCTTTCGATGTTTCCATGATCCTTTACGCGGAACACACCTTCAACGCCTCCACCTATACGGCGCGGCTGGTCACCTCCTCAGGTGCTGATATGCATGGCGCGATCACGGCGGGCATTGCCTCGCTCAAGGGGCCTTTGCATGGCGGCGCCAATGAGGCGGTGATGCATACGCTCAAGGAAATCGGCGACCCGAAGCTTGCGAAGGAATGGATTCAAAGCCGCTTCGACCATAAGGCGCTGGTGATGGGCTTTGGCCATCGCGTCTATAAAACGGGCGATAGCCGCGTGCCCACCATGCGCAAATATGCCGAAAAAATGGCCGAAGTTGTGGGTGACAAGACCTGGATGGAGATCAGCCGCATCCTGGCCGGGGAGATGCTGGAGAAGAAGAACATCCACCCGAACCTCGATTTCCCGGCAGGCCCTGCCTATTACCTGATGGGTTTTGAAATCCCGCTCTTCACGCCGATCTTTGTCGCGTCCCGCATCACGGGCTGGTCGGCGCATGTGATTGAACAGGGCGCGGATAATCGGCTGATCCGTCCGCTTTCCTGGTACACGGGGCCTGAACAGCGCCCAGTGCCGCCGCTGTCAGCGCGTTAATTTGCTGATGCCTTCATCATTTTTTCAGAGATGGTGAAGGCGCATCGCGGGCGATAAAACCGCGACATCCATGTCACACTGCGCGCATCGTGATGCGATGCGCGCATTTTTTTTTGCGAGATGTGACGGATTTTGTTGACACGACTCATGGTGATGAAGATAGCGTGCGTTGCGCGCGATTCTATTGCGCGATTCGCACTGCCTAAACGCTGCGAAACATCGCTCCTAAATCCAGGTGCATCACCTGAATAAAGACGCGATGAAGCGGGAAGGCGCTGCAATCGGCAAGGCAGAATTGCCGCAGCAGGGAAGGACGGTCCATGGACCGCAGACTCGGGGAACGCTTCGCCATACGCGATCAGGGTTCCGCACCACCCCAAACCGCCGCAACGGCGTGTGCAAGGAGTGGGAGAGAGGCCAGGGGGAATACGCCGCGCCGGCATGCCGCGCGCCGAGCCCCTATTGGCGGCTGCGCTTCGAGGAGACTTTTCGTCCTGTCGGTCCGCGCATCGGGATCCGCGCGTCGCCGCCATTATCGTTCTTGCCTGCTGTACCCCGGGTTGGAATTGGCCATTGGTTGCGCACAGCGTGACTCTGCCATGACCGCCCTCAACAGGAACACATGGAGATTCATCCTCTGATGACTGATATCATCGAGACTACCGAAACCGAAGAAACCCCGCGCGCCCAGGCGATGGCCATGGCTGCGGCGAAGAAGAAGGCGCCTGCGAAGCGTAAGCCTGCTGCGAAGAAGCCGGCTGCGAAGAAGGCCGCTGCGAAGAAGCCGGCTGCGAAGAAGGCCGCTGCCAAGAAGAAGCCGGCTGCGAAGAAGGCTGCTGCCAAAAAGCCTGCCGCGAAGAAGGCTGCTGCGAAGAAGCCGGCTGCGAAGAAGGCTGCTGCCAAGAAGCCTTCCGCGAAGAAGGCTGCTGCTAAGAAGCCTGCTGCGAAGAAGGTTGCCGCCAAGAAGAAGCCTGCTGCGAAGAAGGCTGCTGCCAAGAAGCCTGCCGCGAAGAAGGCTGCTGCGAAGAAGCCGGCTGCGAAGAAGGCCGCTGCGAAGAAGCCCGCCGCGAAGAAGGCTGCTCCGCGTCGTCGCAAGGTCGCTGCTCCTGCGCCGGCGCCCACCGAAACCCCGGCGAGCTAATTAGCTACCGGATCCCGGCACTAGGGCGTCGCATGCCAAGCATGCGGCGCCCTAAGTGTTTTTGGTGCCTGCATCATGACCTTTGAGACGCGCCTGCTGCCGGCGCATGACCATCATCTGCTTTTGCCATTGCTCAATGCCTATGGCGCAGAGATGGCGCCGCATCTTGCCGGTGCTGCGCCCGCGACCGCGCCCGAAATGCTGCGCCTGATTGCCAATGACCCGCGCGCAGAAATCCTGGGCGCCTTCCGTGGTGATGAGGCGCTGGGCTTCGCGCATTTCTTCGACTTGCCGGAAATTGTCTTCGCGCGGCGCTGCGGCGCGCTGGATGATCTTTTCGTGTGCCCGTCCGCACGCCGTCAGGGCGTGGCGCAATGCTTGATTGAAGGTCTTGCGGCGCTTGGCCAGACACGCGGCTGGTCGCATCTGCGCTGGATAGTGCCGGAGACAGACCAGGCCGCCATAGCGCTTTATGAGCGTATTGCCGAGCGCGCGCCTTGGCGTTCCTATGTGCTGCGATTGGCTCCCGACGTATCGATTTAAGCAGCAACCCGCCCCGGCATGCGATGGCGGAAGGCCAGCGCTTCGGCGATATGTGCGCGCCGGATCATGGTGCTGCCGGCCAGATCAGCGATGGTGCGCGCCACACGCATGCTTCGCACCTGTCCGCGAGAGGAAAGCCCAAGCCTGATTGCAGCCACTTCAAGCAGCGTCGCGGCTTCCGCTTCCAGCCCAAGCTGTAATTGGGCAAGGCTTGCTTCCGCATTATTCGGCGGGCCATCGGTGCCATAACGCGCGCGTTGTGCGGCGCGCGCTGCCTTGACGCGTGCGGCCACGGCGGCGGTGGCTTCACCCGCTGGGGCGCGGGCCAGTTCCGCGGGCGCGATCGGCATGACTTCGATGGTGATATCCATCCGGTCCAGCAGCGGGCCGGAAAGGCGCATCTGATAATCCTCTCCACAGCGCGGCGCGCGACCGCATTCGCGCCCAGGCTGACCCAGATAGCCGCAGCGGCAGGGGTTCATCGCCGCGATGCATTGAAACCGCGCCGGATAGGTCACATGCGAATGCACGCGGCTGATGGTGGTGCGCCCGGTCTCCATGGGCTGACGCAAGGCTTCCAAAGCGGTGCGCGGAAACTCCGGCCATTCATCCAGAAACAAAACGCCGCGATGCGCCAGGCTGATTTCGCCCGGCTTGGCACGGGAACCTCCGCCCACCAGCGCCGGCATGGAAGCGGAATGATGCGGCTCCCGGAATGGTGGGCGCGTGACCAACCGCCCGCCTTGCAAAAGCCCGGCGATGGAATGCACCAGGCTGACTTCCAAAGCCTCAGCCGGCGAAAGATCTGGCAGCAGCGCGGATAGTCGTGCCGCCAGCATGGATTTGCCGCCACCCGGCGGGCCGATCATCAGCAAATTATGCCCGCCCGCCGCAGCGATTTCCAAGGCGCGCTTCGCGGTTTCCTGCCCCTTCACATCGGAAAGGCAGGGGCCTGAGGGTGGCGCGGAATCCAGCTTTGGTGCCTCAGGCGCGCTCAATACCTGCACGCCTTTGAAGTGATTGAGCAGCGCGGGAAGATCAGGCGCGGCCAGCACTTCAATCTGACCCGCCCAGGCCGCTTCACCGCCCTGTGCGGCAGGACAGATCAACCCCAATTCGCGCGCTGAGGCACCAAGGGCTGCCGGCAGCACGCCCGCGACAGGCATGATGGCGCCATCCAGCGACAATTCGCCCAGCGCGGCAAAGCCCGCCAAATCGTCGCGTGGCAGTACATCCATGGCAGCGAGGACGGCGAGTGCAATGGGCAGATCGAAATGGCTGCCTTCCTTGGTGATATCGGCGGGGGCCAGGTTCACCAGCACGCGCTTCGGCGGCAGAGATAACCCCAGGCCGAGCAAGGCTGCGCGCACCCTTTCCCGGCTTTCCGCGACCGCCTTATCGGGCAAGCCGACCACCAGAAAGGCGGGCAGGCCCGGGGCGATTTGCACCTGTACTTCAACAGCTTGGGCGTCGATTCCAGCGAAGGCGAAGGTGGCGATGCGGGCGATGGACATGGTGCCATGACTGGCCCAAAGTGGCGGGAATTGCAACCATAAGTTTTATTTTACAGGTTAAACTACACCAAAAGATATGGATCGGGGCGGCGGCGATAGTAGCTGCAAGCGGATGAACAAGTTACTGGCCAGCCAGCACGCTTAAAAATTTACGGGTTGCAGGCTTCCCAGAACGCCAGACCATACGGCTTGACGGTATGCAGGCCGTCATGTGTCCCAAAGACGATGAGGCCTAACTTTTCCAATGCATTGATGCTCACTGTACGTTCATCTCCGCCAATCTCCGCTTTGCCTCCAACAAGGTTGACGTCAACTCTACCTCCTTTCTTGTCCTGTCTTTCATGCATGATCGCTTCAAATAAAACCGCATCCATCGGCTCCATTAGGGTCAAGGTCTCAAAATATGCTCGTCTGACACGTCGTCCCCCGTCAGGCTGAAGCGCCGCTGTTAGCAGGCCGGCCCACAGGGACTGTAGCTCTGGCCTCGCTTCGTCAGATGCTGCTCTTAGAAGTGGCAGTATGACTGAGACGCTTGGCTCCTGCGGCGGCCCAGCATCAATACGCGTTCGTATTTCCGCCGTCTTTGCCTGTAGTGAGATCAGGTTCCTCTTGCGTTGCTCATGAACCCAATCGCCCCCAGCAATGCCTAGCAAATCCTCAGGGATTGTGCCGAGCGTCTTACTCAGCCAACTTCCAAAACTGGTCGAGGCGTCAACTACCTTGCCACTCGTCTTGGCAAGTTCTCCAGTGGCCTTTGCGATTTCCGCAACAGCCTTGGTCTCTTCCCCGCCCATACCTGTTACTCCTCGTGTCTATTGTCCCGCCATCCCCTGCACCCGCCGCATCAACCGCCGGAAATTGCCGGACCAGAGCAAATCAATCTCCCGCGCGCCATAGCCGCGCCGGTGCAATTCCGCCGTCAGGTTCATCGTCTCCCCAGCATTAGCCCAGCCGGGAATGCCGCCACCGCCATCGAAATCCGAAGATAGGCCAACATATTCAAGCCCAATCCGCCGCACCGCGTAATCCACATGATCAACCATATCCGCAACCGTGGCCGGTGATTTGCCATCTGCCCCAGGCGGGCGAAGAAAGGCATCAAGCGCTGTGATCTGCACCAACCCGCCGCGCGCGCGCAGCATATCCAACTGTTCATCATCCAGATTGCGCGGATGATCGCATAGCGCGCGGCAGCAGGAATGCGTCGCCACAATTGGCGCGCGGGAAAGATCGGCGGCCTGCATCATGGAAGATTTCGCGGCATGCGAGACATCAATAATCAACCCGATGCGGTTCATCTCGGCAATCGCCTGGCGCCCCAGATCGGAAAGCCCGCCATGTTCCGCCGTGCCATCACCAAGCGCGGGTTTGGGCCGCGCGGCATCGGCCAAATCATTATGCCCATCATGCGTCAGCGTCAGATAAATCGCGCCGAGGTCGCGCCAAAGTTTCAGCCGCGCCAAATCGCGGCCCATGGCATTGCCGTTTTCAACTGCGCTCAGCACCGCAAGCGCGCCGGCCTGATGCGCCGCTTCCAATTCATCAGCGCTGGCGCAAAAGCGCCGAGTAACGCCATCGGCGCGCGTGCGGATGTGCCGCAGCATCGCCTCTGCCCGGTCAGCAGCGGCCTGATGGCCGGCAACGTCGCGCGGGCCTTGCGGCGTATAGGCAATGAAGACAACAGCCTTCAGGCCACCGCGCTGCATCTTCGGGAAATCAACGCAGCGATCAGTCTCGGTCGTGGCATCAGGCGGGTCGGGCCATCTGATATCAACATGGGTGTCGAGTGTTAGTGTCGCCACGTGGATGGCCTCACTCATGCCGCATCTCCCCAGGCTTTAAGGAAGCCTTCCAATAAATCGCCGATGACATCTACGTTGTAGCCGCCTTCCTGAGTGATGGCGGTGGGCAGCTTAAGGCCGCCAATCATCCCACCCGCGCGGGCAAAACCCTCCGCCGTCACTTTCAGCGCGGCGAGCGGTTCATGTTCCGAGGCATCAAAGCCAAGCGGCAGCACCAGCGCATCGGCTTTATGGTCGCGAATGGCTGCCATGGCGTAGCGAATGGCATCCAACCAGCCCTCATCCCCCGTGCCGATGGCGAGTGGCATATTCATATTGTGCCCATCACCCGCGCCGGCGCCGCGTTCACGCGTGCGGCCAACGAACCAGGGGTAATAGCGATCAGGATCGCCATGGATGGAAATGGTCAGCACATCGCCGCGTTCCCAGAAAATACCCTGAGTGCCATTGCCGTGATGGCTATCAATATCCAGCACCGCAACGCGCTTGGCACCCGCATCAACCAAAGCCTGCGCGGCAAGCGCGGCGTTGTTCACATAGCAATGCCCGCCGGCGCGCGCGGCATAAGCATGATGCCCAGGTGGACGACACAAAGCATAGGCGCTGCGTCCGGCAGCGGCTTCACGCGCAGCGGCCAAGGCGCAAGCCGCCGCGCCTTGAATGGCTGCCCATGTGCCGGGACCAATCGGGCAGGCGGCATCGGCCATATACCAGCCGGCGCGGGCGACAATGCCATCCGCACAAACAGCACCTTGCGCCAGCATCTCCGGCGAGGGATGCATATTCGCGACCACCTCTGGCCCTGCATCGGCAAGCGCTGCCCAATCCCGCGCAGCTTCTGCCAGAAAAGCCAGATAATCTGAGCTATGAATGGAGCGCAGCGCGGCAAGCGGCACGGCTTCTGGCACGCTGGGCGCAAGCCCAAGGCGAAGCAGCGCCGCCTCCAGCGAAGCCGCGCGGGCGGGGATTTCGAAATTCGCGCGCGTGCGGCCGCGAACCAGGAAAAAAGCCGGTTGATGCCCGGCATGATCCGGATGGGCGAAGGTTTTCATGGGCAAAGGCTAACCAGTTTTGCCCCCGCTGCGAAGGCACCGCGCTTGCTGCGCCTTGCCGGGATGGGTAGCGTCCCCGGACTTGAAGTTAAGGACCTAGGCGAAATGCAAGCTCTCGACCCCGGCGCGCGGCGCGCCATTCTGGAAGCGGTGGATGAGCTGCGCGCGGAGAGCATCTCCATGCTTTCCCGCCTGGTGCGTTGCCCCTCAACGCTTGGCAATGAAGCCTCGGCTTTGAATGAAATGGCGCGGATTTATGAGGGGCTTGGCCTGACACCCCAGCGCATTCCAACCGTCCCAGAAGCGCTTGAAGGCCATCCTGGTTTCTCGCCACCGCTGATTCCTTATGACGGGCGCGATAATGTCGTGGCAGTCTTCACGCCACGCGAAACGAAGGGGAAAAGCCTAACCCTGCAAGGCCATGTGGATGTGGTGCCGGAAGGGGCCGCCGATATGTGGGAAACCCCGCCCTATGAGCCCGCCATTCGCGATGGCCGCATGTGTGGGCGCGGCGCGGGGGACATGAAGGCTGGCATTATTTCTTACGTCACGGCCTTTCGCGCCCTACAGCGCGCTGGCTTGCAACCGGCTGCCCAGGTGCAGATGCACTCAGTCATTGAAGAAGAATGCACCGGCAATGGCGCGCTGGCCGCGATGCTCGCCTTGCCGCGCACGGATGCCGTGATCATCCCCGAACCGGGCCCCGGCCTGCCCGCCATGTATAGCGCGGAGGTTGGCGTGATCTGGGCCTGGGTCACGGTTTCCGGCCGCCCCGCCCATGTGCGGGATATGCAGGCGGGCGTGAATGCCATTGAAGCCGCCAGCACTATCGCCGCGCATTTCAAGGAATATGAATCCCAGATGAACCGGGCCGAGAATATCCATGCCTCCTTCCATGGCGTGAATCATCCGGTGAATGTGAATCTCGGCACGATTGAAGGGGGCGAATGGAATTCATCTGTGCCAACACGCGCGCGCATTGGGCTTCGGGTTGGCGTGATGATGGGCAATAGCGCCGCGGCAGTGAAAGCCGATATAGAACGGCTGGTGGCGAAGGCGGCGCAGGATGAAAAGCTACGCGGCGCCAAGGTGAAGCTGGAATTCAAGGGTTTTATGGCCGAACCCTGCGTCTTTGATATGGAGGCGCCGATTGTGAAACTGGCCAAGCGGCATTTCACCGATGTCTCTGGCGCGGCTTTGCGCGATTACCCCTCGGCGGGCCTTACGGATGGGCGGCATTTTGTGCTGCATCAGGGCACACCAGTCGCGTGCTTTGGCCCGGACGCGCAGGATATTCACGGCATTGATGAAAGTGTCGGCCTCGATTCCATGCATGACATTAGCCGCACCATTGCGCTGACCATGGCCGAATGGTGCGGGGTGGAGAAAGCGTGATGAGCACAACAAACCTTCCCCTTTCCGGCGCCCGGCTTTGGGATAGCCTGATGGAATTGGCGCAAATCGGCGGCACGCCGAAGGGCGGCTGCAATCGGCAGACCCTGACCGATCTTGATTCCGAAGGCCGCCATTTGCTGCGCCGGTGGGGGGAGGCGATTGGGTGCACGCTTTCCGTGGATCGCCTCGGCAATATGGTGCTGCGTCGCGAAGGCCGCGATACAAGCCGCAAGCCTGTCGCCATGGGCAGCCATTTGGATACGCAACCAACTGGCGGCAAGTTTGACGGCCCGCTTGGCGTATTGGCCGGGCTTGAGGTGCTGCGCGCCTTGCATGAAGCCGGGATCGAAACCGAAGCGCCTTTGGTACTGATCAATTGGACCAATGAGGAAGGGGCACGTTTTTCGCCCCCGATGATGGGCAGCGGCGCTGCGATGGGGATTTTCCCTGAGGCTGATGTGCTGGCGCTGCGCGATAGTGACGGCAAGGCGTTTGGCGATGAACTGAATCGCATCGGCTGGCGCGGTGAAGCCGATCCTGCTGCGCTGACCGATCTTGCCGCCTATTTCGAATTGCATATCGAACAAGGTGCGCTGCTGGAAAACGCCGGCAAGGATATCGGCGTGGTGACGCATGCCCTGGCGCAAGCCTGGTATGAAGTCACCATCGAAGGCGCTGAATCTCATGGCGGTTCGCCCATGGCCGGGCGGCGCGATGCGATGATGGCTGCGGCACCGCTGATGGCCGCGATCGAAGGCATTGCCTTGCGTGCGGTGAGTTCTACGGGTGAACCTGGCCGCGCCACGGTCGGGCGCCTCACCGTCTATCCCGATAGCCGCAATATTGCGCCGTCACGCATCTGGTTCAGCATTGATACGCGCCATGGAGACCCCACCATGCTGGCGCACATGGGGACGGAGATTCGCGCCAAGGCGGCAGAGCTATCTGCTGCACGGGGTGTTGCCATCACCATCGCTGATTTCTGGCAATCGCCGCTCACACAATTTGATGCGGCACTGGTTGGGCGGGTGCGTGATGCGGCAACTCGGCTTGGCCTGCCGCATATGGATATGCCAACCGGCATAGGGCATGATGCGGTTTATGTCGCGCGGCGCGTGCCGGCGGCGATGATTTTCTGCCCCTGCCATGGCGGAATCAGCCATAATGAAGCGGAAAGCATCACGCCTGCCTGGGCCGAAGCGGGCTTGCGCGTATTGGCCGATGCGGTGCTCGCCACCGCTGGTATTGCAAAGGAAAAGTGACATGACCCGCATCGCCATTGGCGGCTTTTTGCATGAAAGCCATTCCTTCGCGCCGCTGCCGACCGGCTGGCAGGAATTCGTCAAACCCGGCGGCTTTCCGCCACTGCAACGCCCGGCTGGTTTGATCCAGGCCATGCGCCCGACCAGCGCGCCGATTGCGGGCGCGCTCATGGTCGCGGAAGAAGCGGGCGTGGAACTTGCCCCCTTGGTCTGGTGCTTCGCAAATCCTGCCGGACCAGTGACGGCGGACGCTTTTGAACGCATCGCCGCATTGTTGGTGGCAAGCCTTTCCGATGCCATGGAAGCCGGCCCGATTGATGGCGTCTATCTTGATTTGCACGGCGCCATGGTGGCGGTGGGTTATGACGATGCCGAAGCCGAAGTGCTGCGCCGCGTGCGCGCTGTGGTGGGCTCGGATTTGCCCATCGCCGTCAGCCTTGATCCGCATGCGAATAAAACCGCGGAAATGGTGGCGCTTTCCGATGTGCTGGTGCCGTTTCGCACCTATCCGCATGTGGATATGAAGCCCGCCGGCGCGCAGGCCACGCGCTTGCTGCTGCGCATGATCGCGGAAGGCCGTAAGCCCGCCAAGCTATTTCGCGATTTGGATTTCTGGACGCCCTTGCCCGGTCAATGCACCATGGTCGCGCCCATGGCCGATGTCATGGCGGAACGGGCAAAGCTGGGTGCGGCGCCGGGCATTTGGGAATTAGGCTTCTGCTTCGGCTTCCCTTACGCGGATTTCCCCGGTTGCGGCATGGCGATTGCCGCTTATGCCGAGACGCTTGATCAGGCTGGCGCGGCGGCGGAAGCGCTCGCCGCATTCATTGCCAGCAAGGAGCCAGAATTCGCCCTTGGTGTCGCAACCGCCGCTGAAGGCGTGGCGCGCGCCGTGGCCGCGCGCGGCGGCAAGGGACCGGTGGTGCTGGCAGATACGCAGGATAATCCCGGCGGCGGCGGGCATGGCGATACCACGGGTTTGCTCGCGGAATTGATCCGCCAGAATGCGCAAGGTGCGGTGCTGGCGCCGATGAATGATGCGGAAGCCGCCGCTGCCTGCCATGCGGCAGGGGAAGGTGCGCGCATCACGCTCGACCTTGGTGGCAAAAGCGACGGCGTGCCCTTGCGCGTGGAAGCGGTGGTGGAAAAGCTTTCCGATGGCCGCTTTACGCTGAGCGGCCCGATGGGTAAGGGCAATCCCGCCGATCTTGGTCTTTCAGCGCTGATCCGCGTGGAGCCCGGCGTGCGCGTGGTGGTGGTGAGCCGCAAGATGCAGGGCCATGATCAGGAATTGTTCCGGCAAGTGGGCGTGGAGCCGGCGGAACAGGCGATTGTCGCGGTGAAATCCAGCGTGCATTTCCGCGCCCATTTCCAGCCAATTGCATCCGAGGTGATTGTAGTGACCGCGCCCGGCCCCGTTGTGGCGGACCCGGCGATTTTGCCCTTCACCAATCTACGCCCCGGCTTGCGGCTCCGCCCCGGCGATAACCGCGCCTGGGGGTAACTCAGGCGCTGTCCAGCAGCGCGTGCACCGCATCGTGCCTCGGCAGAGGCGCCACCGCGCCATAGCCCGTGGTGGAAAGGGCAGCCGCCGCATTGGCGTAACGCGCGGCCTGTAGCGGCGCGTCACCTGCCAGCAACCGCGCAAGGAAATTGCCAGCGAAGCAATCGCCCGCGCCGGTGGCATCAACCGCCGCCACCTTGAAAGCAGGGATGCGGTGGCGGCTTTCGCGCGTGGCAAGGATGGCGCCGTCAGCCCCGCATTTCAGCACCACCATGGGCGCAAGGCGCAAATAGAAATCGCAGATATGATCAGGGTTTTGCAGGCCGGTCAGCGCCACCGCATCATCCAGCGACGGCAGCGCGATATCAGCCATGGCGATGGCGGCATGGATCACGGAAGCCGCCCGCGCCGCCGGCCAAAGCCTGAGGCGCAGATTGGTGTCATAGGAAACGCGCACGCCAGCAGCGCGGGCAATTTCCATGGCGCGGAAGCCAGCATCGCAGGCGCTGGTCGAGATCGCCTGGCTGATGCCGGACAGATGAAGGAATTTTGATTGGCGAATGGCTGCCTCAGGCACATCCGCTGCGCCATAAAGCGATGCCGCGCTGCCGCTGCGATAAAAGCTGAAATGATGCCCGCGCGCATCATGCGTCACGAAATAAATGCCCGTAGGCGCTGAAGGATTGCGGATGACCTGCGCGGTATCCACACCTTCCTTTGCCCAAAGCTGCATGAAGCTTTCGCCCGGCCCATCCTGGCCGAGCGCGGTCAGCATGCCAACCGAAGCCCCCGCACGCGCGGCGGCGATGGCGGCGTTGGAGGTATCTCCGCCATGGCCTTCCAAATAAGTGCGCCGCCCATCCGCGCCCGGCTTCTGGGCGTTGAATTCCAGCATGGGTTCGCCGAGGCAAAGAATATCAACCATCCCCAATGCTTGTCCGATGCAGGAGAGGATTTCAAGCGCGGCGCAAGACGGACTATAGAACCCTCATGATTCGCCTGACCGAATTGCGCCTGCCGCTGAACCACCCGGAAGACGCCTTGCGCGCTGCCGTGCTGGCCCGGCTTGGCATTGGCGATGCGGCTTTGCGGGCGATGCATGTCTTCCGCCGTGGCTATGATGCGCGCAAGCCCCAGGCGATCATGCTGGTCTATACGCTGGATGTTGATGTCGCTGATGAGGCCGCGCTTTTGGCCGGCCATGCAGGGGATCAACGAATCAGCCCAGCGCCAGATACCGCCTATCGTTTTGTCGCCCGCGCACCGGAAGGCATCCGCCGGCCTGTTGTGGTGGGTACCGGGCCTTGCGGCTTCATGGCGGCGCTATTGTTGGCGCAAATGGGCTTCCCCCCGCTGATCCTGGAACGCGGCAAGGTGGTGCGCGAACGCACCAAGGATACTTGGGGGCTTTGGCGGCGTGGCGTGCTGAACCCGGAAAGCAATGTGCAATATGGCGAAGGCGGCGCCGGCACTTTTTCCGATGGCAAGCTCTATAGCCAAATCCGCGACCCGCGCCATTACGGGCGCAAGGTGCTGGCGGAATTCGTCAAGGCTGGCGCACCTGAGGAGATTTTGTACGTCTCCAAACCGCATATCGGTACGTTTCGTCTGGTTTCCATGGTGGAACATATCCGCGCCGAAATCGAAGCCTTGGGCGGCGAATACCGCTTCGGTGCCCGCGTTGATGACCTAATCATCGAAACCGTCACTGATGGCACACGGCGCCTGCGCGGCCTGGTGCTTCAGGATGGTGAGGTGATTGAGGCGGATCACGCCATCCTCGCCCTTGGTCATAGCGCGCGGGACAGTTTCGCCATGTTGCATGCGCGCGGTGTTGCGATGCAGGCCAAGCCCTTCTCCATCGGTGTGCGCATCGAACACCCGCAAGGCATGATTGACCAAGCGCGTTTCGGCCCCAATGCAGGTAATCCGCTGCTGGGTGCGGCTGATTATAAGCTGGTGCATCACGCGAAGAATGGCCGCGCCGTCTATAGTTTTTGCATGTGCCCGGGCGGCACAGTGGTGGCCGCCACCAGCGAGGCCGGGCGCGTGGTGACCAATGGCATGAGCCAATACTCGCGCGCCGAACGCAATGCCAATGCCGGCATTGTGGTGGGGATTTCGCCCGAGGATTATCCGGGCGATGTCCTGGCCGGATTGGCCTATCAACGCCATTGGGAAAGTGCTGCCTTCATCGCCGGCGGTGGTGATTATCGCGCGCCCGCGCAGCTTGTCGGCGATTTTCTGGCCGGGCGCCCCAGCACGGGGCTGGGCGATGTGTTGCCAAGCTATAAGCCGGGTGTGACGCCAACTGACCTCGCGCTCTGCCTGCCTGATTTCGCAGTGGAGGCAATGCGCGAAGCTTTGCTGGCTTTCGATAAGCAGGTGCCAGGCTTCGCCCGCCCGGATGCGCTGATGACTGGCGTTGAAACCCGCACGAGCAGCCCCATTCGCATCCCGCGCGGCCTCGATTTTCAAAGCGTGAATACGGCAGGGCTTTTCCCTGCCGGAGAGGGCGCTGGCTATGCCGGCGGCATCCTGAGCGCCGGCGTGGATGGTATTCGTGTCGCTGAGGCTTTGGCGCTGACACTGACCGGCCAACCTATTCCACGCGACATGAGCCGTGGCGCGGAATCCAGCATGACCTATGGTTGAGGCTTGCGGTAACGCGCAAGCCTTGCAAGGCTTCCTGATCAAGTATGAAGAGGAGGAAACATCATGCGCGTTGCAAACAAGGTAGCACTCATTACGGGTGCCGCTTCCGGCATGGGGGCTGCCACCGCACGGTTGATGGCGCGCGAAGGTGCCAAGGTGGTGGTCGCCGATATGATGGAAGCCGAGGGCCGCGCCGTTGTCGCGGAAATCACCAAGGCCGGCGGGTCTGCAAGCTATATTAACCTGGATGTGGCCGACGAAGCGCAATGGGAAGCGGCGATTGCTGCCGTGCTCGCCGCGCATGGCCGGCTTGATGTGCTGGTGAATAATGCCGGCATTTCCGGCAGCAATACCAATAACCTTTACGATACCGCGCTGTGGGATCGGATCATGGCGGTGAATGCGCGCGGCGTTTTCCTTGGCGTGAAGCACGGCGTTGCCGCCATGCGGAAGTCAGGCGGTGGTTCCATTATCAACCTTTCCTCAATCTCCGGCGTGGTGGGGCAGGAACGTATTCATTGCGCCTATAACGCCTCCAAGGCAGCGGTGCGGTTGCTCACGAAATCCATCGCGGTGCAGGAAGGCGCTTCGGGCATTCGCCTGAACACGGTGCATCCCGGCCTCATGCCGCCCATGCGCACCAGCGGCGCCACGGCTGACCCCGTTTTCCGCGCCAAGATGCTTGGCCATATACCTATGGGCCGCACCGGTGAGGTGGATGAAGTCGCCTACGCCATCCTGTTCCTGGCGTCTGACGAATCATCCTATATGACAGGGTCAGAAATGCATGTGGATGGCGGGTATCTCGCTTCCTGATGCGTTTATTTCGCTGCGCGGGTTGGCTTCAGATAACCCGCGCAGCGGTGAGCGCCGCCATTTCTGCATCCGATAATTTCAGCCAGTCGCGATAGATTTCGGCGTTATGCTCGCCCATGGCGGGGCCAAGCCATTTCACCTCACCTGGTGTTTCTGAAAGCCGCGGCACAAGATTGGGAATGGCCAATTCGCCAACACGCGGGTCCTGCATCGTCAAGATATTGCCGCGCGCCTTGTAGTGTGGGTCTTCGAAAATCTCGTCAATCGCATAGACCGGGCCGCAGGGAACCTGCGCTTCTTCGCAGGTTTGCAGCAATTCATCGCGGGTGAAGCTGCTGGTCCAGGCGCCGACATAGGCGTCCACTTCCGCGCGCGCGGCTTCCCGTTGGCGGATGGTGCCCCATTTGCCATCGTCGCCAAGCTCCGGCGCGCCCATCGCCGCCGCAAGCCGCGCGAAAATTTTATCGGAGGTGCAAGCAATGGCGATCCAGCGATTATCCTTGGTGGGGTAATGGCTATGCGGCACTACATTCACCGTGCCTGGCCCCATGCGTTCGCGCACATAGCCCTTATGCTGAAAGGCCGGCGCCAATTCATCCAGAATACGAAAGACCGGTTCATAAAGCCCAATATCCACCACCTGGCCGCGCCCGGTTTTGCGCCGCGCTTCCATGGCCAGCATGGCGCCCATGGCGCCGTAAATGCCGGAAAGATAATCCGGGATGGTCGCAGAACCTGGCGTGACCGGCGGACGATCCGGATAGCCCGCCAGATAGGAAAGCCCACCAAAGGCATTGCCAATGCGCCCGAAGCCAGGGCGGCCGCTATAGGGGCCGGTTTGCCCATAGCCTGAAATCCGCACCATGATCAGGCGCGGATTGATCGCATGCAGCACATCCCACCCAATGCCCCATTTTTCCATTGTGCCGGGCTGGAAATTCTCCACCAGAATATCCGCTTCCGCGCACATGCGCTTGAGCAATTCCGCGCCTTCGGGCTTGCGTAAATCAAGCGTCGCGGATTTCTTATTCCGGCATTCTGAAAGCCAAGGCAGCGTATCGCCATTAGGCGTGACGGTGCCGAATTTGCGCAACGGGTCGCCCACCACCGGCAGTTCAAGCTTGATCACCTCGGCGCCGAATTCCGCCAATTGCGTGGTGGCGAAGGGGCCGGAGATAAAGGTGGAAACGTCAATGACGCGCACCCCTTCCAGCGGTAATACACGGTGTTCTGGCGCGGCTTCAGACATGGGCGTGTTCCTCAATATAACCGCAGATGTGATGCCGCAGGCGTCCAGGCGTCAAGCGGCAGGCTGGCGTTATTCCGCCGCGCGCCCGATGAAGCTGCCTTCCGGAATGGCCGGCGCGCGCGGCGCTTCACACCCCGTATCGCAGCAGCGCCCCGGTTGTTTCGAGATGCGCTTGCCCTCATCCAGAATGCCGCGATCGAGCAGGCGTTCCACGAGTGCTGAGCGTTCTTCCACCGGGTAATTGCGCCAAATCTCGCGCTTCATCGCTTCAGGGCTGCCGCCGCCATGGAGCGAAATCACCGAATACCAACCGCCCTGGTTGGAAGCGGTTAAATCTTCCATGAAGCGCGCGACGTCCAGGCGCTTTTCGGCAGGCACATCCGCGCGCCCCGCCAGCACCGCGGCAAGAGAAGCAGCCGTTTCCGGGTTGTGATCCTCATCCGGGCCGGGCAGTGCGACGATCAAGCCGCCGGAGACGTAATGCGCCAGGCGGTGCATGTCATAAATCTGTGTTGCCAGCAGCAATTTACCGATATTGCTGAAGACCGCGTCCGGCATGAAGGCGCCTGAAGCCGCGCCGGTGCCATAAACACTCGCCGCCACGCCACAGGCGAAGAAGCCTTCCACAATCTTGATCAGATCCACCATGGCATCGCGGATATGGCTATGGCGGTCCGTATCCAGCCCATTGGCTTCAATCATCAAGGCCCCTGCGCCAATCAGCAAATCACCGAAGCCGGCGCGTGCGGCGATGCAGGAATGCCGGTGATGGGTGGCATAGCTGGTGGTGGTGGTGCCGGCTTCGACATGCTCGCCCGCCAAGAACACGCGGTCCCAGGGCACGAAAACATCATCAAACACCACAACGCCCGTGGCTTGGCCGTATTTGGCACTGAATTTTGCGGCTGCCTCACCGGGGCGGCCTGCGGGGCGCGCCACAATCATCACGCCGGGCGCGTCTGCCGGCACGGCGCAATGTAGCGCGAAATCGGCATCCTCGGCCGTCATGGTTCGGCAAGCCATGACCAGGAATTCATGGACATAAGGCGCGCCAGTCACAATCGCCTTGGTGCCGCGAATGATAATGCCATCCGCGCGGCGTTCCTTGATATGCACATGCACATCACGATTGGCCTGCTGGCCGGGCCGCATGGAACGATCACCCTTCGCATCGGTCATGGCAATGCCAAGCGTCAGATCACGCGCCTGCACATCATCCAGATAGGCCAGGAAGCGATGATGCCGCTCTCCGCCATGCACCTCATCGGCAAGCTTCGTGCCCTGATGGAGCGCGTTCAGCGCATCATGCGCCAGATAGCGCTGCGCGCAGCCGGATTCGCGGCACACTAGGCGCACGGCTTCCAGCTTTGCGAGCAGATCATCGCGGCTGCCATTCACATGCAGCAGCCGATTGGCAAGGCGTCCGGTGCCTTCCTGCGTGGCTGTCATCAGCCCGGCATATTCGGCGCGATGCGCGAAATCATAGGTCACGCCAATGGCATTGATGCCCGGCGCCAGCAGCGGCTCATCGGCCACACTCGCCACCTGGCGGCCATTGACGAAAACGCGTGGCTTCAGCGCCCTGAGCGATTCCCGATAATCGGCGGCAGTCATCAGCATGATAAGGGCTTCCCATAACCGGTTGACGGGTAAAATCTAACGCTGTTAGAATTTTTCGTCAATGACCCGACCAACCAAGAACGCCGCCAAGCGAGACCATATCCTAGCTGCCGCCAAGGCGCTTTTCGCCGAGGCTGGGCTGGAAGGCGCCAGCCTGCGCGCCATTGCCGCGCGCGCTGGCTATACGCCCGCCGCGCTTTACTTCCATTTCCCCTCGCGTGAGGCGATTTATGCCGAAGTGCTGCGCGATAGCCTTGCGCGCCTGAAGGCAGCGGTGGCGGATGGCGCGGGGCGGGATGGGTTTCGCGGCGCGGCGCTTGCCTTGTTTGATTTTTATGCGGCGCATCCGCAGGAATTGGCGCTGGGGTTTTATTTGGGTGGCGGCGGCCTTGCGCCGCGTGGGCTGGGGCAGGGGCTTGATCCGGGGTTGAATGCCGCGCTGATGGCGGCGCTAGCGCCGATGCGCGCGCTTGGTGGCCAGGAAGCGGCAACCGAAGCCTTTGCGCTGGCCGTTGGCTTGCTGGTGATGTCCGAAACCCGCCGCATTCGGCTATTTGGCCTTTCCGCGCGTACGCTGATGGAAAGCCACTTGGCCAGGCTGCCCACAAGCCCAGACTGAATGGCTTGCCGCGCCATCGCTGCCGCGCAATGCTGAAACACGGGAAAAGGGAATACGCCAATGAAACAGATGACGTTGGTCGCTTTTCTGCAAGCGCAGAATTGCTCGAATTATGTCGGCTCCTGGCGTCATCCCGCGACCATGCAGGATTATCTCCGCCCGGAATATTACCAGCGCATCGCCCGCACGCTGGAGGCCGGCTGCTTCCACATGGCGTTTTTCGATGACCGGCTCGCCATGCCCGATATTCTCGGCCATGACCATGCGGAAGCGGTGCGTAATGGCATTCGCGTGGTGAAGCTTGATCTGGTTTCAATCCTGACGGCGATGGGGCTTGCTACATCCAAGCTTGGCCTCGGCGGCACCTATTCCACCACCTATTATGAACCCTTCCATGTGGCGCGGGTTTTCGCGACGCTTGATCACATGCTGGGCGGGCGCGCGGCCTGGAATGTGGTGACTTCGCTGAATGATAGTGAAGCGCATAACATGGGCGCGGATGATCATCTGGAACATGATCTGCGCTATGATCGCGCTGATGAATTCCTGGAAATCGTCCTGTCGCATTGGGATTCCTGGGGTGATGACGCCATCATCCAGGACCGTGAGAGCGGCATCTTCGCCGATCCCAGCAAGGTCCGGCGGTTGGACCATAAGGGCAAATGGTTCAAAAGCCGCGGCCCATTCACGGTGCCGCGCACGCCTCAAGGCCGCCCCGTTCTGATCCAGGCTGGCCAAAGCGGTCGTGGCAAGACCTCCGCTGCACGCTGGGGCGATCTGGTTTTCGTGATCTACGCGAATATGGAAGTCGCCAAGCGCGGCTATCGCGATTTCAAGGAACAGGTCGCCGCATCTGGCCGAGACCCCGCGACAGTGCGCATCTGCCCCGCCGTTTATTGCATTGTCGGCGAAACCGAAGCGGCGGCTGAAGAAAAGCGAGCCTTGATTGATGGCCTGGCCAAGCCGGTTGATGGGCTTTCCTTGCTGTCTGAAGCGCTGAATTATGATTTCGCGTCAAAAGGCTTGGATGATGCCTTCACTGATGATGAATTAGCCGGCATCAAAGGGCTGCAAGCGCTGCGTGATCGCGTGGTGGCTTCAAGCGGCAAGCGTAACCCTACTCTCCGCGATTTCGTGGAAATCACCGGTCGCGGCACCATTCGCGAATTCCCGGTTTTTTGCGGCACGCCCAAGCGCGTTGCGGATGAAATGCAGGCGTGGTTGGAAGGTGGCGCCTGCGATGGCTTCGTGCTGGCTGCCACACACATGCCCGGCACTTATGAGGAATTTGTGCGCCTGATTGTGCCGGAATTGCAGCGCCGCGGTGTCTTCCGCAAGGAATTCACCGGCACGACGCTAAGGGAAAACCTCGGCCTGCCGCGCGCGGAGCCCTTCGATTGGCAAAGATAACCAAACTACATCCCAAGCACATTCTTCATCCCGTAAAGCGCGGGTGCCCGCCCATGCACCCAAAGCGCCGCGCGCACGGCACCCGTGGCATAAACGCGGCGATCAAAACTGCGATGCGTCAGGCTGATATGTTCTGAAGCGGCAGCGAAAAGCAGCGTGTGTTCACCCACCACCTGCCCGCCGCGCAAAGCCGCGAAGCCAATCGTGCCGGTGCCGCGCGGGCCGCAATGCCCATCGCGCCCGCTTTCAATGCCGGCTTCTTCCATGGTGGTGCCGCGCCCGGCCGCCACAGCGCGGCCCAAAGCGACCGCCGTGCCGGATGGCGCATCCACCTTTTGGCGGTGGTGCATCTCCACAATCTCGGCATCATATTGCGCACCAGGGAGTGCTGCCGCCATGCGCTCCGCAATCGCCAAAAACAGATTGACCCCCGGCGCGAAATTCGCAGCATAGACAATCGGCGCGCGTTTGCTGGCTTCCGCCACTGCTGCTTCTGCCGCTGCGGAAAGCCCTGAACTGCCCAGGATGAATCCCTTGCCGCAGGCGGCGGCAGCGGCGGCATGGGTGGCGGCCGTTTCCGCATGGGTGAAATCAATCACTACATCGGAAGCGCCGAAAAGCGAGGCGATATCTGGAAAGCTTTGCAAGCCAGTAGGGCCGGGCTTGCCGCCGGCGCGCAGGGTGCCGCCCACACACGCCGCACCAGCAGCATTGACTTCCTCAATCAAAAGCTGGCCCATGCGCCCGGCCATGCCGGCGATACCGATGCGAATGCTCATGGCGTTTCTCCCGTGATTTCCAACATTGTCAGCGCCAAGACTAGCCGGTCAATCCGCCCGCGGATGCGCCTTGCGCCAGGTCTCCAGCAGCGCCGCCGCATCCACCGCCGTATAGCGCTGCGTGGTGGAAAGGCTGGCATGGCCGAGCAATTCCTGGATCGCGCGCAAATCAGCCCCGCCGCCCAGCAAATGCGTCGCGAAGGAATGCCGGAGCGCATGCGGGCTCGCATGTTCTGGCAGCCCGGCAAGCCTGCGAAAATCGCGTAGCCTTTTTTGTGCCACCGCCGGATCAAGCCGCGCGCCACGCGCGCCGATGAACAAGGGCTCATCCGCCGCACCACCGCCGCGTTCGGCAAGATATGCCGCCATGGCATCGCGGATCACCGGCAATATCGGCACCAGCCTTTCCTTATTACCTTTGCCAACGACGCGAAGCGCAGCGTCAGACCCCGTGCGCGGTGCATCGCCCAAATTCAGCGCCAAAGCCTCCCCCAGCCTCAGTCCTGCGCCGTAAAGCAGCGTGAACAGTGCGCGGTCGCGTGCCGCTTGCAGGCGCGGGTTTTCATGCCGCCCCAGAGCATAGACATCGGGGATTTCCTCCGCCGCAGCGCGCGCTTCCTTGACACTGAGCGCACGCGGCAAAGGCACTTTCGCACGCGGCGCACGCAGCCCGGCAAGTGCGACTGGCGCCATGCCCTGATGGCGCTGCAAATAGCGCAGAAAACTCCGAATTGCGGCAAGCTTGCGCGCGCGGGTCGCACCCACATCGCCTCCCATGGCGCGGGCTGACAGAAACGCGCGCAAATCCGTCGGCCGCAGCGTGCCAAGCGCGGCCAGATCGGGCTCCGCACCCAGATGCTGTGTCAGAAAGCCAAGAAATTGCGCCACATCGCGCCCATAGGCTTCGATGCTATGCGCACTCGCGCGGCGTTCTTGGGCGAACCAGCCAAGCCAAGCGGCGGAAGCCTCGGCGCCAGTCATGCTACCTTGCAATGGCCGCCGCTACAGCGCGGCCCAGGAACACAAGGGGTTCAGTGCCATGCCGCGCCGGCAGGGCATGGGCATCCCGCGCGCCCAGCGCCAACAGCATGAGCGGTTGCTGCGCCACCACCACGCGTATCAGCGCATCGCGCGCAATCAGCCCGCCCGCTTCGCCATGCAGCGCATCCGCATCTTCTGGCTTGTCGCGCACCAGCACATCGCGCCCGCGCCCGAGCAATTTTTCCACCATGCCACGCGGCAGGGGCCGCTGTTCCGGGCGCATCCAAAGCTGCCCGGGATTATCCGGTGGCTCCACACATAGCGTGCAGCTCTCAAGCCCCAGCAGATTTGGCCATTCCTGCGCCACGGTCTCGGGCGCGTCATCTGAACGCATCAGCGCCAGTACCGCCAGGCGAACGCGCGATACCAAACCAAGCCCAGCGCGTTCCGCATCCAAAGCCAGGCGCAATTCAGCATCCAGCGCGGATGCGCGTTCGCGTTCCGCGCCCAGCATCGCCGCCATATGGTCGGTCAGCCCATCGCCATGCACGCGGCGCGGCGGTGCTAGCGCGCGGTAAAGCTCTGGCCGGGCTGCCAAGAATCCGGGATTGGCGCGCAAGAAAGCTTCCACCTCCTCAGCCGAGGGCCCGTTCGGGGCCTTCCCGTCTGAGGGCGGGGTCCTCACAGGATGCTTTGTCCCGTCTTTTTCCAATCCGCCAGGAAGGCTTCCAGCCCCTTATCGGTCAGCGGATGCTTCAGCAATTGGCGGATCACGCTGGGCGGCAGCGTCGCCACATGCGCGCCAAGCTTGGCACTTTCCACCAGATGGATGGGGTGGCGGATGGAAGCCACCAAAACCTCGGTACGAAGCGCGGGGTAATTGCGGTATATCTGCACAATGTCCGCAATCAGCCGCATGCCATCCGTCGCAATATCATCAAGCCGCCCGACAAAGGGGGAAATGAAGGCCGCTCCGGCCTTGGCGGCCAGCAGCGCCTGGGCTGCGGAAAAGCAGAGCGTGACATTCACCAAAGTGCCTTCGGCGGCAAGCGTCCGGCAGGCGATCAGCCCGGCTTCCGTCAGTGGGACCTTCACCGCCACATTCGGCGCAATGCCACGCAGGAAGCGCCCTTCGGCCAGCATGCCGGCGGCGTCCGTGGCGGTCACTTCAGCGCTGACAGGGCCTGGGGTGATGGCGCAGATTTCCGCAATCACCTGCTTCATGTCGCGGCCGGATTTGGCGATCAGCGATGGATTGGTGGTCACACCATCCACCATGCCCAATTCGGCAAGGGCGCGGATTTCGGCAACTTCGGCGGTATCAACGAAAAACTTCATGAATTCCAATCCTGCATGGCGAAAGACAAGGCTTTGGCGGGGAATGGCGCCACGCGCAGCAAAGCGCAAGCCTTCTCTTCGCGAATGGGCTATTCCATAGCCTATGCCGGCCCCGTTGCGAAAGCAGTCCCTTTTGCCTGAAACAATTTCGTCCAGCCCGGCGAAGCGGTTGCGCGTATTGCTGCCCCTGCCACTGGCGGATGCCTATGATTACCGGGCGGATGGCGAAGCGCCGCCCCCCGGCAGTTTCGTCGCCGTGCCCTTGGGCGGACGGCAGGTGCTTGGCGTGGTGTGGGATGAAGCGCCCGAGTCGTCCCTGCCGGAGCATCGGCTGCGCCTCATCGCCGCCGTGCTGGAAGCCCCGCCCATGCCGGAAAAGCTCCGCCGTTTCGTGGATTGGGTCGCGGCCTATACGCTTTCCCCCCGCGGCGCGGTGCTGCGGATGGCGATGAGTGTCCCCGCCGCTTTGGAAGCACAGCCCCATCGCGCCGGATGGTGCCGCGCTGATCCTCTGCCTGAAGGGCCGCGCCTGACGCCTGCGCGCCAGCGTGTCTTGGCCGTACTGCCAGCGCATGAGGTGCGCGCCCCCGATGATCTGGCGCGGGACGCCGGCGTGGCGCCTGCTGTGCTGCGCGGCATGGCCGATGCCGGCTTGCTGATCCCTGGCCTGCTGCCGTCGCTGGAAGAATTCCGCCCGCCCGATCTGGCCCGCCCCGGCCCAGTGCTGGATTCTGACCAAGCCGAAGCCGCCGCTTTGCTACGCTCGGCTGTAGCGCGCGAGGCCTACAGCACCACTTTGCTTTCCGGCGTGACGGGCTCCGGCAAGACCGAGGTCTATTTTGAAGCCATTGCCGCGGCGCTTCAGGCCGGGCGGCAGGCTTTGGTGCTGCTCCCTGAAATCGCGCTTTCCGCGCAATGGCTTGATCGCTTCCGCACGCGCTTTGGCACTGATCCTGCGCTTTGGCATTCAGAACTTTCGCCCCGTACGCGGCGCATCACCTGGCGCGCAGTGGCCGAAGGTCGCGCCCCGGTGCTGGTCGGCGCGCGTTCGGCGCTGTTCCTGCCCTTTCCCGATCTCGGCCTGATTGTGGTGGATGAAGAACATGAAACCGCCTTCAAGCAGGAAGAAGGCGTGATCTATCATGCGCGGGACATGGCCGTGGTGCGGGCGCGGCTATCAGATGCCGCCTGTGTCTTGGTCAGCGCCACACCCTCGCTTGAAACACTCACCAATGCGCGCGCTGGGCGATACGCTGAATGCCATTTGGCGGCGCGTCATGGTGGCGCGGTATTGCCTGAGATTGGGCTGATTGACCTCAGGCGTGAAACCCCACCGCGCGGGCGCTTCCTAAGCCCCGCCTTGGTGGCTGCGGTCGCGGAAACGCTCAAGCGCGGCGAACAGGCCATGCTGTTTTTGAACCGACGCGGCTATGCGCCACTCACGCTCTGCCGCGCCTGTGGCCATCGGCTGCGCTGCCCGAATTGCACCGCCTGGCTAGTGGAACACCGCGCCGCGCGGCGGCTGCAATGCCACCATTGCGGCCATGTCGAAGCGCCGCCAAGCCATTGCCCAAGCTGCGCCGCGCCGCATAGCACGGTGCCCATCGGCCCAGGCGTGGAGCGTGTTTTGGAAGAAGCCGCCTTGCTGTTCCCCGAAGCCCGCCGCCTGGTCATGGCATCCGATACACTGCCCGGCCCCGCCGCCGCCTCAGCCGCTGCCGAGGCCATTGAAAAGCGCGAGGTTGATCTGATCATCGGTACGCAAATCGTGGCCAAGGGCTGGCATTTTCCCTATCTGACGCTGGTTGGCGTGGTGGATGCTGATCTGGGCCTTGCCGGCGGTGATCTGCGCGCTGCCGAGCGCACGGTCCAATTACTTCATCAGGTGGCCGGCCGCGCCGGGCGCGCGGAACGTCCCGGCCGCGTTTTGCTGCAAAGCTTCTCGCCAGACCATCCGGTGATGCAGGCGCTGGTGTCCGGCGAAAATGAAGCCTTCATGGCGGCCGAGGCCGAAGCGCGCCGCCCCGGCCATTGGCCGCCCTTCGGCCGGCTTGCCGCGCTGATCGTCAGTTCCCCGGATGAAAAGGCAGCGGACCGAGTCGCACGGGATTTAGGCCGCGC
Source organism: Roseomonas sp. (assembly GCA_020249285.1). Taxonomy (GTDB): domain Bacteria; phylum Pseudomonadota; class Alphaproteobacteria; order Acetobacterales; family Acetobacteraceae; genus Neoroseomonas. The sequence continues at coordinate 63,464 of JADCFX010000002.1, read as the reverse complement.
AGCGCCAGTCGGGGAGGGGATGGAGGTTCTGGGCCCCGCGCCCGCGCCGCTTGCCTTGCTGCGCGGGCGGCATCGCCGGCGGCTTTTGCTCAAGGCGCGGCGGGATATTGGCGTGCAGCGGCTATTGGGCGAATGGCTGGCGCGGGTGGATGTGCCCGGCAATGTCCGGGTGCAAGTGGATGTGGACCCGGTGGGTTTTTTGTAGGGCAGGCGGCCCGCGCCGCCCGCCAGTCTCAATCGTCGCGATGCACGCGTTCCATACGTTCATGGCGCTCCTGCGCTTCGATCGTCATGGTAGCGATGGGCCGCGCTTCCAGACGGCGGAGCGAAATCGGCTCCCCGCTTTCCTCGCAATAGCCATAGGTTCCGTGTTCGACCCTCTCCAATGCCTGATCAATCTTGTTGATCAATTTGCGCGACCGATCCCGGGTGCGGAGTTCAAGTGCCCGGTCCGTTTCAACCGAAGCGCGATCCGCGAGGTCCGCTTCGGTAATGCCACCTTCGGAAAGGGATGAGAGCGTTTCGCCTGCTTCTCGGACAAGATCCTGCCGCCATCTGAGAAGTTTTTGCCTGAAATATTCAAGCTGCACGGCATTCATGAACTCCTCGGAATCCGAGGGTCGGTAATCGGGCGGCAATGTCACCAACATATCTTCTTCTTCCCCCGCCTTGCACAACCGCCGAGGTGATTTCTTTCCTGAAACCTGTCTCGTCGGACTAACGGCCTTCTATACTGGCTTGCCCGTGGGCGCCAGGGGGCGTTTCAAGACAAATATCTGACAAAAGACGATTTCAGCTTTCCAGGCCGCGCCGGGCCAATTCTAACCGGGCGCGGAGCGCAATCGCCTCAACCGCCTCAGCCAGACCCGGATCGGCGGGTTTTTCGCCCTCGGTCAGCCGGGCGAGTTCCTTTAGCCGAGCGGGATCGGCGCGGCCTGCCAGCAATTCCAACTGCAGCGCCTTCAGTTCCTTGAGCATATCCTCACCGCGGCGGAAGGCGCGGGCATTGCGTTCCTTGGCCGGGCCCAATTCCTGGACAGCTAAAAGCCCCATGGCCGTGGCCGCGGAAACCCCAGTGCTGGCATTGGCTTCGCGCGATTCCTCGGCGCCGCCGCCCACACGAAAGCCGCCCGAGGCGCCGCGCGTTGAACGCGCCCCCGGCACATTGGTGCCGCCTGTAACGCCCCGAATAACGACCATCTGACCTCCTGTGTTCTGCCCTGTCCCGGCAGGCTCAGCCGGGACCCGGCAGGTTTTGCCGCCACGACTCGGCGAAGATACCGCCAAACCCTGGCACGGGCTTTGCGCTGAACCCTGTCAGACCGCCGCCCTTGATCGGGGTGGCTGCCGGAGACAGACATTGACCCGTATAGCGCAAGCGCTCGCAAAAATCTTCACCGCCCTGGCATTGGCGGCTTGCTTCATTGCGCCGCCCGCCGCCGCCCAAATCCGCATTAAGGATATAGTGGATATGGAGGGCGTGCGCGACAACCAGCTTGTCGGCTACGGCCTGGTCATTGGCCTGAATGGTACGGGTGATCGCCTGAGAAGCGCGGTCTTTACGCGCCAATCGCTTGTCGGGATGTTGGAACGCCTGGGCGTCAATACGCGCGATTTTGAACGCCAATTGGATACGAAGAATGTCGCCGCCGTCATGGTGACGGCGAATTTACCCGCCTTCGCCCGGCCTGGCAGCCGGATTGACGTGGCGGTTTCCGCCCTGGGCGATGCCACGAACCTGACTGGCGGCACGTTGCTGGTGACGCCTTTGCTCGGCGCGGATGGCGAAGTTTACGCGGTGGCGCAGGGCGCCCTTGCCACCGGCGCCATCGCCGCACGCGGGGCGGCCGCTTCCGTCACACGCGGTGTTCCGACTGCGGGGCGCATTTCCAACGGCGCCATTGTGGAACGCGAAGTGCCCTTCACACTGACCAATCGCGACCGTGTGCGTCTTGCCTTGCGCAACCCTGATTTGACAACGGCACGGCGCATTGCAGCCGCCATCAATGGGGCCTCACGCGGAAATGTGGCGACCGTTACCGACCCGCGCACTGTTTCCGTAGCGCTCAATGGGCGTGATCCGGTTGCTTTCCTGACTGATATCGAAAGGCTGCGCGTTGTGCCCGACCAGATCGCCCGTGTGGTGATTGATGAGGCGACGGGTACGATTGTGATGGGTGACGCGGTGCGAGTGTCCACCGTGGCGATCGCTCAGGGCAATTTGACCATCCGCATCACTGAAACGCCGCAGGTCAGCCAGCCCAATGCCTTTGCCCAAGGCGAAACCCAGGTGGTGCCGCGCACCGGCATTGAGATCGAAGACCAATCGGATCGTCGCATAGGTATCCTGCCGCAGAATGTGACCCTTCAGGAATTGGTGCGCGGTCTGAACAGCCTGGGTGTCGGCCCGCGTGACCTGATTTCCATCCTGCAAGCCATCAAGGCCGCTGGCGCCTTGCAAGCCGATCTGGAGCTCCGCTGATGTTGGACGCCACCAATCTTGTTGCCCCGCAGCAGCGCGCGGTGCGTCCGCCGCAGGCGGGCGCCTTGTCTGAAGCCGCCATGCGCAAATCCGCGAAGGATTTCGAAGCCCAGGCGCTGGGTTTCCTGCTGCAGCCGATGTTCGCCACCGTGGATATGTCCAAATCCTCCTTCGGTGGCGGCGCGGCCGAGGCGCAATGGCGCCCGCTGCTCGTTGAAGCCTTCGCGGCATCCGCCGTGCGGTCTGGCGGTGTTGGCATTGCCGATACCGTCTATCGCGAATTGCTCCGCCAAAACGGAGCGCAAACCTCCAAAATGGGAGATACCGAATCATGATGGATGCGCTACTGATTGCCGGCAAAAGGCTGGCTGATGCTCTGCGTGCGGAAAATGAGGCGCTGTCGAAGCTTGATCTTTCGCGTGCTGCCAAGCTTGCGGAAAGCAAGATTGCCGCGACCGATGCCTTCGCCCAGGCCTATGCCGCCCAGGCCAAGCATGGCGCGCGCCCTGATGGTGCCCTGCGGGAAGAAGCGCAGAATCTGACTAAGCAATTGGAAAATCTGGGCAGCGAGAACCGTAAACTGCTGGAGCGTGCCATTTCCTTGCAGTCGCGCGTGATTGAAACCATCGCCACCGCCGCGCTGCCGCGTGTCGCCAATCCTGGCTATGGGCCGCGCGGCTATCAGACCCCGCCGCGCCAGACGCCGGCGCTTGCGGTCGCGGCGCGCGCATAAAAAAGACGCCCGGCGGTTATGCCGGGCGTTTTCCATGATTTCTGGCAAGGCGCTGGGCGATGGCCCTGGCGCCTTCAAGCCTTCCTGATCAGCGGCAGGCCGTGACCATGATTTCCACCAAATGGCGCGGATCGGCCATATTGGCTTCAACGCAGGCGCGCGCCGGGGCGCCGCCGGCGGGCAGCCAGGCGGTCCAAAGCTCATTCATCGCGCCGCGGTCGCGGATGTCCTTCAGCCAGATTTGCGCTGACAGCATGCGGGTCTTGTCCGTGCCATTGGCTTCCAGCGCGGCATCAATCTTCGCCAGCACTTCGGCGGTCTGGCCCTTGATGTCCTTGGAAAGGTCATCAGCCGTGAGCCCCGCAAGGAACACAAAATTATGATATTCGACTGAGGATGAAAGGATCTGGTTAGATCCCTGACGATTGATCTTGCTCATATCCGGCCTTTCAGAATGTTGCCCAGCGCCAAGCGCTGAGGGGGTTACTAGAACAGAAAGCGCGGGGCGCGAAATCCGCATGTTACGCGACGCGATAGGTGCTGCCCGAAGCCGCCGCGCCGATCATCGCCTCAAACACCGCGACACCATGGATCGCTTCTTCAACCGGCAAAGGATAAGCCGGGCCACCCGTGATGGCGGCGGCAAAAGCTGCAAGTTCAGCATGTTCGATGTCGGTCTTCGGGAATTCCTTGGCCCAAGCCTCACCCTCTCGCGGGGTGAAGCTAAGCTTCTCATGCCCGTTCAATTCCAGCGCCGCATCCGTACCATATAGCGCCACGCGCCAGACCCGGGGCGCGTAAGCCAAGGTCGCGAAGCCACCGGTGGCGCCGGAGGCGAAGGAAAACAGCCCCGCCGTCGTATCATCCATGCCATTGGTGAGAGCGCGGGCGAGGGAGCGCACCGTGACTTCCGTAATCGGGCCGGCCAGATTGATCATCATGTCAATCATATGGATGCCCATGCCGCCCATGCCGCCAAGCGGGCTTTCATGGGCGTCCGTCCGCCACATGCCGGGCTGATAGGAAAGCGCACCCGGCCCGCTGAAATGCCCTTCAACATGCAACAACGTGCCGAGCGCACCGGCAGCAATCAGCTTTTTCATCTCGGCAACCGCCGGCAGGAAGCGGCGGTTATGGCCAAGCGCCATTACCACACCGGCCTTCCGGCAGGCGGCGACAGAGGCCTCTGCGCTAGCCTTCGTCATGGTGAAGGGTTTTTCGACAAAAACATGCTTGCCCGCTTGCGCCGCCGCAATCACCTGATCCGCATGCATCTGGTGCGGCGAGGCAATCACCACCGCTTTCACGCGCGGTTCGGCCAGGATGGCGTTGAGGTCAGGCATGATCTTCACCCCCTGCCGCGCGGCCCATTCGGCGGCGCGTTCCGGGCGCCCGGTGCTGCCAGCAATGAAGCGAATGCCGGCATCATTCCGGTTCTGCACACTATCAACCAGGGTCTGGCCCCAGCGCCCCATGCCCACAATGGCCGCTTCAATCATTCTCGTACCTCATTCAGGTTCAACGTTTTGCGGGATCGCTCGCCCCATCGCCTTCCAGCACCCGCGCCATGGCCGGCAGGCGTTTGATCCCCCAGGCAATGGCAATGGCTGAAAGCAGCACGGCGGCAAGGGTTGGCAGCGTCATGCCGAAAATCTCTCCAGCGGCGCCAAGCAGCAGCGCGCCAAGCGCTGGAAAGGCGCGCACAATCAGGCCCCAAAGGCTCAGCACCCGTCCGCGCATGGCGGGGTCTGACGCTGATTGCGCGAGCGTTTGCGCGCAAATCCCATGCACCGACATGGCCGCGCCCATGATGGCCGCGCAAAGCACGCCAAAGGGGAACCAACTTGTCGCAATAAAGCCCACCATGGCGAGCGAAATCGCCGCCGGCGCGAAAACCGCGAGCTTGGTCGTGCCGCGCATCTTGCCGCGTGCAGAGACAACGATACCCGACAACAAGGCGCCAACGCCGAAAGCCGCTGTCAATACCGCCAGCGCTTCCGCCCCCAGGCCGAATTGCCGTTCCACATAAGGCGGCAGGATCTCCGGCAGGCTGCGCAGCAGCAATGCGACAATCGCCGCATAGGTCAGGATCGGCCCCAAGCCCGGATGCCCGGCCACGTAACGCAGCCCATCCCGCATTTCGCCCCAAAGCGATTTCGTTTTTGCATGGCCCTGCCGTTCCTCGGCTGAGACCTTGAGCAAGGGCGTGGTGGCGGTGGCGATGAAATACGCGACCGCATTGGCCGCGATGGCCGGCCAAACGCCAGCCACCGCAATCAACGGCCCGGCCAATGCCGGCCCCACAAACCGCGCCACATTGAAGCAGAGCGAATTCAGCCCAACCGCCGCGGTCAGATCATTGCGCGGCACAAGCCCAGGCATGAGCGATTGCCGCGCCGGCTGCGCGAAGGAGGATGCAATGCCGTTCAGCACCTCAAGCGCCAGCAGCGTGTAGATATCAAGCTTGTCGAGGGCTACCAGCAGCGCGATCACAGCGGCCATGACGCCGATCATGGCCTGGCTCCAGAAAGTCAGCTTCAGCCGATCCGTGCGATCCGCGATGGCGCCCGCAATGGGGCTAACCACCACGGCGGGCGCCAGATCGCAAAACGCCACCATGCCGACCCAGAAGGCACTACCGGTCAATTCCCAGGCGAACCAGGAAATGGCGATGCGGTGCATCCAAAGCCCGGTCCAGGAAATCAGGGAGGCAGTAAAAAAAACCTTGGCGTTACGATGGGATAGCGCGCGCGTCAGAACCGAAAGGGATGCCATGCGCGCGGGCCGCCTTCAGCGCCGTGCGCGGATATTCTGTGGGCGTTGTGCGCCTGGATCAACCGGCGCCTGGCCGGTCCCCGCATTGCGGATGCATTCGCGAATCAATTCGTCACGCAAGTTTTGTTGCCGAAAGCTATCAGAACGAAGCCGCGCGGTGGGCACATCATTCGTCATGTCGCTGTCACCGAAATTTGAATCTGCCCGCATCATTTGACCACGTTCGCGGAAATTGACGACACGTTCGGCTTCCTGTGTGCAGATACGCTGCAATTCAGGTGTGGCGCCGGCCACCGCCCCGCGCGGGGTAGGGGGCGCTTCCTGCTGCGCGCAGGCCGCAAGGACCAAAAGCAAGGGCAAAAATCGGATCATGAGGGGGCTCCCGCCGGAATCATCCGGGTTAATAGCGCGGTAAGTGCAGCCTCGTCGAACCGGCCCGCCGGATCAAGCGGCACGCTGGCGGCGGCGCGCAGCAGGGCAGGGTGCAATTCCGCCCCGGTGGCGCGCAGCGCAAAAAAACCCTTGAGGCGCGCGATCCGCCCCATCGCCTCGATCAGCGCCAGAAGCCTCAGGCAAATCGCGAGGCCCTGAGCCGTGGCAAGCCCATGGCGCGCATCCACCGCTTCCGCCCAGCAGGCGGCATCGGCATCGGCCAGCAGCAATTCCATCGCCTCCCCATCCGGGCGGCGGAAGATAAGGCGGCGCGGACTGCCCCAGATCTCCGCCCCTGCGGCACCGCGCGCCGCTTCCCAGGCGCCCAGCAGATCGCGCGCGGTCACCGCCGGCGTTTCCTCGGGCGGGAAGGGGATGGCGTAGGTCAGCGCCCCATCCGGGGTCGGGATGATCCTGATTGAGCTCGTCATGCCCCCCCTTTCTGGACCGGCTGGGTGCGCCGCGCCAGCCATGAATTGCGCCCCCGCTTGACGCGCGGGATAGGCGGGGCACTCTTGTATCATGACCGAAATCGCAGACCTGACCGCATCCGAAGCCGCGCGGCGCATCGCCGCGGGTTCCCTGACCGCCTCTGCCCTGGCCGAGGCCTGCCTGGCGCGCATCGCCGAACGCGAGCCTGAGGTGCGGGCCTTCGCCTGGCTGGATCCCGCCCTGGTGCGGCGCGGGGCGGCGGCGCTGGATAAGGGCGGGCCGGCGGCGCCGCTCAAGGGCATTCCGTTCGGCGTGAAGGATGTGCTGGATACCGCCGATATGCCTTCGCAATATGGATCGCCCATTTATGCGGGGCACAGGCCGCGCAGCGATTCCGCTGCCGTTGCCATGGCGCGCGCCGCCGGGGCGCTGATCATTGGCAAGACCATCACGACGGAATTCGCCACGCGCCATCCGGGCGCGACGACGAACCCGGCCAATAGGCACCATACGCCGGGCGGGTCTTCATCCGGTTCGGCAGCCGGCGTGGCGGCGGGGTTCTTTCCGCTATCCTTCGGCACGCAGACCGGTGGCAGCATCATCCGACCGGCGGCGTTTTGTGGCATTGTCGGCTTTAAGCCGAGTTTTGGCGCCATCCATCGCGGCGGCATGAAGGTGATGAGCGAAAGCCATGACACGATTGGCGTCATGGCACGCAGCATCGCCGATTGCGCGCTTTCCATGGGCGCGATGACGGGGCGGGATTACGGCAAGCCCGAGGAAAAACTGCCCCGCGCGCCGCGCCTGGCTTTCACCCTTGGCCCGCCCGCCGCCAAAGCAGCGCCCGAGACTTTGGCGCTGATGGAACGCGCCATCGCGGCTTGTAGAAAGGCAGGCGCTGAGGTGGTGGAAATCACCCTGCCCGAGGTGATGACCGAAGCCTTCGACGCGCATGAATATGTGACGAATATGGAAAGCGTGCAGTCACTCGGTTGGGAATTGGCGTCAGCGCGGGCGCAGCTTTCCGATGTCATCAAGGAAAAGCTTGATTGGGCAAAGCGCTTCCCAACCGCGCAGCTTGATGCCTGCAAGCTGGTGCAAGCCAAGGCGCGCGCTGCGTTGCCTGGCGCGATTGAGGGTTTTGATGCGGTGATCACGCCCTCTGCCGCCGGGGAAGCGCCGGCGGGGATTGGTTGGACCGGCGATCCTGCCTTCAATTCGCTTTGGACGCTGCTGCATGGGCCATGCGTGACAGTGCCTGCGGGGGCAGGGCCGAAGGGCTTGCCGCTTGGCGTGCAAATCGCAGGCCGCATCGGCGAAGATGCCAAGGTGCTGGCGATTGGGGAATGGGTGCGCGGCGCCTTGTGATGCGGGCTTCTGCCTAATGGGGCTTGGGATCAAGCGAAGGTCGCTACGTGGATAAGCTTGAAGCCAACCGCATGTTTTTGGCGGTAATGGAAACCGGCAGCTTCACGGCCGCCGCGGCGCGGCTGGGCACCAGTTCCGGCCAGGCATCCAAGCTTGTTTCTTCTCTGGAAAATGCGCTGGGTGTGCGGCTGCTCAACCGCACTACCCGCGCCATTGCCGCGACCGAAGCCGGCCAGGCCTATTTTGAACGCATGCGCGCCCTACTGGATGAGTTTGACGGGCTGGAAGCTTCTATCCGTGATGCGGCACAGGAACCGCGTGGGCGGCTGCGGCTGACAGCGCCACTCACCTTCGGCGCCTTGGCCCTGACCCAAGCCTTGAGTGATTTCGCGCTGGCCTATCCGCAGATTGAATTGGATGTGAATTTTTCTGATCGCATGGTCAATCTGGTGGATGAGGGGTTTGATATGGCGATCCGGGGCGGGCGCCCCGATGATTCCAATATGGTGGCGCGCAAGCTGTGCGATTTACGGCTTTTGGTCATGGCCTCGCCCGCATATTTGGCGCGAAACGGCGCCCCCGCTGATCCCCATGCGCTTGGCACAATGGATTGCATCATTTCGACGAATTTGCGCGACCCCAATCATTGGCGCTTTCGCAATGCGCAGGGTGATGCCTTCAACACCCCGGTTCAGGGGCGGCTCCGTTTTTCCAATGCGCAAGCCTGCCTGAATGCCGCCGAGGCTGGGCTTGGCTTGGCCTCTGTGCCAAGCTTCGTCGCTGCCGAGGCGTTGCGCGCGGGGCGGGTTCAGCGCGTGCTGGCCGCGTTTGAGGCTGAGCCCTCGGCCCTTTATGCGCTCTACCCCCATAGCCGCCATTTGGCCGCCAAGCTGCGGCGCCTGGTAGATTTCCTGGTGGAGCGCTTCCGGGGCAAGCCGGCCTGGGATGAGGGTTGGTAGTATTTATTCCAATACGGAAGAAATGACCTGCTTGTGGGCGTGATTATCTTTGCCTTGCGTCTGGATCATGTTGCACGCAGTGCCGGTGCGACGGCGCAATTCAATCTGATCAAGGACCAAGACCATGAGCGACGCTACGATTGCCCACCAAACCTTCGCCACCCCGCTTCGGATCGCCAAGGCCGATCTGGCCGCGCTGCTGCTGCGTGCCTCCATGGGGATATTGTTTCTGGCCCATGCCGGGATCAAGATTTTTGTATTCACGCCAGCCGGAACGGTTGGCTATTTCGCAAGCCTCGGCCTGCCTGCCGTGCTAGCCTACGCGGTGATTATGGCCGAGCTTTTCGGCGGACTTGCCCTGCTGCTTGGACTTTGGACGCGCTGGGTTTCGCTGGCGCTCCTGCCTGTTCTGCTGGGGGCGATTTTTCTGTCGCATGGCGCCAAGGGCTTTTTGTTTTCCAACCCGGGCGGCGGCTGGGAATTCCCGGCCTTTTGGGCGGTGGCCCTGGTGGTGCAGGCGCTGCTTGGTGGTGGTGCCTTTGCCCTGAAAAAGGATAATGGCTGATCGGGCCGGCACGTGATTGAGGAGGGATACCATGACCGCAACGCATGATGCCTTTGATATTCGCCAATCAGCGCTCCGCATCGGGCGCGTGGCGCTGAAGGTGCGTGATCTTGCTAAGGTCGCTGAATTTTACGAGAAAACCCTGGGGCTGCGCAGATTATCCGCCTCAGCGGATCGCGTGACCTTGGGGTCAGCCAAGACCACGCTTTTGGAATTGATCGCCACACCAGGGGCCAAGCCGCGCGACCCGAACGAGGCGGGGCTGTTTCATATCGCCTTTCTGCTGCCGAGCCGCGCCGCCCTGGGGGCTTGGCTTGCCTATGTGATCGAAAACCGCCTGCCGCTGCAGGGTGCGTCTGATCACATTGTCAGTGAGGCGATCTATCTTGCCGATCCTGAGGGCAATGGGATTGAGGTTTATGCCGATAGCCCCTTATCGCAATGGCATGATGCCGCGGGCAATTTGCTGATGGGCACAAAGCCCCTGGACGCTGAGAAGGTGGTTTTGGCGTCACAGGGTTTCACCTGGTCCGGCTTTCCGGAGGATGGGCTGATTGGCCATATGCATCTTCAGGTGGGTGATACCGATACATCCGAAAAATTCTACAGCGACATTCTTGGGTTTGGCCTGACGCGGCAGAGGCCAGGGGCGGCCTTTTTCGGAAGCGATGGTTATCATCACCATGTGGCGTGCAATACCTGGAATAGCCAGGGGGCGGGGATGCGTTCGGCTGATGCCGCGGGTTTGGCGTCCTTCGATATTCTGCTGCGCTCATCTGAAGAAAAAGCCGCCATACTGGCCCGCGCCAGCAAGGCCGGTATCGGCATAGACCGCGATGGTGAAGCTGTTTCGATCAATGATCCTTGGGGCAATAGGATCAATCTTTTGGCGGCGTGATGGCCTGCGAGCGCTTTGGCGCATTGGCCAGGCCATTGGCGGTTGGGTCATTGTTGCGCCCCTTAACGCGAGGCTTGGCGCGCTATTGCGGCTGAATGCCGGCAGCGCGCACCACCGTCGCCCAGCGATCCACTTCCGAACGCACCAGCCGCGCCAGCGCTTCCGGCCCCATCTGGTCCGGCGCTGCGGGGATAGAGCCCAGATCTTCAATGCGCTTGCGGATGGCAGAGTCATTCAGCGCAGCGCGCAACGCCTCATCCAGCTTCTGCACCACCGGCGCTGGCGTGCCGCGCGGCGCGAAAATCGCGTTCCAGCCTTGGAAGATATAGTCAGGTACCCCGGCTTCGGGCGCGGATGGCACGCCCGGCGCATTGGGGTTCCGTGTGGTCGCCGCCGTCAGCAGGCCGCGCATGGTGCCGGCCTGGATTTGCGGCACGGCGGCGGGGGCCAGCAGGCAGGCGCTATCCACCTGCTGCGCCACAATATCATTCAAAGCGGGGCCTTCGCCGCGATAGGGGATTTCATTCATCCGCGCGCCGGTCAGATGCGCAAATAGCGAACAGGCCAAATGATTGGTGGAACCAATCCCCGCATTGGCATTGGAAACCTGGCCCGGATTGGCGCGGACTCGCGCCAGGAATTCCTGCATGGTCTGCGCCGGCAAGCCATTGCGCACCACGAAAAACAGCGGTGTGCCGGCAATCAGCCCAATCGGCTGCAATTCGCGCGGGTCATATTGGATGGCCCGATAAATCGAAGGTGCGGCCGAATGGCTGCCCAGGCTGCCCACCGTCAGCGTATAGCCATCCGGTGCCGCTTGCGCGCCGCGCGCCCCGCCAATGGTGCCCCCGGCGCCGGAGACATTTTCCACCGTCACGCGCTGGTTCAGCGTCTTCATCATGTGATCGGCCACGATGCGCGCCAGCACATCAGTGGCGCCGCCGGGGGCAAAGACCACGATCATATTGATGGGGCGATTGGGGAAATCCTGCGCGGCGGCGGGCTGGGCCAAGCCAAGGAATAGCGCGGCAAGGGCCGCCAAAAGACGCTTCATGATGCTTCCTCCCGTTGGGCTTTCTGGCGGGTTTGTCCCGTTCTGCCCTCAGCATGGAAGCTTCCCTATAGCCCCGCCGTCAAGCGCCACCCCTTGCGCGGCTGCCTTGGGCGCTTCAGGGTCTGGCGGAGCAAGACCAGGAGAACCCCATGCTGCCGCCGCGCGAGAAAATGACCATTTGCTTCGCCCATGTCGCCTATCGCTTTGCTGATCGCTTCGCGCTGCGCGGCGCGGGGATTGATTTCTTTGAAGTGCGCAATCGGGATGATCTGGATGCGCGGATCGCGGGCGCGGATGTGCTGGTCTGTTCCGGGCTGTGGCGGAATGATTTGCCGAAGCTGTCGCCCCGCTTGCGTTTTGTGCAATCCGCCAGCGCCGGGACGGATCAATATGACCGCGATGCGCTGCGCGCGGCGGGTGTTCGGCTGGCGAGTGCTCAGGGCTGCAATGCCAATGCCGTGAGTGAACATGCGATTGCGCTGATGCTGGGCATTCTGCGTCGCGTGCCGGAAGCGCGCGACAATCAGGCCAAGCGCTTCTGGCGCGGCATGATGGGCGATTTCACGAAGCGCGAGGATGAAGCCGGCGGCAAGACGGTGATTGTGGTGGGCACGGGCCGCATTGGCGGGCGCATTGCCCGCATCTGCAAGGCCTTGGATATGCAGGTGATTGGCGTGCGCCGTGATGCGCAGGCCGGCGCCAATGGCGCGGATGAGGTGCATTCCTTCCAGAACCTGCCCGCCCTTCTGCCGCGCGCGGATTTCGTCGTGCTGGCCTGCCCGCTGACGGATGAATCGCGTGGCCTGATTGGCGCTGCCGCGCTTGCCGCCATGAAGCCAACCGCGCATCTGGTGAATGTCGCACGCGGGCGTGTGGTGGATGAACCGGCGCTGATCGCTGCCTTGCAGGCCGGGCGCATCGCCGGCGCCGCTTTGGATGTGACGGTCGATGAACCCCTGCCGGAAGCCAGCCCGCTTTGGACCATGCCCAATGTGCTGATCACGCCCCATACCGGCGGTGAGACGCATAAATACGAAGACAATGTGCTGGATATGATGATGGAAAATCTGAACCGGCAATGGCGTGGTGAAACCGCCTTGTTCAATCAAATCGTTTGAGGTGCGTGATGCAGACCCGTGAAGGCGCGCTTGCCCGCGCCGCGAGTTTTTTCGATGATGGCAGCTACAAGAAATTGCTGACCGATCTTGTCGCCATCCCCTCCACCGCGCAGGAACCAGGCCATGAGGCTGATTTGCGCCATTATCTGGAAGGCGCCATTGGGCCTTGGCTGGAAAGGCTGGGCTTTGCCGTCACCATCCATCCCAATCCGCTGGAAGGCTTTGGCCCGATTTTGACGGGGGTGCGGATTGAAGACGCGGCGAAGCCCACCGTGCTGCTCTACGGCCATGGTGACACGGTGCGCGGCCTGGATGAGCAATGGCGCCCAGGGCTGAAGCCTTGGGAATTATGCGAAGAAGATGGCCGTTGGTATGGCCGCGGCTCCGCCGACAATAAGGGCCAGCACGCGCTGAATATCGCAGCGCTTGAAGCGGTGCTGGCCGAACGCGGTGGCCGACTTGGCTTCAATGTGAAGATCATTCTGGAAATGGCGGAAGAACGCGGGTCACGCGGCTTGCGTGAATTCGTCGCGGCCCATCGTGACATGCTGGCGGCTGATGTGCTGATCGCGTCAGACGGGCCGCGCGTTGAGCCCGAAGTGCCCACCATCGCCACGGGCACGCGCGGGATTTTTCAGTTTGACTTGGTGCTGAAGCTGCGCGCTGGCGGTGTGCATTCCGGCCATTGGGGCGGGCTGACCACGGACCCCGCCATTCGCATGAGCCACGCGATTGGCGCCATTATTGATCCACGCGGCAAAATCCTGGTGCGCGATTGGCTGCCACAAAATGGCGTACCGGCCGAAGTGCGCGGCGTGCTGGATGGCTGCCCGGTGGGCGGCGGGGAAGGGGCTGCCACCATTGACGCCGATTGGGGCGAGCCCGGCCTGACGCCTGCTGAGAAAATCTATGGCTGGAATAGTTTTATCGTGCTCGCCATGCTCTCCGGCAAGCCGGATGCGCCGGTGAATGCGGTGGCGCCCGATGCGCGCGCCACCTGCCATATCCGCTACACGGTGGATACGGACCCGAATAGCTTTGAGGCATCTTTGCGTCGCCATCTGAATGAACAGGGCTTTGGCGATATTGTGATTGAAAATGCCGGGGTGCGCATGGCCGCTTCCCGCACGCCACCCAATCACCCCTGGGTGCGTTGGGCGCAGGAAAGCATGCAGAAAACGCTGGGCAAGCGCGTGCAGATCATCCCCAATTCATCGGGCGGCCTGCCGGGGGATGTGTTTGTGGATCATATCGGCGTGCCGCTGGTTTGGGTGCCGCATTCCTATAATGGCTGCAAGCAACACGGGCCCGATGAGCATTTCCTGATCGCCCCGGCGCGGGAGGGTATCTTGGCCTTTACCGGCATGTGGTGGGATTTGGGGCAGGGCGGTACACCCTGACCCGGTTACCTTTCTTCACCTGTGCCCTGCGTTGGCGCAATGCGCGCGTTACAAAAGGGGCGCAAGGGTGTCGCACGGCATCTCGCCGTTTGCAGGAGTTTGATATGTCTTCAAGAACAACCCGGACCCTTGTGCTGGCTTCTATCTTCGCCCTTGGCGCAGCAGGTTTGGCCAGCGCGCAACCCGGCCCAGGCCCGCAAGGCCCAGGGCCTCATCAGATGCATCACGGCCAGCGTGGCGATGGCATGATGGGCTTCGCCGCGGGCGAGGCTTTTGCGCGCGCCGACGCCAATAATGATGGCAAGGTGACGCGTGACGAAGCCAATGCCTGGCTTGCCGCGCGCTTCGTAGAGATTGACGCCAATAAGGATGGTGGCCTGACGATCGAAGAAATCCGCACCTTCTATGCCGCCCGCCGTGGCGAAGGCCGTGGCCCGCCAGAGGGCATGCGCGAGCGCATGGAAACACGCCAGGCGGCGCGCTTCCGCTTCGTGGATGCGGATCTGGATGGCAAGATCAGTTTGCCTGAATTGCGCGTGATGGCGGACGCCATGTTCCGCTCCATGGATGCGGATGGTGATGGCGCGTTGACGCGCGCCGAAGTGCAGCGCCGTGGCCACCGCGGCGATGGACCACGCCCGCAAGCGCCGGGGCAGCCCGCGCCGCGCTAAGAGACCTGCTTGGGATGACGCGCAAGCCGGGGCGCGTCAGCCTTTCTTGGCCGCGATCTTTGCCGCAATCGCCAGAATGCGTTCTGCCTTTTGCACAATCGGGTAATCCACGAAGCGCCCATCCACCTGGATGGAGGCAAGCCCACCCGCTTCCGCTTCTGCGAAGGCTTCAACAATCCGCTTGGCACGGGTGATTTCCGCATCAGGCGGAGAATAGGCCGCATTGGCGGGCGCGATCTGATCCGGGTGGATACACAGCCTGCCCTGAAAGCCTAGTATCGCGCCACGCGTGCAAGATGCCTCGAACGCGGCGGCCTCACGCAATTCGATAAACACCGTATCAATCGGCGGCTCAAGGCCGGCCGCGCGGGAGGCGAGGACGAATTCGCTGCGTGCGGGCGTCAATTCATCCTCTGTGAGCGTCCAGGTAATGCCGAGATCGGTGGTGTAATCCCCCGCACCAAAGGCCAGCCGCCTGACGCGGCCAGAAGGCAGCGCCGCCGCAGCGCGTGCCAAATCGCGGAGCGCCACCAGCCCGCGTGCGGTTTCAACAATAGGCATAAGGTCTATGCCGCCCACGGGCAGGCCGCGTTCGGCTTCCAGATTGCCAATCATCCAATCCACGGCAAGCAATTGGCCAGAATCCTCCAGCTTGGGTAGAACAATGCCATCCAGCGTGCCGCCGATCACGGCATGCAGGTCACCAAAGCAGAATGGCGTATCAAAGGCATTGACGCGCACATAGGCGCGGCATTGGCGCGGGTTTTCCAAAGCTGCTAGCACCGCCCCGCGCGCCGCCGGCTTGGCGGCGATGGCGACCGCATCTTCCAAATCCAAAATGGCGGCATCAGCGCCCAGCTGAAGCACTTTTTCCGCCCGGCGCGGATGGTCACCCGGGGCGAAAAGAAAACTGCGATTGGGACCGGGTGCGTTCATTTCATGCTGTCCTTTGCGTGTTCCTTCCTGCCAGATCATGCCGTGGTCTGACAGAAACGCATTATGCACCGCACCGCGCTGCCTGTCTTCGCGCGTGGCGCATACAGGACGCAGCACCGCCCTGTGTCAGTTCAGGAACGGATTGCCCCCACGTGGACTACGCGCCCGTGGCCCGTAATGACGCGCCAAATAATCCACGATGGAATCGCGGAATTCGCCTTCCAGCGGATTCATCTCGTGCTTTTCCGCCATCCAATCCATCAGCTCATCCCAGCGTTCGCGCGTGAAGGCGCTGCGCCGGATCAGCGCGGTATTGTGGCAGGCGGTGCAATAGCCGAATACTTCAGAACGGCCTTCGCCTTCCGCCAGCACGGTTTCTTCTTCCTGACGATCCGCCAGGGCAGCAGCAGCTTCCGCCTGGCGCTGCGCGAGATCAGGCGTTTGCGCGACCGTTGCGGGCGCGGCGACCAGAAGGGCCACCGCCACGTAATGCAGCAAGCGCATGGCAGGTTCAGCCGATCAGAATGGCGACACGGCTGATCGGATTGGCGCCATAGCCTTGCGGATTCCAATTGGCCGCCACATGCGGCTGCAAGCGGCCATTGCTATCCGTCGCACGGTACCAGATCTCGTAATATCCATCAGATGGCAATGCGATGCGGCCCTGCCAGCGCTGCCAGGAATGCCGATTGGGGGGTGCGGCCACCTGCATCGCCTGCCAGCTTTGGCCGAAATCGGTCGAAACATGCACATCGCGCACACTCAAATCCCCGGCCCAAGCATGGCCACGAATATCCAGGCTGCGTGTGCCCGCTGGAAGCCGCGAACCATGCGCATGGCTGCTGAGCACGGAGCGCACTGGCATGCTCTCCATCTCCACGAAATCGGCGCCATTATTGCGGCTGCCGGGCACGATCGGGCGGACGGGGATGCGATAGGATGTGCCGCCCATGCCGCGCCCGGTATGGGGCGCGTTCAGCACTTCAAGGCGTGTGAACCATTTCTGGCTGAGCGAACCCGGCCAGCCCGGCACAATCAGCCGCGCCGGCGCGCCATGGATTTGCGGAATCGCCGCACCATTCATGCGAAAGCAGATCAGCGTATCCTCATCCAGCGCCTTTTCAATCCGCATGCCGCGGCTGATCGCCGGCCCTTGCGCGGAAAGATGGGTATCGGCGCCATGCTGGCCGGTGAATTTGGCGCTGTCCTTCACACCCGCGGCACGCAGCACATCCCGCAGCCGCACGCCAGTCCATTCCGCGTTTGAGACGGCACCATTGCCCCATTGATTCCCCGCCGCCTGGGGCGAGAAAGCTGAACGCCCATTGCCACCGCATTCCATTTGCAACTGGCGCGTCACCACTTCAAAGCGCTGTTCAAGCTCGGCGATGGTGAGTTCGATTGGCGCATTCACTTCGCCATCAATGCGGATTTTCCAGGCGCGCGGATCGGCGGCGGCTTCCGGCGTATTGCCATTGTTGCGGATGAAGAATTTGTCGGCGGGGGTGATCGGGTCATCCAATAAATGCTCGGGCGTCTCGGCGCAAAGCGGGCGCTCGCCCTGCATGATCAGCGGCGCCTTGCCTTCCATTTGTAGGAATTGCGGCTGAGCGGCCCCCTGCGCCAAGGCCGCTGGCACCAGGCCGCCTGGCATATTGCGCGCGAAGGGGATGGTGGCACCCAAGGCCGCACCCATGGCGGCAAGCGCCGCACCCTGAAAGGCGCCGCGTCGGCCCCAGACCAGCGCATCGGCGCGCTCAGGGTCGTCACGATAGAGTTCCTGGAATGAACGTTCTGGCAGCTTCTTCCCGGCCATGGCGGCGCCTCCTTTATGAATTGCTTTAATGCCGTTCTGCCCTATCAGACAGCGTTTTTGCAAGACAAAGTGCAGCCCTTGCCCGCCCCCCTTTCCGGCGCCGCGCAAAGCCGGCAATCTTGCGTTCAAACAGGAGCATCAGATGCAAAAGATCGAACTCGGCCGTTCCGGCATTTTCGTTCCGCCCGTGATTTTCGGCTGCAATGTCTTTGGCTGGACCTTGGACAAGGCGCAATCCTTCCGGATTCTGGATGAGCTGGTGGAACGCGGGCTCAATGCGCTCGATACCGCTGATGTCTATGCCTATTGGGTGCCGGGCAACAAAGGCGGCGAGTCCGAGACCATTATGGGCGAATGGCTGAAGGCGCGCGGGCGCCGCCATGATGTGCTGATCCTGTCCAAGGCAGGCATGGAAATGCCCGGCATCGGCAAGGGGCTTTCACCTTCTTATCTTGCCAGCGCCGTTGAAGCATCGCTGAAGCGGCTTGGGACGGATGTGATTGATCTTTATCAGTCCCATCGCGATGATGAGAGCGTGCCGCAGGAAGAAACGCTCGCTGCCTTCGATAAGATGATCAAGGCGGGCAAGGTGCGCGCCATTGGCGCTTCCAATTTCTCTGCTGCGCGCTTCAAGGAAGCGCTGGATATTAGCGCCAAGCATGGCCTGCCGCGCTACCAGACCATGCAGCCGCATTACAATCTGCTGGAACGCGGGATTGAAGCCGATATGCTGCCGCTTTGCGCCGCCGAAGCAGTTGGCGTAATTCCCTACTACTCGCTCGCCTCTGGCTTTTTGTCCGGCAAGTATCGCAGCGAAGCCGATCTCGGCAAAAGCCCGCGCGGGGCGCGGGGGGCGGGGAAATACCTGAATGAAGAGGGGCTAAAAGTGCTGGCCGCTTTGGACAATGTTTCGGCACGCATGGCCGCCACACCGGCGCAGGTTGCGCTTGCCTGGTTCAAGGGGCGTCCTGGGCTTGCCGCGCCGATCGCGAGTGCCACCACCTCTGCCCAAGTGGCGGATCTGGTGAAGGCCGCGGCGTTGACCTTGGATGCGGCAGCGGTAGCGGAATTGGATGGGGCGAGTGGGTGAAATTCAGCGCAAATAAGGCTCCACAATCCCGGTCAGTTTCATCGTCAGCGGCTTGCCGCGCCGATCTGTGGCCTTGCCGAGGCTGACCCGGACCCAGCCTTCCGAGACGCAGTATTCCTCCACATTGGTCTTTTCCTGGCCCTTGAAGCGAATGCCCACGCCACGGCTCAGCAGCGCCTCATCATAAAAGGGGCTGCTTGGGTCATTGGAAAGCCGATCGGGCAGGGCAGGGGTGATTTCGGTCATGATGTGCTCCCAACGCGGCTTGTGCCCGAGAGCAGCAGCGAAGGCAATTCCGTGCGATTGACCGGGCAGCGGCAAAAACGCAATTTCGCATCAAGACCGACCCAAGGATGGTTCCGTGCAGTATTCAACCACTGAAGCGCAACAAGAACTCCGCGCGCAAATCCTGAAACTCTGCGCCGATTTCGGCGATGATTACTGGCTGAAGATTGACCAGGAAGCACGCTTTCCGGAGGAGTTTTATCGCGCGGTCGCCGCCGGTGGCTGGCTTGGCATTGCCATGCCGGAAGAATTTGGCGGTGCTGGCTTGGGGATTTCGGAAGCGACTGTGATGATGCAGGCGGTGGCGGAAAGCGGTGCATGTATGTCGGGCGCTTCGGCCATTCACATGAATATCTTTGGCCTGAACCCCGTGGTGGTCTTCGGTACGCCCGCGCAGAAAAAACGATTTCTGCCGCCGCTGATCGCTGGGACGGAAAAAGCCTGTTTCGGCGTGACAGAACCCAATACTGGCCTCAACACGACGGAACTCAAGACGCGCGCCGAAAAGCGCGGTGATCGCTATGTCATCAATGGTCAGAAGATCTGGATTTCCACAGCGCAGGTCGCGGATCGCATCCTGCTGCTGGCGCGCACCACGCCGCTTGATCAGGTGAAGCGCAAGACCGATGGGCTGACGCTTTTCTACACCGCTTTGGATCGCGCCAAGGTGGAGGTGCGGCTCATTCACAAGATGGGCCGGCATGGCGTTGATTCGAACATGCTGTTCTTTGACGGGTTGGAAGTGCCGGAAGAAGACCGCATCGGCGCAGACGGTGAAGGCTTTCGCCTGATCCTGCATGGCCTCAACCCCGAACGCATCCTGATCGCGGGGGAAGCGGTTGGTATCGGCCAGGCGGCGCTTTCCCGCGCCGCGAATTACGCCCGCACGCGTGAGGTTTTTGGCCGGCCCATCGGCCAGAATCAGGGTATCCAGCACCCGCTGGCGCGCTGCTGGGCGCAATTGGAAGCGGCGGGCTTGCTGACCATGAAGGCGGCTGCGCTCTATGATGCCGGTCGAGAATGCGGTGCTGAAGCCAATGCCGCCAAATATCTGGCGGCTGAGGCCGGCTTCGCCGCGGCGGAAGCCGCCGTGCTGACCCATGGCGGCATGGGCTATGCCCAGGAATACCAGGTTGAACGCTATTTCCGCGAAAGCATGATCCCGCGCATTGCCCCGGTCAGCCGAGAGCTGATCCTGAGCCATATCGCCGAAAAAGTGCTCGGCCTGCCAAAATCATATTGAGGGTAGGAATGGTGGGCGCGACAGGGATTGAACCTGTGACCCTTCGCGTGTGAAGCGAATGCTCTACCGCTGAGCTACGCGCCCGACTAAGCGCTGCTTTAAGGGCGCAGGGGCTACCCCGTCAAGCTCGGGTCTCCCTTCCGCCTCTGCCAGCGGTGGGTGAAACCGAATGTTATGATCTGGTCGGTATTTACTTGGGTCTTCTGCAAGACCCAGGAAATGACTATAATATTAAAGGAAGATTTTGCGGATCCCATCTCTGGGATGCCGATTTTATGCTTTCTTCACCTTCCCCGCACCGGCGGCACCACTATCAACCGCATGTTGAAATACACCTTCGGCGATCGCGCCTTTTTCCACGCCGATCTTGTGGCGGAATATGGCGGAGAGGCCGGGCTGGCGGCTGCCCTCGCCAAGGATAAGGGTATGTATCCCCAGGCAATCCTGATCGCAGGCCATTATGGCGTGGCCCATCCGTTGGTGGAGTACGCTCCACGCCCGGTTGCCTTCGCGGCCGTCTTGCGGCAGCCGCTGGAACGCATTGTCTCCCTTTACGACTATATTCGCGGCACGCCGGACCATCCTGAACATGCCGCGCTCAGCGCGCTCACGCTCAATCAGGCGCTGGATGCGGTGCCGGAATTCGCAGTACATTGCCAGGATGCGCAATTGCGCACGCTATTCAATGCCACGGACCGGCACGGCATTACGGCAGCGTTGCAGCGCCACCCCTATCTGCTCGGCCGGATGGAGGCTTTGGATGTGTTTGCCCAAAGGCTTCTCGCGCTATTCGGCCTTACGCTTGCCGGGGCGCTGCCGCGCTTCAATGAAAGGCCGGTGCTGTCAGGGGTGGCGCCGGCGCGATCACATTCTGATTACGCTACGGCCCTGGCGCGGCTTGAACGCCAAAACCGCGCCGAGCTTGAGTTTTTCGCTCGCCTACCGCTGATTCTCACAACCATGCCAAGGCCCGCAATGGCGCTGGCGCGCGCATCATAAAGTCATTCTCTTCCGGCGTGTTTATTGCTAAACTTGGGTATGATGCGTTTTCTATTGCAGCCCTGCCTTGCCTTGCTTCTGGCCTTAGCACCCGCCGGGCTTTCGCCTGCCCGGGCGGTGGAGGCGATTTACCAGGTCACCCAAACCGGGATCGCCGTGGTCGAAATCGCCGCCCAATTCGAAACCCGGCCCGATGGCTATTGGATGCGCTCGGTCAGTCGGGCGATTGGCATCGGCAGGCTTTTTGCCCCGCATGAGATACGTTCAGAGGTGGAAGGCGCCTGGCGCGCAGAAGGTGTTGCCCCGCAGCGTTTCCAGGCCGAGGGCAATTGGCGCGGCGATGCCAGGCGCATGGTTTTGCTCTACCGCGATGGCATGCCCCAACCGCTGGAAATGGAACCGCCAGAGGGTGCCACGAATGAACCCGTACCCCTTCCAGCGCGGCGGGGCGCTATTGATATGCTTTCAGCCCTTGCGCTCATGTCGCGCACGGTCACGCAAACGGGCCGCTGCGATCTGACCGGCCCGATTTTTGATGGCAGGCGACGATTGGATTTGTCATCTCGTACCATCGGGTCCGTCCGCATCAGCCATGCGGGGAGGGAAATCGAGTCCCTCCAATGCGGCTTGGAAAGCCGGCTGGTGGCGGGGGTACGCATTGGCGATGATCCTGCCCGCGCCACGCAGCCTCGGATGGCCACGGCGTGGCTTGCCAAAGTTGATCCGCGCCTGCCGCCCATCCCGGTTCGCGTTGAATTCGCAAGCACCATCTTCGGCACCATGCGGATGGAATTACAAAAGCTTAGATAGCGGCTTTAGCTGAGCAGGGCACGCAGCGCCGCCACATCAGCGGCAATCGGCGCGCCACCGGCCATGCTATGCGGGCCATAGCCCCAGCCCGCGAAAATTGCGCGCACGCCGGCACCGCGGGCTGCTTCGATATCATTGCGGTGATCGCCGATCATCACAGCGGCCTCGGGCGCAGCGCCGGCGGCAGCCAGGGTTGCGCGCAAATGCCCCGGATCGGGCTTGCGCATGGGGAAGCTGTCGCCGCCGCCAAGCGCGCTGAAATGACCATCAAGCCCAAGCCCTGACAGCAAGACACGCGCCGCGGCTTCCGGCTTATTGGTGCAGACCGCAAGCTGCCAGCCTGCATCGCGCAAGCCGCCCAGCAATTCGGGAATGCCAGCGAAGGGCCGCGTCAGCACCGCCGCATTGGCTTCGTAATCAGCCATGAAATGATCAAGGCTTGCCTCATCCAGCGGAAGGCCACGCGCGGCATGGGCGCGTTCCAGCAAAACACGCACGCCATCGCCGATCATCCCCACAACCTCGGCCCGCGCAAAGCCAGGTAGCTGGCGGCGCGCCATCAGCCGATCAAGCGCAGCATGGATATCGGGCGCGCTATCCACCAGCGTGCCATCCAGATCAAAAACCGCGCAGCGCGTCGTCTGATCAGGCATCCGAAGGCGGCACCCAGGGGATGCGCGCAATGTCGATCCCCTCTTCGCGCAGCGCCTCGGCTTCATCCTCAGTCGCTTCGCCGAAAATGCCGCGGGCTTCGACCTCGCCATGATGGATCTTGCGCGCTTCTTCGGCGAAATCGCCGCCGACATAATCGCAATTCTTCTCAATCTCGGTCCGCATATGCCGCAGCATGGAGCGCAGTTCCGCCGGCATGGCGGCCAGCGCCGCTGCGGGAAGCGCAGGGGGCGCAGGTGGGGGCGCGGGCGGGGGGGCAGGGGCTTCCGCCACCGGTGCGGGCAGGGCTTCGGGCTTGGCATTGCGCGCCGGGCGGCCCTTTTTCGGGATGGCCGGCGCCATCAGGCGCTTCGCCACCTTGGCTGGGCCACAATGCGGGCATTCCACAAGCCCTGCGGCTGCGAGCTTATCGAAAGCCGCGCTATCCTTGAACCAGCCATCGAATTCATGCGCCTGATCGCAGCGCAATTCGTAGCGGATCATGCCCTGAACACCCTATTATTCCATGCTCTTGTCATCGAGACGTAACTTGGCACTCCCAGGCGAAGAGTGCCAGGGGCGGGGCGATCAATATTCAATCTCAAACCCAATCCCCACCCGATCACCGGCAAGACTATTCCCGCCACTTTCCGCCTCCAGCCTCAGCCTTCGCGTCAGGTCTATCTGCACGCCCACGCGGGGCGGCCCGCCATCGGCGCTTTGCTTCACGCCGATAAATACCCCATCCGCCACATAGCGCCCGGACTCCAATGTGGCACCCGGTTCCCGCCCGGCGCGCTGCTCGCCTTCCTTCTCCTGACCGATGGAAAGCCGATCAAGCGCCAAGGTGCGGCGGATGCGCTCCATCACCCCGCCAGGTCCCGGCAGGGGGCGGCCTGTCGTGCCGGCAAGCGCTTCGGCCAGGCGCAGCATCTGGAAGGGCGAAAGCTCGCCCCCGCGACGGCCAAACAGCAGCCGCGCCAGCACCTCATCCGCCGGCAATTCGGGGTTGGAGGTGAAGCTGATTTTCGGATCACGCGCCGGGCCTTCCACCGCGACATTCACCTCCACCTCCTCAGCGCGAGAGGTCGCCAGCACATCAAGATTGGGCATGATCCCGCCGGCATCGAAGCTGATATTGGCGCGGTTGAGGTCAAGCCGCCGATCCAGCACAACCAGCGTCCCCCGGCGCAGCATGAAGCCACCTGCAAGCAAGGGCGCCGCTAAGGTTCCGCCAACGCGAATCTCGCCGCCCAATTCGGCGTCCAGGCCGCGCCCGCGGAGGAAAATCGCGCGCGGCGCTTCAATGGTCAGATCAAGCGCAATGGGCGGCAGATCGGCCTCAGGCGCATCGCCGCCTGCCGGTGGCGTCAAGGGCGCCACACCGGGCGGGCGTTGGCCCCTTTCGCGCACCCCGGGCAGGGTTCGGATTGAAGGCGGCAACCGGTCCGGAATGCGCAATTCCGCGCGCTGCACCAATAGCTTGCCGGAAAGCCGACTGTCGCCGAGAGCCTCACCCGCCAAGCTCAGCACACCATCCAAGGTGGCATTGCCCAGATCGGAATTGACCGGGCGCGCAGCGGTGGCAGTCAGGCGCAACTCATAAGGGAAACGCGGCTTGCCAAGATCCAGCGTGCCAGAACCGCCCAGGCTGCCCCCGCCCGCCGTGCGCGCGGCAAAGCGCGTCAGGTTGAAGCGCCGATCATCCACGGTGATGGCGGCGGTGATTTCATTCAACGTCACGCCATGCTGCAAATCGCGAAAATTGCCATTGGCGATACTGGCATCGCCGCCCAAGCGCGGCGCGGCCAGGCTGCCTTGCAGGCGCAGATTGAGATTGGCAATGCCGGTCAGGCGCTGCGCCCCGGCAGCGAGCAAGGGCTGCATCAGGCTTTCCAGATCAAGCCGCCCGGTGATGCTGCCGGAAAGGGCAGCGTCAGGCGCAAGCCCTGCCAGCCGCGCCGTGGCAGCCAGCCGCACCACATTCCCGCCAGTGACCGAAGCGCGTGCTTCCGCCCCCGCTGCCGTGCCATTGGCGTTCACCGAAAGGCGCAAGGGCGGCAAGCCACGCGCCGCTGGCATGGCGCTGGTGATGGCGGTGCTTTCCAATTTGATCTCAAAACGGGGCTCGTCAGCCGTGCCATCCACCCGCGCCTCACCGGTGAGCGTGCCCGCCAATTTCGCTTCCGGCACCAGCAATGCGGCGAAGGGCGCAATGGGCAGTGCCGTGAGCGATGCCCTTAACGCCATCTCAGCCTCGCTCCAGAAACCTCCCAGCCTGAGCCTGCCGCCGCGATTGCTGGTGATATTCGTCTCAGCAATGCTCACGCGCCCATCGGGCGAGATTTCGATGCGCGCGGGCGCGGCGAGCTTCACCTGCTCCGCGCCATAGGCAAGCGAGAGGTTGGGCAGCGTGACGATGCGTGCCGCACCGGTCAGGCCGAGTGTCGCTTCACCCGCAAGTTCTGCTTCGCCATGGCGCAAGGTGAAGCTGGCCTTGGCATCATCCAGCCCGCCGGCAAGTTCGACACGCAAGGCAAGCTTGCGTCCATTGAAGCTGGCATCTGGGGCATGCAGCCTGGCCTTGACCTGCTGCGCGCCACCGGCATCGTGCCCTTCGGCTTCCAATGACAGGCTGCCGGTCATGTTCTGGCCGAAGATATCGCCAAAAGGCGCCAGATCGGGAATGGCAAGTGACAGCGCGCCATCGAAAAGCGGCTTTTGCACATCCAGCAAACCGCGCCCCGAAAGCCGTGCCGCACCAAAAGCCGCTTCAAGCTGATTGATCCTGAGCGCGCTTCCTTCCGGCACGCCGGAAAGTGTCAGTGTCAGCGGCTGCCCAGCATAAATCGCCTCAAGCCGCGCCTCCGCGCGCGGGCGCGACAGGGGCGTTTCCAGGACCAGGTCAAGGCTTGGCGCGGCAAGCACCTCAGCGCCACGCGTGATGCTCTCGCCCCGCGCTTTCAGGGTGATCGAAGGATCATCGCGCGCGCCATGCAGATGGCCTTCCGCAGTCAAGGCGCCGGCCAATTCCGGCACCAATAGCGCAAGATCGCCAAGGCGCAAACCGAAGCGAAGATCAAGGCTTTCGCCGACATCGCCCGAAGCGGTGAGTTCATTGCCGGCGCCGATCAGGGTCAGGCTTTCAATGCGTGTCGGTGCGCGGGCCTGCAGGCTCAGGCGCGGGGTCGCGCCAAGGGCGGCGCCCAGTTCCGCGATACTGCTGGAAAAGCCTTGCATTTCGGCATCCAGTGCAAGATGCGGCGCAGTCAGCCTGCCATCCAGCTGAAATCGCGCGCTGGCTGCTTCCCAGGCGATCTCCTCCGGCACATGGGCGGCCAGCATCGCGCTTGCACCGAGCGTAAGGGTGCCTTGCAGCGCTGTATCCTCGCGCTTTGGATCAAGCCTGCCGGCAAGGGTCACTTCGCCAAGCGGCGCCTTCGCCACCACTTCGCGGAGCGTGATGACGCCCGCGCGATCGCGCGCCGCATCCAGCGCGAAATCCAGGCGTGCCAGCGCTTCTGCAAGTGCTGCCGGCAGCAAGGGCGCTGCGGCGACATGGCCCGCAAGCCGCGCAAACCCCGCGCCGCGCGCATCGGCGCCGATAGTGCCGGAAAGCGCTGCCTCTGCCGCGTTGCCAAGCTGTGCCACAGCGCTCAACGCCGCACCGCTGGCCGGGCCTTGCAGGCGCAAGGTCACCTCAGCGGGTTCGGACGCCACACCAAGTGCTGCGGCGATCACCCCGCCCGGCGGTTCCGCCAGATCGAGCTTCGCGAAAAGCCGATCCGCACCGGGGGAAAGGTCCAATTCAAGCCGCGCCTCACCCGGCGCATCCAGGCGCGAGAGCGCGACATCGCCCGAAAGCCGCGCGGCCTTCAGCACTGCCTTGCCTTCAAGTCCCGCGCGAAAGCCCTGGCCAAAAACGCCCTCGGCCACGGTGATTTCCGCAATCGCCACGCGGTCAATCCGCACGCCCAAAGGCAGATGCGGCAGGGATGGCAGCAACGGGCCATTGCGTGCCTCAGTCGCATCAGAAGCGGGCAGGCGAGAAAGTGTGATTCGCTCCGCCGTCACGGCCTGCACATGCGCTTCGCCTTGCCAAAGCGCTGCCAGATCAAAGGCGATGCGCGGTGCCGCGACCTCAAGCCAGATACTGCCCTCATGGGCGAGGGTGATGCGCGCGGCACGGACCTCTCGCGGCAACGTCACCGCAAGCCCTTCAATCACAAGCCCCGGCACAAAGCGCCCTGCAAGCCCCGCCAGCGCTGCTGCGCCATTGCCCCATTGCACCCAGGCGAGCAGGCCACCCAGTAGGGCCGCAATCACCAGCGGGATCGCCAAAACCAGGATCAGCAGGCGGCGCAGATGCCGCATGTCAAAAAGCCTGCCCAAAGCCGATATAGATCGCAAAGGATGGATCATCCTTTTGCCGATCCAAAGGCACGCCGACATCGAAACGCAGCGGCCCGATGGCGGTCAGATAGCGTATCCCAAGCCCGGTGCCGGCACGCAGCCGGCTGAAATCCGGCTTGGCTTCTTCCCCGACCGAGCCCGCATCCAGAAACGCCGCCATGCCCCAGCTTCGGCTGATTCTTTGGCGCCATTCCAGACTCGTTTCCACCAGGCTCGCCCCGCCCAGGGGCCGATTGGCGGCATCGCGCGGCCCGATGGATTGATAAGTATAGCCGCGCACGGAACCGCCCCCGCCGGCATAGAAGCGCTTGTCCAAAGTGATCTCATCCCGATCCGCCCCCGGTGCGCTGCCAAGCGCCGCGCGCAGCGCCAAAACACTGTCACCATTGCCCAGGATGTCGAAGTAGCTGGTGCCAATCGCCAGGATGCGCGTGAAGCTATTTGCATCCATCGCCGAATAGTAAGGGGTCGCGTTGAAGGTGAAGCGCTGGCCCTGGCGCGGGTCAAGCGGGTTGGTCGTAGTGTCGTAGCGAAAAATGCCCGTCAGCCCGAAAAGCCGAAAGGCTTCCATATCCCCATCGCGGCCAATGCGCCCTTCTTCGTAGTTCGGTCCCGCCGCGACAGCCATGGTATCCGATAGCCGATGTTCCAGGATGAAGGATGCCAAGGCGGCGTCACGATCATAGGCGCGCAGCCTTTCGCGCACCGCGCCGATTTGTGCGGTGCTTTGCAGATCGCGCCCCAGAAATTCCGGCGTGCGCAGCGTGGCAAAGGCGCGGTAGGTCGCGTTCTCAATCCCGGTTTCCCCGATGCGCGCAACCTCAGTTTCCAGGCGGAGCCTTTCAGCGCCACCAAAAATATTGCGATCTTCCCAGAAGGCGCTGGCGGTCAGGCCGTAATTCGTCTCGAAGCCAAAACGACCACCCACCGCGTGGCGCGGGCGTTCCTGCACCTGGAAATGCACCGGCAGGCGCCCGGCAGGGTCCAAAGCCTGGCCTTCCTCGGCCCGCACAAAGCCGAAAACGCCAAGCCCCATCATGGCACGGCGGGCGCGTTCCAGCCTTTCGGGCGAATAGGGCTGGCCTGCCAGCCGCCGCGCCGCCAGCCTTTCCAACAGCGCGGGATTGGTGCGCGTGGTGCCCGCGACACTTGGCCGCGCGAAATCCGCAAGCGGCCCCGGCGCGATGCGCCAGGTGATGTCCATGGTCTTGGTGCCATGATCCACCACCGCGTCCCGTGCCACGACACTCGCCAAGGGGTAGCCTGCGCGGCGCAGTGCCAGCAGCAGCGCTTCCTCAGCGGCGAGGATATCAGCGGGGCGGGCAGGATCGCCTTCAGCGATGCTAAGCTCGGCGGCGGCCTGTTCCAGCAGCCTATCCTGGTCGGCGGGTTCGGCGCGCAGCAGGAGCTGGGCGATGCGGTAGCGCGGGCCGGGTGTCAGGATGATTGCGACCGGCAAGGGGTTGGCTGGATCGGCCTCGGGCGGGGCAGCGCCGCGCCGGTTCACATCCTCCCCGGCGATCTCGATCCGGGCGGTACCGCCCCAGAAGCCCTCGGCGCGGAGCGCTTCGGCCAAGCGCGGCAGATCGGCCCGCGCGCGTGCCAGCAGCCCATAGCCATCCGTGGGCGCGGTTTCGGCCAGCCTTATCATTTGCGAAACCGCTTCAATGGCAGAAACCAGCGCGCGGTCGTCATCCGGGGAGATCTCCACGCGATAGGGGATGCCTGGCGGTTCTTGGGCGAAAGCCTGATGAGCCAAGACCAGGCAAGTGCAAAACAGCCAGCAGAGCAACCACCTATGGTTGGTGGCGGCCCTGGCCGGGGAAGGGTAGGAAAGACGAATCATGACCGATGAATTTCACGCTACCCTAACTTCCTGGCGGCGGCACCTGCACGCCCATCCTGGACTGACCCTGGAAGAAGGGCCGACCGCGGCCTTTGTGGTGCAAAAGCTGCGCGAGATGGGGGTCACTGAGATTGCCGAGCATGTCGGCGGCCATGGCGTGGTCGCAACAATCCGCCGCGCCGGGGGTAATCGCTCGGTCGGGCTGCGCGGCGATATGGATGCGCTGCCCATTCAGGAACAGGCGGATGATCTGCCCTGGAAATCCACGATCCCCGGCGTGATGCATGCCTGCGGGCATGATGGGCATACAACGGCGCTTTTGGGCGCGGCGCGGCTGCTGCTGGAGGATAAAAGCTGGACCGGCACGGTTCATCTGGTGTTCCAGCCTGCGGAGGAAGGCGGTCGTGGGGCGCTTTCCATGATTGCCGATGGGCTGTTCTCGCGCTTCCCGATGGACCGGATTTTCGGTTGGCATAACTGGCCCGGCCTCGCCGCCGGCACCATTGCAATTCATGACCGCGCGGTGATGGCCGCCGGGGCGCGCATTGAACTGATTTTCGATGGCCATGCCGGCCATGCCGCGCTGCCGCACCTCACGCGCGACCCGCTGCTGGCGGCAGGCCATGCGATTGTGGCGGCGCAATCCATCGTGGCGCGCAATGTGGACCCGCTGATGGGCGGCGTGGTCAGCCTGACGGTGATTGAAGGCGGCGAGGCGCAGAACCAGGTGCCGCGCCGCGTTGCCATAAGGGGCACGATACGCTGGCTTCATGAAGAAGCGGGCGATGCTATCAAGGAAGGCTTGCAGCGCATCACGGATGGCGTGGCGGCAACCTGCGGCGTGAAGGGCACGCTGATCATCAGCCCTGGCCTTGGCGTGACGGCGAATTCTCCGGCGGAGCGCGATCTGGCCGCGGCGGCTGCGGCGAGCGTCACCGAAACCCGCCGCGATATGCGCCCGGCCATGACGGGTGAGGATTTCGCTTGGTTCCTGAAGGAAGTGCCGGGCGCTTTCGTGTGGATCGGCAATGGCCCTGCCGAGGAAGGGCGCGATCTGCATAATGCGCGCTATGATTTCAACGACGCGATCTTGCCGACCGCATCGAAGTTTTTGACGGAAGTGGCGAAAAGAGCGCTGGCGGGCAGCTAAGCCGCCCGCCTTAAGGGTTTACCGCGCAAACCCTGGCTGCTTTTCCACGAAGCGATTGGGCTTCAGGAAAATTGAGAGAAACAGCGCCCCTTCCGGTGCGCGCGCCACATGCGTATTGCCCGCCGGGCGCCAGACGAATTCGCCCGGGCCGCAGCGCCCTTCCTCATCTTCCAGATAGCCTTCCATGACATAGGTCTGTTCAATATCCGTATGTTCATGCAGCGGCACTTCCGCGCCGGGGGCCATGCGGAACAGGATGGTGGACATGCCACGCGCCTCATCCCGGCAGAGCAGCTTCATTTCAATCCCTGGAAACTCTGTCGCCTGCCAAGGCATGTGATCCGGCTTCAGGTAATGGGAAGCGAGCTTGGGATCACCCATTTGGCTTTGGATGCGCTGCTTGGTTGCTTCATCAATCATGGTGTTTCTCCCTTTTTGTTTGCTTCACGCAAAACGCGCCTTGAGCCATTCACCACCCTGCCGCGCCGCACGATCCGCCGCCGCCACATGGCCAAGCGCGCGCAAAAAGCCATGGATGGTGCCGGGGAAGGTTTCCTCCGTTACTGCCACGCCAGCGGCGCGGAGTTTTGCGGCGAAAAGCCTGTTCTCATCGGCCAAAACATCAAGCTCTGCGATATGCACCAGCACGGGCGGCAGGCCGCGCAGATCGGCGCGCATGGGGGAAGCGAAGGGTGTGACGCGATCCGCCTCCTTGGGCGCATAGCAGCGCCAGTAGAAATCCATCTTCTCCCGCGTCAGGAAATGTCCGGTGGCGAAAGCATCATAGCTTGGGGTTTTCATGGCGCTGTCCATGACACCGTAATTGATCAGCAGGCCGCGTAGTTTCAGGCTTGGATCGGTTTCCCGCAGCAATAGCGCCGTGCCAGCAGCGAGGTTCCCACCCGCCGAATCTCCGCCAAGGATAATGCGGCTGGTATCCAAGCCCCATTCCGTGCCCCGATTGGCAACCCAACGCGTGACGGCGGCGCATTCTTCCAAAGCTTGTGGGAAAACCGCCTCAGGGCTCAACGCATAATCAACGCCAATCACGGCGCAGCCCGATGTGGCCGCATATTCGCGCATCAGCCGGTCATGCGTATCCACGCTGCCCCAAACCCAGCCGCCACCATGCAGATAGACCAGCACGGGATGCCCGGTGCCCGCCGTCGGGCGATGAAAACGGCAGAGAATCCGGCGTCCGCGTAGCGCCAACCAGCGATCCTCACTTTCCGCCATGACCGCGCCCCCCTTGGCGAGCGGCAGGCTGAGGCCGTCATTCAATTCCCGGGAATTATCCAGCGGCAATTCCAGCTTCACCGGGGGCTGCGCCGCGGCGCGCGCCTCCATCATTTCGGTGAAGCGCAGCATTTCTTTGTCCCAATTCTCGCGGGCCATGGCGTTTCCTCATGCTCGGCCGGCACAGCTTCCGGCGGAGACATACTGGAGACGTTGTGGCGCGGAAGGGCAAGCCCTGGAGGCGTTTCGCTGCGTTGGCACGCGGTGGAAAGCCCCGACGAAATCATTTGGTCGCATTTTCCGAGCCGCCAAGTGAAGCCACTTGGCTTGAAAATGCTCCGGCTCAGCCTGGGTGCGTTTCCGCGATGAGCAGGCGCAGCCTCTGCACCGCGGCCATGCCCTTATGCGCCTGCCGCCAGCAGGCTTCCGCGACACGCTGATGGATGGCCACCGCATCATCGGCCGAGGTGATGCTGACCACGCCCTGATTCCAGGCGGGATGCGCATCGGATGGGAAGGGATTGCCAATGACATGGGCACGGTCCCTGCCGCGATAGATCAGCGCTTGATGATGGGGTTCCGGTTCCTGCAATAGCCCGATCTGGACGCCAAGCGGGCCCTGTTCAATCTGGCTGGTGAGGTTCTCAACCTCGGTCACCGCAGCGGCGCGGGCTTCGGCGCGGCTGCGTTCGGAAAGCGGCAGGCCAGCGCAAATGCCTTCTGTCAGAATGCGCTTGATGGTCTTTTCGGAAAGCATGACGGTGATGCTCATCCGGCGCTGCTCCCGAATCAATCTACGCTGGGCTATTGTCATCAGGGCTTGTTCTGTCACGCCGCGCGCCACGACAGGGTCTTGTGTCAGGCTGGCCGTTTCCAGCCACAGCTCGCGCAAAAGCCTATCAAAGCCTTCAGACACCAAGGGAAAACACAGCGCGCCGCCAAGCTGCAATTGGCTATCGGCTTCTTCCTCAATATGGCGAAGACGCTCAAGGAAGGAGGTGCTGCGGGAAAGGTAATCGATCCCGATGCCGAGCAGCGCGAGGGGGGAGACTTGCAACATTTCCGCCAGTCGCCGCACGGTATCAAGCTTGATGACCTCGCCCTTTTCATAGCGATAGAGCGCAGCGCGGGAGATGCCGAGGCGGGCCGCGATCTCATCAGCCTTCAGCCCCGATTCCAGGCGATAGGTGCGAAGCTGTTGGCCGATTTCGTCGAACCGCATGGGGATGGCGCCTTTGCTTTGGCCCTGGCGCGGCCAGAGACAAGCAGCAGTAAAGCGCGAAAAATCCAAAAATCAAACTACGGCGCGCTTTTTCGGCGCTGGCGGTCAAAAATGAGAAGGCTTCACCTGATCAGAGAAGCCTTCTTTCAAGCCAAGATTGCGCCTCAGGCGTCCGGCGCCACCGGATGCGCGGCGAGCGTCTCCAACGCCTTGACCAGCCCGGAATGGTCCAAATCCGCGCCGCCCGCCGCGGCGACGGCGGCGAAAAGCTGCTGGGTGGAGGCAGTATTGGGCAAAGCCACGCCCAATTCGCGCCCGGCTTGCAAAGCAAGGTTCAAATCCTTCTGGTGCAGGCGGATGCGGAAACCAGGCGCGAAGGTGCGCTTGATCATGCGTTCCCCATGCAGTTCCAGAATGCGGGAGGTGGCGAGGCCGCCCGTGATCGCTTGGCGCACCTTGGCCGGATCAGCCCCGGCCTTGGAGGCGAAGGTGAGTGCTTCCGCCACCGCTTCGATGGTGAGTGCGACGATGATCTGGTTCGCCACTTTGCAGGTCTGCCCCGCGCCCGTGTCGCCCACCAAAGTGATGTTCTTGCCCATGGCTTCGAACAGCGGCTTGGCGCGTTCAAAGGCGGCTTCCGAGCCACCGACCATGATGGTGAGGCTCGCCTGTTTGGCGCCGACTTCCCCGCCCGAGACCGGGGCATCCAGGTAATCACCCCCCTTGGCGGCGATTTTGGCCGCGAAATCCTTGGTGGCGGTTGGGCTGATGGATGACATGTCAATCACCAGCGTGCCGGGCTTGAGCCCCTCGGCCACGCCGCCCGCGCCGAACAGCACGGCTTCCACATCAGGCGTGTCGGGCACCATGATGATCACGGCATCCGCCCCGGCGGCGGCGGTTTTGGCATCCGGCGCCACGGCAAAGCCAGCGCGGTCTTCCACCGTCAGGCTTTTGCGTTCCACAACCGTGATGGCGTGGCCGGCAGTTTTCAGGTGGCCGGCCATGGGGCGGCCCATGATGCCAAGGCCGATAAAGGCGATTTTCATTGCGTTTCAGTCCTTATAGGGGGCGAACCAGGAAAGCCCGGCGAGGGTTTCCCCGGCGGGGCGGTATTCGCAGCCGATCCAGCCGCGATAGCCCATTTCATCCAATTGGGCGAAGACAAAGGGCCAATTCACCTCTCCGGTGCCGGGTTCGTTCCGGCCAGGCGTATCGGCCACCTGCATATGGGCGATATAGGGCAGGGCCGCGCGGGCGCGGGGCACCAGATCGCCTTCCGTGATTTGGGTGTGGTAAAGATCGAATTGTAGGCTGAGCCGTTCCGGCCCCACGGCCTCGATAACCTGGATGGCATTGGCGATGCCGGTCAGGGCATAGCCCGGCATGTCCCGTTGGTTGATGGGTTCAATGCAGCATTTCACCCCCTGGGCCATGGCGCGCTCGGCCGCCCAGGCAAGGTTGATGGCATAAAGGCCGGTGAGTGTGCCCTGCGCGACGCCCGGCGGCACCATGCCGGCCATGACGTGTAGCCGCGGGCAGCCAAGCGCCCCGGCGTAATCGAGCGCCCGCATGATGCTGTCGCGAAATTCCTGTTCCCGGCCGGGGTGGCAGGCCATGCCGCGTTCGCCCTTGGCCCAATCACCGGGCGGCGCATTGAACAGAACCTGCTGCAAGCCATTATCTTTGAGCCGCGCGGCAATCGCGGCGGCGGGATGTTCATAGGGAAAGAGGAACTCCACCCCCTTGAACCCCGCCTTCGCGGCAAGCGCGAAGCGGTCCAGGAAGGGAGCTTCATTGAACATCATGGAAAGATTGGCGGCGAAGCGCGGCATGGGCTGGGTTCTCTTGGACGGACGGGGGCGAAGCTAAAGCAGTTTGGCCGGCGGGGAAATCTCCCCCATAAAACCTCTTCCCGGCGGGGACGGGCACCCCTATAGGCGTTAGTTAGGCTTTAACAAAAAAAGGGAGTTTGGGATGCGTAAGCTGTTATGGGCGACCGCGCTGGCCTGCGGGCTGGCGCTTGCCGGGGCGAATGCGGATGCGCGAACGGTACGCTGGGCGGCCTCGGGCGATCCCAATACGCTCGACCCGCATAGCCAGAATGTCGGCACCGTCACCATGGTGCTGCAACAGATCTATGATCCGCTGATCAACCGCACCCAGGAATTGGGTCTGGCGCCTGGCCTGGCGCTCCGCTGGGAACAGCAGGAGCCCAATCGCTGGCGCTTCTGGCTGCGCGACGGCGTGAAATTCCATGAGGGCGAGGCCTTCACCGCCGATGACGTAGTGTTCAGCGTGACGCGCGCGCTGGCGCCGACCTCCAATTACGGGATTTTTGTGGATACGGTGGAACGTGCTGTTCAGGTGGAACCGCTGGTGGTGGATATCATCACCAAGCTGCCGGACCCGATCCTGCCCAATAAGATTGCTTCCGTCTTCATGATGTCGCGGAGCTGGTCCGAAAGGAATAATGCAGCGCGGCCACAAAACACCCGCCAGCGGGAAGAAATGCACACGGTCCGTAACACGAATGGCACCGGCGCTTTCCGCCTGACGGCGCGTGAATCAGATGTGCGCACGGTGATGACCCGCAACACTGATTGGTGGGGCTGGCGCGAAGAGACCAGCCGGGAAGCGAATGTGACGGAAATTATCTTCCGCCCGATCGCATCTGACGCGACGCGCATCGCCGCGCTGCTTTCCGGTGAGGTTGATTTCGTGCTCGACCCGCCCTTGCAGGATTTGAACCGCCTGCGCCAAGCGCCGAATATCCGCGTGCTGGAAGGCCCGGAAGTGCGCACCATCTTCCTGGCGATGGATGTGTATCGGGATGAATTGCTCTATTCCGATGTGAAGGGGCGCAATCCGATGAAGGATTTGCGCGTGCGCCAGGCGCTTTATCACGCGATTGATATCCAGGCGATCCATCGCACCACCATGCGCGGCCAATCCGTGGTGACGGGCACTTTCTTCCCTTCGCAGGTGAATGGCTATGTGAAGGAAGAAGATGTGCGCCTGCCTTATGATGCGGCACGCGCGCGCGCCTTGTTGGCGGAAGCCGGCTTCCCCAATGGCTTCGAAATCACGCTGGATTGCCCAAACAACCGCTACATCAATGATGAGCAGATTTGCCAAGCCATCGTTGCCATGTGGGCGCGGGTTGGCATTCGTGCCAAGTTGAACGCCATGCCGCTGGCGCCCTTCTTTGCCAAGATCCAGCGCGATGATACCTCCATCTATCTGCTGGGCTGGGGCGTGCCGACTTTGGATGCGCTTTATTCCTTCCAATCCCTGGTCGCGACCCGCAATGGCGCGCAGGGTGATGGCATTTGGAATTATGGGCGCTATTCCAACCCGCGTATGGATGCGCTGATTGAACGCATGAAAACCCAATCCGGCGCGCAGCGCGATGAGGCGATCCGGGAGGCGCTGCGCATCTACCGCGAAGATGTGCCGCATATTCCGCTGCACCATCAGATGATCCCCTGGGCCATGCGGTCCAACCTAACCATTCCGCATATGGCCAATAACCAGCCCTATTTCCGCTGGGCACGGATGAACTGACGCCCTTGGCGCGGCGGGTCACGTGCCCGCCGCGCTTGGAGATTTTTTTGGTCGCATTTTTCGAGTCGCCAAGTAATTCCACTTGGCTTGAAAATGCGACATTTTGTGTGGTCGCATTTTCCGAGTCACCAAGTGATTCCACTTGGCTTGAAAATGCTTACTGGAGCACCCCCTTTTGTTCGCCTTCATCATCTCCCGCATCTTGCAGGCCCTGCCTGTGATGCTGACAGTTGCGCTGATTTCCTTCGCCATGTTCGCCTATGTTGGCGATCCGGTGGCGATTATGCTCGGGCAGGATTTCACGGAGGCGCAGCGTCAGGCGCTGGTGAAGGATTTGGGGCTGGATCAACCTTTCTGGGTGCAGTTCGGCACCTTCATCGGCAATGCGGTGCAGGGCGAATTCGGGCTTTCCTATCGCCTGTCGCGCCCGGTTTCGGACCTTATCGCGGAACGCGCGCCAGCCACCTTGGAACTTGCGCTGACCGCGGCAATTGTGGCCTTGCTGATTGGCGTGCCTATGGGGGTCTATACTGGGCTCTATCGCAATTCCTGGCTGTCGCGGTTTTTCCTGACCTTCAGCCTTATTGGCGTTTCCCTGCCGACCTTCTTGATCGGCATTTTGCTGATCCTGGTTTTTGCCGTTTGGCTGGGTGTGCTGCCTTCCTTTGGGCGTGGCGATACGGTGAAGCTTGGCTGGTGGTCCACGGGTTTCCTGACCTGGACCGGCCTTAAGGCGCTGGTGTTGCCTTCCATCACGCTGGGCCTTTTCCAATTGACCCTGATCATGCGCCTGGTGCGCGCGGAAATGCTGGAAGTGCTGCGCACCGATTAAATCAAATTAGCCCGCGCGCGGGGCTTGCCCAACCGTGCGGTGCATTTCGGCCATGCGCTGAAGAATACGCTGGTGCCGGTGATCACCATTGTCGGGCTGCAATTGGGGGCGATCATCGCCTTCGCCATTGTGACGGAGACCGTGTTTCAATGGCCGGGCATGGGGCTATTGTTCATTCAATCCGTCAATCAGGCAGATATCCCAGTGATGGCGGCCTATTTGCTGCTGATCTCCGCACTTTTCGTCACCATCAATTTGATTGTTGATCTGCTGTATTACGCGGTGGACCCAAGGCTGCGCATCGGGCGCGGGCAGGGGGCGCATTGATCATGAACGATACGCACCGCCGGTTCTTTGATAGCGATGTCTGGTGGTCCTTCACCCGGTCCCCCATCACCATGCTTTCCGCCATTGTGGCGCTGATCTGCATTCTGGGAGCGTTATTCGCGCCCTGGATTGCGCCGCATAACCCGTTTGACCTTGCCTCGCTCAATCTGCTGGATGCCTTCAAGCCGCCTTCCTGGACCGAGGAAGGGGAGCGTGCCTATCTGCTCGGCACCGATGATCAGGGGCGCGATGTGCTTTCCGCCATCATGTATGGCGCGCGGGTTTCGCTGCTGGTTGGGCTTTCCGCGACACTCTTTGCGACAACGCTCGGTGTAACGCTTGGGCTGCTGGCAGGGTATTTGGGCGGCAAGCTGGATGCGCTGTTGATGCGCATTTGCGATGTGCAATTGACCTTTCCCTCCATTCTGGTGGCGCTTCTGATTGATGGCGTGGTGCGCGCTGCCCTGCCGCGCGAAGTGCATGATCAGATCGCGCTTTTCGTCGTGATTTTCGCCATCGGCATTAGCGAGTGGCCAAAATTCGCCCGCACCGTGCGTGGCTCGACCATGGTGGAACGCAATAAGGAATATGTGCAGGCGGCGCGCGTGATTGGTGTCTCCCCACCGCGCATCATGCTCTCCCACGTGCTGCCCAACGTGCTGGGGCCCGTGCTGGTGATTGCAACGCTCAATCTAGGCTTGGCGATATTGTCGGAAGCCACACTGTCCTTCCTCGGCGTCGGCGTGCCGGCAACCCAACCCTCGCTCGGCACGCTGATCCGTATTGGCAATGACTTCCTGTTCAGCGGCGAATGGTGGATCACGATCTTCCCCGGCGTCACGCTGATTGCCATGGTGCTTTCCGTTAATCTTCTGGGCGATTGGCTGCGCGACGCCCTCAATCCGAAGCTCCGCTAATGTCTGGCCAGAACCCCTTGCTTGAAGTGCGCCATTTGCGCGTGGAATTCCCAACGCGCCGCGGCACGCTGGTGGCGATTGATGACGTGTCCTTCACGATTTCCGCCGGAGAAGTGCTGGGCGTGGTGGGTGAATCAGGCGCCGGCAAATCCATGACCGGGGCCGCGATTATCGGCTTGCTGGAACCGCCAGGGCGCATTGCAGCGGGCGAAATCCGCCTGGATGGCAAGCGCATTGATAATCTGCGCTATGAGGATATGCGCCGGATCCGGGGCAAGGAAATCGGTGCGATTTTCCAGGACCCGCTGACGACGCTGAACCCGCTCTATACCGTGGGCAGGCAATTGGCCGAGACAATGACAACCCATTTGCCGATCACGCCCGCCGAAGCGCGTAAGCGCGCCATTGGCTGGCTTGATCTGGTGGGCATTCCGGCGGCGGCGCAGCGGATTGATTCCTACCCACATGAATTTTCAGGTGGCATGCGCCAGCGCGTGGTGATTGCGCTTGCCTTATGTGCCGAACCGCGCCTGATTGTGGCGGATGAACCGACCACGGCCTTGGATGTTTCCATCCAGGCGCAGATCATTGCGCTGCTGAAGTCGCTCGCGCGCGAAAAGGGCACGGCGATGATGCTGGTGACGCATGATATGGGCGTGATTGCGGAAACGGCGGATCGCGTGGCCGTGATGTATGCCGGGCGCATCGCGGAAATCGGGCCCGTCCGCAATGTGGTGAAGCAGGCAAGCCACCCCTATACGGTCGGGCTCATGGGCTCCATCCCGCCCTTGGATCGGCGCGTTGAACGGCTCGCGCAGATTGATGGCGCCATGCCGCGGCTTTCCGCCATTCCCAAAGGCTGCGCCTATAACCCGCGCTGCCCCAAGGCCTTCGCGCGCTGTACGGAAGACAGGCCGGATTTGCTGCCGGCGGGTGCCACGCAAGCCGCCTGCTGGCTTTACGATGGGGAGGCCAAGACCCATGGCTGATACCCCCATGCTGGAACTGCGCGATGCGGCGCGGTATTTCGATGTCTCCCGCCCCCTTTTGCAGCGCGTGGTTGCGGGTGAAGGCAAGCGCCTGCTGCGCGCCGTGGATGGCGTGAGCCTGGCCGTGCCAAAGGGCCGCACCCTGTCGCTGGTGGGCGAATCTGGCTGCGGCAAGTCCACCGTGGCGCGGTTGGCCGTTGGGCTATATCGCCCGAGCGCCGGCCAGGTAGTGTTTGATGGGCGAGACTTGGCCGAAGCCCGCGCTGCGTCCGACCAGCGCCGGCGGAAGCAAATGATCTTCCAGGACCCTTACGCCTCGCTCAATCCCCGCTGGCGGGTGGGAGACATCATTGCCGAACCCATTCGCGCCTTCGGGCTTTTGCCGGACCGTGCCGCGCAGGAAGCGCGCGTTGCGGAATTGCTGACGCAGGTGGGGCTTTCGCCGCTGGATGGCCATAAGTTTCCGCATGAATTTTCCGGCGGGCAACGCCAGCGCATTTCCATCGCGCGCGCGCTTTCTTCCAACCCGGAATTTCTGGTGTGCGATGAACCGACCTCGGCGCTGGATGTTTCGGTCCAGGCGCAAATCCTGAATTTGATGAAGGAATTGCAGTCCCGCATGGGGCTGACCTATTTGTTCATCAGCCACAATTTGGCCGTGGTGCGGCAGGTGAGTGACCAGATCGGCGTGATGTATCTGGGCCGCATTGCGGAATTAGCGCCGGCAGAAAGCCTGTTCCGCCGCCCGCGACACCCCTATACGCGCGCGCTGATGGAAGCGATCCCTGATCTGGACATGACAGGGCGGGTGCGCATTCCAGTGGGCGGCGAAGTGCCAAGCCCGATCACCCCACCGACGGGCTGCGCCTTCCACCCGCGCTGCCCGCTGGCCGGCCCGCGCTGCAAGGCGGAACGCCCCGAATTGAAGCCGGCAGGGGATGCGATGGTGGCTTGCCACGCAGTGGAAGAAGGGCGCGACGCGGCCTGATTCCTATAGCCAGCGCGGTTCTGGCAGCGCTATCGCCAGGCGCCCCTTGAAGCCTGCTGCGCGTAACTGGCCAGAGATTTCATCGGCCAGGTTCCAAGGCAGGATCAGGATCACATCCGGCGCCATGGCGAGCAACGCTTCCGGTGACACAATGGGGATGGCGCTGCCTGGCAGTAGCCGGTTTTGCTTGGCCGGGTTACGATCCGCAACCGCGATGAAATCTGCCGCCGTCACGCCTGCGGCATTCAGGAAGGTATTACCCTTGGCCGCGGCGCCATAGGCACCAAGGCGCAGCCCTTGCGCGCGGCATTGCGCGAGCCAAGCCTTGAAGGCCGCCAGCACCGCCGCGACGCGGGTATTGAAGCCTTGGTAGAACGCATCATCCGCAATGCCCCGCGCGGCCTCCTCGGCGCGCATAGCAACAACGCCGGCCATATCTGCCCGCGCGGCATCGGCGGTCGCGAAATAGCGGAGGCTGCCGCCATGTGTGGAAAGCTTCTCCACATCAAACACGCGCAAGCCCTGCGCGCCCAATAGGCGTTCAACGGCGTAAAGCGACCAATAGGCGTAGTGTTCGTGATAAATAGTATCGAATTGCACGCCATCCACGAAGGAAAGGAGATGTGGCGCTTCAATGGTGACCACACCACGTGGCCCGGCCAAATGCGCGAGGCCGGCGGTGAAATCCACGACATCCGGCACATGCGCCAGCACATTATTGGCGATCACCAAATCCGCATGGCCGCGCCTGCCCACGATATCCTGCGCGGCTGCGCGGCCAAAGAAACGCACGTCGGTCGGCACGCCGGCGGCCACAGCGCTGGCGGCAACATTCGCGGCTGGCTCCACGCCCAGGCATGGGATTCCGGCGGCGACGAAATTGCGCAGCAGATAGCCATCATTGCTCGCGATTTCGACGACAAAACTTTGCCCGCCCAGCGAAAGCCGCGCGCGCATCGCCGCCGCATAACGCGCGGCGTGATCCAGCCAGCTCTCCGAGAACGATGAAAAATAGGCGTAGTCAGTAAAAATCGCCTCGGCTTCCACCACATGATCTAATTGCACCATGCGGCAGGTTCCGCAGACCACAGCGGCCAGAGGGTAGCGTGGCAAAGGTGCGGACCCGGGCAGAGGGTAATCATTGGCGAGTGGTGTCGCGCCCAAATCGCAGAACATGGCGCTGATCGCGCCGCCACAGGCGCGGCAGGCGGTGACGAAACAGCATATTGCCTGCGCGTTCATGGTGCAAGTGCCTCCTCAATTTCAGCAAGGGCCAGCGCGCGGCCATCCGCGCCACTGCGCCAGGCTTCATACCAGCGCGCGGTCGCGGCAATGGCGCTGGCGGCATCATGGCGCGGCGCCCAACCAAGGCTTTGCATCGCAAGGCTACTGTCCAAGGCCAAGCGCTGCGCTTCTTCCATGGGCGGCGCGGGCGCGGCTTGCCACGTCATCGGCGCGCCGGCGGCCTTGCCGTAAAGTTCCAGCACGCGACGGACGGAAATCTCCGCATCGCGCGGGCCGAAATTGAGCGCCGAATGCGCGGCGCCATGCCACAGCGCTTCGGCGTGCAGCAAATAGCCGCGCAGCACATCCAGCACATGCTGGAAGGGGCGCGTGGCATCGGGGCGGCGGATGACCAAACTCTCATTCGCCATGCGCGCGCGCACCAGATCAGGGATCAGGCGTTCGGCGCCAAAATCACCACCGCCAATTACATTGCCGGCGCGGGCAGTCGCCATAGCGCCTAGTTCAGCGCCGAAACTCGCGCGCCAGGACGCGACCGCGATTTCGCAAGCCGCCTTGGAAGCGCTGTAAGGATCATGCCCGCCCAGCGGATCATCTTCGCGAAAGGGCCGGCCTTGATTGTCGTTGCGATAGACCTTGTCGCTGGTGATCATCAGCGCTGCCCGCGCCCCCGCGCCGCGCAGGGCCTGCATCAGATTGATGGTGCCGGTGACATTGCTGGCGAAGGTGCCTTCCGGGTCACGATAACCGCGCCCCACCAAGGCTTGCGCGGCCAGATGCAGCACAATCTCAGGCCGCGTCGCCTGCACGGCGGCTTGCACTGCCGCCGCATCGCGCAAATCCCCAATGCGTGAAGTGATCGCGGGGCGCAAAGCGACAAAGGCAGAAGGCCCCGCTTCCGGCGCCAGCGCAAAGCCCGTGACCTCAGCGCCAAGCCGTTCCAGCAGCAGCGCCAGCCAAGCGCCCTTGAAGCCGGTATGGCCGGTCAGCAACACGCGCTTGCCGCGCCAGAAATCAGTCCCCGGCTGGCGCATTACCATTGCTTCCAGGGTGCCGTGCCATCCTTCCACAGCCCTTCCAACACATCGCGATCGCGCGGTGTATCCATCGGGTGCCAAAAGCCGCGATGGTCAAAGGCGCGGAG
Organism: Roseomonas sp.; assembly: GCA_020249285.1. Lineage (GTDB taxonomy): Bacteria > Pseudomonadota > Alphaproteobacteria > Acetobacterales > Acetobacteraceae > Neoroseomonas. The sequence continues at coordinate 20,871 of JADCFX010000002.1, read as the reverse complement.
CTGATCATCCGCGGCGAGGCCCCGCAAAGGCGCCTGTTCCCAGACGCAATCATCGCCATCAATGCGGTCCAGCACGCGCGGCGAAAGCACGAAAAACCCGCCATTGATGGTGGCACCATCGCCGGGCGGCTTTTCGGTAAAGGCGCGCACGCTATCGCCGACGCGTTCCAAAGCACCAAAGCGCCCGGGCGGCACTACGGCAGTCACGGTGGCATCGCGGCCATGGGCGCGATGGAAGGCGATTAGCGCAGATATATCCACATCCGAAACGCCGTCACCGTAGGTCAGGCAAAAGCCTTCCTCGCCGCGCAGATGCTGCGCCACGCGGCCAAGCCTGCCGCCGGTTTGCGTATCCTCACCCGTGTCCACCAGCGTCACGCGCCAATCCTCGGCGGGCGGGGTCAGCCAAGTTGCGGTGCCGGAGGCCAAATCCAGCGTCAAATCCGATGAATGGGCGCGGTAGTTCAGGAAATATTCCTTGATCTGCTGGCCCTTGTAGCCAAGGCAAATCACGAAATCCTTAATACCATGCGCTGCATAGGATTTCATGATGTGCCACAGGATCGGGCGCCCACCGATATCCACCATGGGCTTCGGGCGAAGCTGGGTTTCGGTGCCAAGGCGCGTGCCGCGTCCCCCGGCGAGAATGACGGCCTTTCTGATCATGAACACCCCAAAAGGAACGCTGCGTTTCGCCTTATAACACGCATCAAAGCACTGGCGCGTAAACCCGGTTAATCGCCACGTGCCACCCCCTCTCGCCTTGGGTCGGAAGCGCCGATCAGCCCACCATTCGTCACGCGGATCAATTGCAGGCCGGAAATCATCTCCCGGATTGTTACCTCATGCCCCCGCCCACGCAACGCTGGGGCCAGGGCAGCCGCCGGCGTGCCCTGTTCCAATTCCACCGGCCCGCCCATGGTGCCGATATGGGGGAGCGCCAGGGCTTCTTCCGGGCTCATCCCCCAATCCAGCAGCGCCACCAGGGTTTTCGCCACATAGCCAATGATGCGCGGCCCGCCGGGGGAGCCCACCACGGCATGCAGCGCGCCCGAGGCATCCAGCACAATGGAAGGCGCCATGGATGACCGGGGCCTTTTGCCGGCCTCAACCCGATTGGCGATGGGCCGGCCATTGGCTTCCGGCGCGAAGCTGAAATCGGTCAGTTGGTTATTCAGCAGGAAACCGCGCACCATCAGCCGCGCGCCGAAAATCGCTTCGATGGTTGTGGTCATGGAAAGCGCATTGCCCGCGCCATCCACAATGGCGATGTGGCTTGTGCCGGCTTCATAATCCTGGGTTTGCGGGGCCAGGAATGTTTCCCGCCAGGAAGGATTGCCGGCACGCACATTCTGCATGGCGCGGTCGCGATCCATCAATTGCGCGCGCGCGGTTAGATAGGCGCGATCTGTCAGGCCCTGCACCGGTACGGGCACGAAATCCGGATCCGCGAGGAAAAGATTGCGGTCAGCAAAGGCCAAGCGCCCAGCCTCCCCAAGCAGATGCGCCGCATCCAGCCCGCGCGGGTCAAGCCGTGGCATATCGAAATGTTCAAGCAGGCCAAGGATTTGCGCCACCGCCACGCCGCCCGAAGAAGGTGGCGGGAAGCCGCAAACGCGAAAGCTGCGATAGTGTGTGCAAATGGCGCTGCGCTGCCTTGGCTGGTAGCGCGCCAAATCTTCCAGCGCCATGACGCCCGGATTCGTCGGGTGGTTGCGGATGGCGGCGATGATATCCTCCGCAATCGGCCCGCTTTGCAGCGCCGCCGCGCCATCGCGCGCAACGGCGCGGAGCGTTTTAGCCAAGGCCGGGTTGCGCAGCCGATGGCCGACTGGCAGCGCCAAGCCATCCGGGGTGAAGAAATAGGCGGCAGAGGCAGGATCGCGCCTGAGCAACAGCGTATCGGCAGCGATTTCGCGGTTGAGGCGGGCGCTGACCGGAAAGCCCTCTTCCGCGAGGCGAATGGCGGGTTCCATCAGCCGCGCCCAGGGCAGCTTGCCATGGGCGCGATGCGCCGCTTCCAGCACGGGCAGCGCGCCCGGCACGCCAACGGACCGCCCGCTGGCCATGGCTTCCAGGAAGGGCATGGGCCGGCCATCGCGCAGGAACAGCGCGGGCGTTGCGGCGGCGGGGGCGGCTTCCCGCCCATCCCAGGCTTCGATCCCGCCATCGGCGGCGCGGCGGAACATGATGAAGGCGCCGCCGCCAATGCCGGAGGCTTGCGGTTCCACAAGCGTCAGCACCGCCTGCACCGCCACTGCGGCATCAAGGGCGGAACCGCCATCCCGCAGCACGCCAAGCCCGGCTTCGACTGCAAGCGGATGGCCAGCCGCGACCGTATGGCGCTGCGCGGGCTGGGCGGCGGCCGGGAGGGGGGCGAGGAGGAGGGAGAGGAGAAGAAAGAAACGGATCATGGCGCTGGCCTGCTACTTTGCGGCAGAATAGCGCAATGAAGCGCGAAACCCCACCCACCCATCGCCTGCTGCGTGGTCGGCGCGCCTATGCTGCCGGGCAGGATGCCGAAGCCCTCGCCGCCGCAGCACTTAGCGCTGAAGGTTGGTCCATCCTTGCCCAAAGATGCCGCACCGAAGCCGGCGAAATTGACCTGATCGCCGAACGCGAAGGCTTGCTCGCCTTCATTGAAGTGAAGGCCCGGCCATCCCTGGCCGAGGCCGCCTTCGCCCTAGGCCCGCGCCAACGCGCGCGCCTGGTAGCTGTGGTGGCACACTATGAAGGTCGCTGCTCACGAACCATTTGGCATTAGGAAAATGAGACAATAAAACGCCATCGCGACCCTTTTCATACGTCTGCTTGTCTTTAGCGTGGGCTCTTTGATACAAAGTCTGATCGGTTTGCGCTAGCTAGCGGCGTCGCGGCCTTCGGAATCATCGAGCGATTATGCAAGAACTATTCGACGCGCTTATAGAAGGAGGGGAGCGTGCAATTCTCGCCATGATTGATGGCAGAGAACAAGAAACCGTGACGCTCGAGTTTAAGACGATAAATGATCCATCATCGGGTCGCATGGATAGGGGCGACAGAAAGAATCTCGGTAAAACTTTATCTGCATTCGCAAACTCGCAAGGCGGACTACAGATTTGGGGAGTCCTTGCACGCCGTGGTCCCGGAGATGAAGTCGATTGTGCGCGTGGGCCAAAGCCAATTGCAAATATCGAGCGACTTAAATCAGACGTAATGACATTGATTGGAGAAATACTTTCCCCGCGTCATGACGGAATCATCGTTGCTTCGATAAACTCAGAAAGCCACCCTGGTACCGGCTATCTGCTCATAAAGGTAGATCGATCAGAACGTCGCCCTCATATGTCACGCGCGCCGGACGACGGTCGGTATTATCGCCGTGCTGGCGGCGCTACCTTCCCAATGGAGCACGGTGACCTTGAGGACGCCTTCAACCGTCGAAGGGTCGCTACTCTGGAGCTTGTCTATGAATGGCGCCCGGGTTTGAATATGGTTAGTGGAACGAGAACTACCTGTGATACGCAAATAATCGTTGGATTACGAAATAGTGATCTTGTAACTGCGCGATTTCCCTACCTGCACCTGGAGCCTTTAGCTGGTTGCAAATACAATGAATTTGGCATTGATGGGAATAGAAATACTGGTCTGAGAAGGGGTATCCACGACAGATCTTGGATCCAATTCTCTGGTGGGGCGGACGACGTGGTTCACCCCGGTGGAACACTCAACGTTGCAGCGCTAACCGTCCAAATTGTGCGTGATGAAGTTCGGAAACAAATCACGCTTAATGGGCGCAGCATTGTCGAAGAATTCGTTATGTTTAATGTTCGATACGGTTGCAGCAATGTTCCAGTACGCACTGCGGAGCTGAAAATCCCCGCTGCAGACGCCCCTTTAGATAAGTCTGGCTTCGATTGGTGATATTCTTAGCTTGCTCTCGAAGCGTTGACATAAAACTCAAGCTAGCGGCTGACGGGCTGGCCACCGCACCGAAAATTGCCTCTGCGAACATCGCCAAGACGGTCGAGAGCGTCGACTTGCTTCGCACTCGAAGCTGCTTGCTCAGTATTGATCCTGGTGACAAGCTCTACCCCAGAATCTTTTTAAACCGAGAGAAAGCTATGCGCTCGCGCTACTTCAATTTTATCAGCAAGTTTGCACAAATAGCGCTGCTGATCATGACGCTTGGCCTTTCGGCCTGCGCGAGTGGCGCAAAGCCGGGCGCCATGCTGCCGCCCAATTCTCCAGAAACGACCATCGCGCCGAATTCCGTTTTGCGGGAGACGGTGGCGATTGGGCAGACTTCTGGCGGGCGCGAGACCAATCCGCTTTGGATGTCTGATGTTTCCAGCAACGATCTGGCGGAAGCTCTGCGCCTCAGCCTCACCGCGCGCGGCATGTTCACCAGGAACAATGAGCGTTTCCACCTGGAGGCAACATTGATTTCCCTCGACAGGCCCTTGGCCGGATTTGATATGAAAGTTACATCAAAAATCCGCTACCGAGTGACAAGGGTCGCGGATAATGCCGTGGTCTTCGACCGAGAAATCGCCGCAAGTTTCACAGCCGCTATGAGTTCCTCATTCTATGGCGTAGAACGCTTAAGGCTCGCCAATGAGGGAACAATCCGCGAAAACATTACCCAATTTCTAGCCGCGTTGATTGCGACGGAGCGGGACTCGCCGGAAAGCTTCGGCCGCGTCCCCCGCCCGCAGTCCTCTTAGAGCTTGGGTGAGGTCCCAAACTAAGAACGGCTCTGTGCCACGCCATGCCCCGCCAAACCCCACCCACCGATCGGCTGCTGCGTGGCCGGCGCGCCTATGCGGCGGGGCAGGATGCCGAAGCCCTCGCCGCCGAAGCCCTGACCGCCGAAGGCTGGCTTATCCTCGCCCAAAGATGCCGCACCGAAGCCGGGGAGATTGACCTGATTGCCGAACGCGACGGCCTGCTTGCCTTCATTGAAGTGAAGGCCCGGCCATCCCTGGCAGAAGCGGCTTTCGCCCTTGGTCCACGCCAACGCACCCGGCTGGTTGCGGCGGCTGACGCCTGGCTTGCCGAACACCCCGGCCATGGCGCGGCGGGGACGCGCTTTGATGTCATGCTGGTCGCCGCCGATGGCACCATCCGGCGCATCGCCGATGCCTTCAGGATCGAAGAAACCTAGTACGGTTCCCGTTCTCATCAGTTCACGGAAACCGTACTAAGCTTCTGTTTGATCGTATTTTCCGAGTCGCCAAGTGATTCCACTTGGCTTGAAAATACTCAAGCGGGCTTTTCCGCCATTATCAGGTAATTCACCCCCGTATCGCGGGTGATGCGCCAGGCGCCCGAAAACCCCATTTCCATCCCGGCCACATCCGCAACCCTCAGCCCCGCGCCGCGCAGCCCGGCGCCAAGTTCGGCGGGGGTCACGAACATGCGCCAATCATGCGTGCCCACCGGCAGCAGGCGCAGCAGATATTCCGCACCCAGCTTCGCCATCAGGAAGGATCGCGGCGTGCGGTTCAGCGTGGAAAGGAACACCAAGCCCCCAGGCCGGGCGGCGCGGGCAAGCGCACCCAGAAACGCTTCCCGTTCCACCACATGTTCAATCACTTCCAGCGAAATCACCGCATCGTAACCGCCGGCCTCGGCCAGATCCTCTGGCCCGCCCAGGCGGTAATCAATGGCAAGCCCGCCGGCTTCTGCATGGGCGCGGGCCACTTCCAAAGCCTCAGGCGCCGCATCCATGCCGGTGACGTCAGCGCCAAGCCGCGCCAGCGCCTCAGATGCCAGCCCCGCCCCACAACCCACATCCAAAACGCGGAGCCCCGCCAAGGGCGCTGCGCCCCCAGGTTTGCGGCCATGGGCGCGGGCCAGTCTTTCGGCAATCCAGCCAATCCGCACCGGGTTCATCCGATGCAGCGGCTTCATCGGGCCATTCGGGTCCCACCAGCGCGCGGCCAGAGCGTCAAATTTGGCGATTTCCGCCTGAAGCGCCGTTGCTTCCGCCAAGGTGATGCCCTTTCTAGCCCTGATCCGCCGTGATGGGTTGCGCGCAACCCGCCCCCCCGGTATCTGTCCCGCCCCGCGCGCCGGCGCAACCGCCGGTCCTTCCTTTTTCGCCCCGCCCAGGGAAAATAGCCCTCTATGGCCCGTATTGTCATGAAATTCGGCGGCACCTCAGTCGCTGATCTGGATCGTATCCGCAATGTCGCCGCCCGCGTGAAGCGAGAGGTGGATGCCGGCCATCAGGTGGCTGTCGTGGTTTCCGCCATGTCGGGTGTTACCAATCAACTCGTCAAATGGTGCCAGGACCTCTCGGCGCTGCATGATGCGCGCGAATATGACACGGTGGTCGCCACTGGGGAGCAAGTGACAACCGGCCTGACCGCCATTGCCCTGCAAGCGATTGGCGTTGATGCGCGGTCTTGGCAGGGCTGGCAGGTGCCCATCATCACGGACCAGGCGCATGGCAAGGCCCGCGTTGAATCCATTGATGGCGCGGCGCTGATTGAACGCATGGAACAAGGCCAGGTGCCGGTGGTGGCCGGCTTTCAGGGCATTGACCCGAAGCGCAACCGCATCACCACGCTTGGCCGCGGCGGGTCTGATCTTTCCGCCGTTGCCATCGCCGCTGCCGTCAAGGCGGATCGCTGCGATATCTATACCGATGTAGATGGCATCTATACGACTGACCCGCGGATTGTGCCGCGCGCGCGCAAGCTTGAACGCATTTCCTATGAGGAAATGCTTGAACTCGCGTCCGTTGGCGCCAAGGTCTTGCAGACTCGTTCGGTTGAGTTGGCAATGAAGCAGCGTGTGCGCGTGCAGGTGCTTTCCAGCTTTGAAGACAAGCCAGGCTCGCTCGTGGTTGATGAGGATGAAATCGTGGAACAGCCCGTCGTTTCCGGCATCGCCTATTCGCGCGATGACGCCAAGATAACGCTCCGCCGTGTGCCGGACAGGCCCGGTGTGGCCGCCGCCGTTTTCGGCGCGCTCGCCAAGGCCAATGTGAATGTGGATATGATCGTGCAGAATATCGGCGCCGATGGCAGCACGGATATGACATTCACCATCGGCAAGGCTGATCTGGCGCGCGCGCAGGATGTGCTGGAAAAGGCCCGCGCTGATCTTGGCTATGAAGCGCTGCTGGCTGACCCTGATGTGACGAAAATCAGCGTGGTCGGCATTGGCATGCGGAGCCACGCCGGCGTCGCCACCACCATGTTCAAGGCGCTGTCTGAAAAGGGCATCAATATCCAGGTGATTTCCACCAGTGAAATCAAGGTCAGTGTGCTTGTCAGCGCCGATTACACCGAACTTGCCGTGCGCGCCCTGCACACCGCCTATGGTCTGGATGCGCCAGCATGAGCGATGACAAGACCAAGGCCCTGGCGCAGCTTGATCGGCTGATGGCGCGTGGCGCGGCGTTTTTTGGCGCGCGATATGCCATTATGGGCGGCGCCATGTCCTGGGTCAGTGAACGGCATTTGGTCTCCGCGCTTTCGAATGCGGGCGCCTTTGGCGTGATTGCTTGCGGGGCGATGGAACCTGCACGCCTCGCCGAGGAAATCGCGGGTACGCAGGCGCTGACAAGCAAACCCTTCGGCGTCAATCTGATTACCATGCATCCAAGGCTGGATCAGCTGGTGGATACCTGCCTGGCGGCGCGCGTTTCTCACATTGTTTTTGCGGGCGGCATTCCGCCCGGCACCGCCATCAAAAAGGCCAAGGATGGCGGGGCGAAGGTGGTGTGCTTTGCGCCGGCCCTCGCCCTTGCCAAGCGCCTGATCCGCGCCGGGGCCGATGCGTTGGTGATTGAAGGCAGTGAAGCGGGCGGGCATATCGGCCCGGTTTCACTGACCGTGCTTGCGCAGGAAATCCTGCCCCATATTCGTGATGTGCCGGTATTTGTGGCCGGCGGGATTGGGCGCGGTGAGGCAATCCTATCCTATCTTGAGATGGGGGCTGCCGGCGTGCAGCTTGGCACGCGCTTTGTGTGCGCTCGGGAATCCATCGCGCATCCCAATTTCAAGCAGGCCTTCATTCGCGGCAATGCGCGCGATGCCATGCCGACCATCCAATTGGATGAGAGTTTCCCGGTGATCCCGGTGCGCGCGCTGCAAAATGAAGGCACCAAGCGCTTCCTGGAACATCAGGCCGCCACCATTCGCCGCTTCCAATCCGGCGAACTCACCAAGGAAGCCGCGCAGCTTGATATCGAACATTTCTGGGCGGGCGCGCTCCGCCGTGCCGTGATTGATGGCGATGTGGAAAATGGTTCCCTCATGGCTGGGCAATCGGTTGGCATGGTGACGCAGGAACAGACTGCCGCCGAAATCATCGCCGAATTGCGCGATCAGGCGGCACAGGCGATGCTGGCGCGCGTCGCTGCCTGATTGCCCAAGGCCCACCATCCGGCTAGATGCGGATTGATCCGCTGGAACTCCCATGAAGCGCTCTGCCCGAACCGATAACTCGCCCCAGGAAGCCGCCCGCGTTGGTGAAGAACTGCGCGAAGCGCGGAATGCGCTTGGCGTAAGCCTCGAGGACGCGGCGACCCAGCTTCGCATCAATAAGCGCTATTTGCAGGCGCTTGAGGAAGGGCGGGTCAAGGACCTGCCCGGTGCGGCCTATGCCGTTGGTTTCGTCAGGTCCTATGCGACCGCGCTCGGGCTTGATCCGGATGAGGCGGTGCGCCGCTTCCGGGACGTCTCGGGCACGGCGGTGAGGCAATCAGGTGAGCTTGTTTTCCCCGAACCGGTGCCTCGGCGGGGCATACCGACCGGGGTTCTGGCGGCGCTTGGCCTGGCACTCGCCATGGGCGGCTATATCGCCTGGTACCAATGGAGCGGGCGTGGTGAGCGTGTGGTGGATGCCGTGCCCCCGCTGCCGCCCAGGCTAGAACGCGCCGTGGATGCCGTGGCAGGGCGCGAAACTCCCGCCGCCCCAGTCGCCGAAACCCCCGCGCTTCCGCCACCGTCTCCGCCCCCGGCGACCGCCCCCCGCCCGACCCCGCCGATTGATCCCGACAAGCCGCGCGTGGTGATCCGTGCCAAGGGCGAAAGCTGGGTGCAAATTCGCGATAATGCCGCGAATCGCGTGATCACTGATCGTGTGCTCCGCGCCGGCGAAACTATTGAAATCCCTAATCGCCCTGGGTTCGTGCTGACCACCGGCAGGGCGGAAAGCCTGGATATTCTGCTGGATGGGCGGGAGGTGGATCCCTTTGGTGGCCCCGGCGTAAGGCGCAACATTGCCCTTGAGCCGGACCAGCTGAGTACCCTGTCGGCGCCGGCCCCGTCACCGCGCCCGCCCGCTGTTGCAACCCCCGCCCCTGCCACGTCGCCGAGGCCCTGACGCGTTTCAAGGCTTTCGGCGCGGCGAAAGCCACGGCATATTCGCGGGACAAAACCAAGCTTGGGGTCCGCCGCATGTCCTATCGTCCCTATCAGAAGATCGAGCGCCGCAAATCCCGCCTGATCCATGTCGGGCGCGTGCCGGTGGGCGGCGATTCGCCGATTTCCGTGCAGACCATGACCAATACGCCGACCGAAGATGCGGCGGCGACGATTGCGCAAATCCGCCGCAGCGAATTGGCCGGGGTTGATATTGTGCGCGTATCCTGCCCGACCGAGGAAGCAACGGCGGCTTTGGCCGAGATTGTGCGCGAAGTGAATGTGCCGATTGTGGCCGATATTCATTTCCACTACCGCCGCGCCATTGAAGCGGCGCAAGCCGGCGCGGCGTGCCTGCGCATCAATCCGGGCAATATCGGTTCCAAGGAACGCGTGAAGGAAGTGATCAAGGCAGCGCGCGATCATGGCTGTTCCATCCGCATCGGCGTGAATGCCGGCAGCCTTGAGAAGCATTTGCTGGAAAAATACGGCGAACCCAACCCGGAAGCCCTGGTGGAAAGCGCGCTATGGCATGCCGACCATTTGCTGCAAGAAGATTTCCACGAATTCAAGATCAGCGTGAAGGCATCCGATGTGTTTCTTGCCGTTGCAGCCTATCAGCAATTGGCTGAAGCCTGCGATCACCCCTTGCATATCGGCATTACGGAAGCGGGCGGCAAACGCACCGGCACGGTGAAATCCGCCATCGGCCTTGGGTCTCTGCTATGGGCTGGCATTGGCGATACCTTGCGCGTTTCTCTTTCTGCCGAGCCTGAGGAAGAGGTCTCGGTTGGTTGGGAATTGCTGAAATCGCTGCATCTGCGCCATCGCGGCGTGAAGGTGATTTCCTGCCCAAGCTGCGCGCGGCAGGGGTTTGATGTGATCCGCACGGTGGAAAAGCTGGAAGATCGCCTTTCGCATATTGTGGAGCCGATCAGCCTTTCCATCATCGGCTGCGTGGTGAATGGCCCTGGTGAGGCGCTGATGACCGATATCGGCCTGACCGGCGGCGGGGCGGGGACTCACATGGTCTATAGCGCCGGCAAGACGGACCACACGATCCGGTCTGAGGAAATGGTGGATCATATTGTGGGCCTGGTGGAAGCCAAGGCGGCGGCGCTGCGCATGGCGAAGGCGGCGGAATAAGGCGCCATGCACGCCGAAATCCTGCGCCATCGGGAAACGCTCGCGGCCTTGTGCCGCCGGCATGGCGTGGCGCGGCTTGATGTATTTGGCTCTGCAGCGCGCGGCGCGGATTTCGACCCTGCGCGCAGCGACGTGGATTTGCTGGTAGAATTTGCGCCGACCACGCCGCGCAGCTTCGCCAGCCTTTTGGCCTTTGAGGAAGAAGCTGCCCAGGCGTTGGCGCGACCTGTTGAGGTGGTGGAGCGCCGTGCCATTGAAGAAAGCGAAAACTACATCCGGTGCCGGTGCATCCTGGCGGAAGCGGAAGCTTTGTTCGGCACATGAGCTTACCGCCGGCAGAACGAGACGCTGCGCTGCTTCTTGATATGCAGACCTAGGAAGGCCTCGAGGCCGATTTTTTGGGCAACATGGATGAGGCGGTCTTTCGGGCTCGCAAGCTGCACTAGGCGGCAGTAACGCGCTGCATCGCGGTGGTTGGTGGGGCCGTGGGCCGGCTTTCGCGGGCGCTGCGGGGTGAACACCAGAATACCCCTTGGGCACAAAATACTGTTACGCCCACCTGTTCCTGGCCTATGCAAAGGCGTTTCTGAACGCCGACCGGCCACTCGACGTAACGATAAGGGTTCTTCCCTCGCCGCGCTTGATCCATCCTAATGCAATGGAGCGCTCAAGGATCGCTGCGCCAAGACCGCCAGCCAGATGATGGCGGCGCTCGCTCCAGTCGAGGCAGTGGAGACAAAGGGGACGGCGTTTACGCTCCAGCGCGTCGAGGTCGATGCCAATCCCGCTGAAGGCGTTACGGCCCTTGTCGGTCAGGCAAGGTGTTTCACCCGGAGATAGAAGATCGGTTTCGAAGAGGCGAGATAGCAGCGCGACGCCTTGCTCGCCTGCCAGGTGATCGTAACATAAGCGCGCTTCGCGCATTGCCTCGTCGCGCGGGCCGGTTCGGACCCGCACGGCGCCGGATCGCTGCGCGAGACCCATCAGCTTCTCCAGCACCTCGGCGACGTCCCCGCTGTGCAGACGGTAGTAGCGGTGCCGTCCCTGTTTCTCGACCGCCACCAGAGCGGCGTCAGCAAGTTTCGCAAGATGCCCGCTTGTCGTCTGAAGCGTGACGCCGGCGACCTCGGCGAGTTCGCTCGCGGTCAGGGCGCGGCCGCCCATAAGCGCGGTGAGGATATTCGCGCGGGCAGGATCGCCGATCAGCGCGGCGACGGAGGCGATGACGGGGCCGTCTTTCATAGTTCGATGATAACCGAACCATCCGCGCGATAAAAGGCCCTATGGTGCGTTAGTCAACGAAAATATGGAGACTGATATGATCACCTGCTTCATTCGATATGAGATCGACCCTTTCAAGCGCGACGCCTTCGAGGCCTATGCAAAGAATTGGGGCGACGCGATCCCGAGGTGCGGCGCCGATCTGATCGGTTATTTCGCGCCCCATGAGGGCTCGGCGACCGTTGCCTACGGGGTCTATAACATCACCAGCCTGGCCGACTACGAGGCCTATCGACAGCGCTTGGCGGCTGATCCGGCGGGGCGATCGAATTACGAGTTCGCCAAGCGCGAGCAGTTTATCCGGAAGGAAGATCGCATATTTCTCAAGCTGGCGTCGACGCCCCATGCGGCTCTGGTGCGACCGTGATCGCGGTGATCTTCGAAGTCTGGCCCGCCGAAAATGGCGGGCGGGAGGCCTATCTGGATCTCGCGGCCAAACTGAAGGCGGATCTCGAAAGGATCGACGGGTTCATCTCCGTGGAGCGGTTCGAGAGCATCTTCGAGCCGGGGAAGCTGCTCTCGCTCTCGTTTTTCCGGGACGACGAGGCCGTTTCCGCGTGGCGGAACAGACCGGGCCACAGGGCTACGCAGGCGAAGGGACGGGGCGGCGTTTTCAGCGATTATCGTCTAAGAATCGCTTCGGTGGTGCGCGACTATGGAATGTCGGATCGAGATGAAGCGCCGGCGGACAGCCGAGCGATCCATGGCGTTTAATCGTCGCAATGTGCTGCTTCGCTTATCTGCTGTCGCCGCCGGCCTTGGCGGAGCAGCTTCAGATAGCCTCCGGCGATCATTGCGGGCTCACCTTCGACCAAGCCGATGACAGAATCGCGCAGCGCGGAGGTCTTACAATGCTTGGCGGCAACCTGATCTACGCCATAAAATGCCATCGCGATCTCGCGATAGGTCGTCCCCCGCTTTGCGCCGCTCGTCCCGCCGGATAGCGCCTGCCCGCCCCAACTTGCCGTTCAGCTTCAGACAGGATACCGACCCGGCATGTCCAGCCAATTGCAGCCCGCCCGTGGCACCCGTGACCTGATCGGTGAGGAATTCCGCCGCCACCATGCGGTGGCTGAAGCCGCGCGCCGGATTTCCGCCCTTTACGGCTTTGAAGAATGGGCGACCCCTATCTTTGAAGATACGCGCGTTTTCGCCCGTGGCCTTGGTGACACTTCCGATGTGGTTTCCAAGGAAATGTACAGCTTCACCGATCGCGGCGGGGAAAGCCTGACGCTGCGCCCGGAAATGACCGCCGGTGTTTGCCGTGCGCTGGTTTCCAACGGCCTCACGCAATCCAATCTCCCGCGCAAGGTTTTCTATGCCGGGCCGATGTTTCGCTATGAACGTCCGCAAAAGGGCCGCTATCGGCAATTCCACCAAATCGGCATTGAAATCCTGGGCGCTGCCGAACCCTTGGCCGATGCGGAAGTCATCGCCTGCGGCTGGCATATTCAGCAGGAACTCGGCATCGCCGAAGGCACGGTGCTGGAAATCAATACGCTCGGTGATGCTGCGTCGCGCGATGCCTATCGCGCCGCGCTGGTGGCGTATTTCAGCGCCCATCGCGATGCGCTGAGCCATGATAGCCGCGTACGGCTGGAAAAAAACCCTTTGCGCATCCTGGATTCCAAGGATGAAACAGACCGCGCCATTGTCGCCGGTGCGCCGGTGATTGGTGATCACCTGACGCCCGAAGCCGCCGCATTCTACGCCACTGTGAAGAAGCACCTCGCGCGCTTTGGCGTGCCCTTCCGCGAAAACCCACGTATTGTCCGGGGCCTCGATTACTACAGCCATACAGCATTTGAATTTGTGACCGACAGGCTCGGCGCGCAAGGCACCGTGATGGCAGGCGGGCGCTATAACGGGCTGGTCGAGGAAATGGGTGGCCCACCCACGCCTTCCGTCGGCTGGGCGGCAGGCATTGAACGGCTTGCCATGTTGTTGACTGAAAGCCCGGCGGCGCCGCGCCCGGTTGCGGTTATCCCGGTTGGCGATGAGGCGGAAGGCCCCGCGTTGGATATGCTGCGCGCTTTGCATCGCGCCGGCATCGCCGCCGAGATCGCCTATCGCGGCAATCTCAAGCGCCGGATGGAACGCGCCAATCGCATCAATGCCCGCGCCGCCGTGATTTTGGGTGAGGCGGAAATCGCCGCTGGTGTCGCGCAATTGCGGGATCTTGATGCCGGCACGCAGGAAAGCGTGGCCTTCGCGGATATTCCGGCCCGTTTGCGATGAGCCTACCCGCCAGACTTGATCGGCTTCTGTCGCGTGCGGAGGAGCTGCGCCATATGCTCTCCACCGCGCCGGGGGCGGATATTGGCGCTTTGTCAAAGGAATTGGCGGAGCTTGAGCCGCTGGTCGAAAAATACGCTGACTACCGCGCATCTGAACGCGCGCGGGATGAGGCAGCAGCCATGCTGGCTGATCCCGAAATGCGCGAATTGGCGGAAGCCGAATGGCTGGCGCAAAAGGAACGCGTCCCGGCGCTTGAACATGAAATCCGCATCATGCTGCTGCCGCGCGATGCGGCGGATGAACGCAGCGGTATTCTGGAAATCCGCCCGGCGGCGGGTGGGGATGAGGCCGGATTATTCGCGGCGGAATTATTTCGCGGCTATCAGCGCTATGCCGAAGGGCGCGGCTGGCGTTTTGAAGTGCTGGAATATGACGAAAACGAATTGGGCGGCATTAAGGGTGCCACGGCGGAAATAGCCGGGCGCGGCGTTTTTGCCCGGTTGAAATATGAAAGCGGTGTGCATCGCGTCCAGCGCGTGCCGGCAACCGAAACCCAGGGGCGCATCCATACCTCCACCGTGACCGTCGCCGTATTGCCGGAAGCCGAGGAAGTGGATGTGCAGATCGAAGACAAGGATCTGCGCATTGATACCTATCGTGCCTCAGGCGCGGGCGGGCAGCATGTGAACAAAACGGATAGCGCGGTGCGCATCACCCATATGCCAAGCGGCATTGTTGTCGCGATGCAGGAAGAAAAAAGCCAACACAAGAACCGCGCCAAGGCGATGAAGATATTGCGCGCCAGGCTTTATGAACAGCAACGCAATGCGGCCGATCAAGCGCGTGCGGCGGATCGGCGCAGCCAGGTCGGCACCGGTGATCGGTCTGAACGCATCCGCACCTATAATTTCCCGCAAGGCCGCGTGACGGATCACCGCATTGGGCTTACGCTGCATAAGATTGACCGCGTGATGCTGGGCGAATTCGATGACATCTTCGATGCGCTGATCGCCGAAGATCAGGCGGCGCGGCTGGCGGCAGAAGCCGCGTGATTGAATCGCGCTGCGCCGATCCGGCTGGCACGATTGGCTTTTTTCTCTGTCAGGCTGGTCAAAGGCTGCGCGGGGCGGCGATTGAAGCCCCGCGCCTGGAGGCGCGCCGCTTGCTTGCGCATGTGCTGAATACGTCCGAGGAAGCGCTGCTGCGCGATCCCCGCGCGGCCGTGCCGCTGGATCAAGCCGCGCATTTTGCCGCGCTGCTTGCGCGCCGTATCGCGCATGAGCCCTTTGCCTATCTGACCGGGCGCGTAGGGTTCTGGACGCTTGATCTGGAAGTCTCCCCCGCCACGCTCATTCCGCGTGCGGATTCGGAAAGCTTGGTGGAAGCCGCGCTGGAAGCCTGCGCAGATAAAGGGGTGTCGCTCAGCCTGCTTGATCTCGGCACCGGGACCGGAGCCGTGTTGCTCGCGGTGCTGACTGAATTGCCCGCCGCAAGCGGGGTTGGCGTTGATCTGAAGCCCGAAGCCGCCGCGCTTGCCGCGCGCAACGCAGAACGGCTTGGCTTGGCGGATCGGGCGCGCTTCCTGGCTGGCGATTGGGCGGCGGCGCTGGCCGGGCGGTTTGATCTGATCCTCTGCAACCCGCCCTATATCGAAAGCGCGGCTATCCCAACGCTGATGCCGGAAGTGGCGCGCCATGAACCGGCCTTGGCTTTGGATGGCGGGGCGGATGGGCTTTCGGCCTATCGGCGCATCATCGCCGATCTGCCGCGGCTTTTGGCGCCTCGGGGTGTGGCGGTGCTGGAATTGGGTGCTGGCCAGCAGGCGGCGGTGGAGGCACTGGCCAAGGCTGCTGGCCTTACGCCCGAAGCCTGCCGGGCCGATCTGGGCGGCGTGCCGCGCGCTTTGGTGCTGCGGGCTGCGTGATTTTGCCCTTGGCGTGGCGGGACATAACGGCTAGAAGGGTTTTGCGGTGAGGGAAGGAAGTTCGATTCCCCTCCTTGATCCCGAAGTTCGGTTGTTTGTTCCGGGTTTTTCGGCGCCGTTTGGATGCAACAGATTCGGAAATCGAGACGTAACCCAGGGCCTTTGCCCGCTGCGCCCCGAAAATGCCGAAGGCGGAATAGCGAAACACGATACAGATGAACATGAAGCGCATGCGCGGCCGGGGCGGTCACCGTCATGGTGGGGGCGGCCAGTTCCGCCAGAGCGGCGGGGGTGGCGGCGGTTCGAACGGCAGCCAGCCGCTCAACCGCAACCATGTTTTTGACTCGAACGGGCCGGATTTGCGGCTGCGCGGCACGGCGCAACAGCTTTTCGAAAAATACCTCCAGCTTGGGCGCGATGCGACCAGCAGCGGGGATCGCGTGATGGCGGAAGGCTATTTCCAGCATGCGGAGCATTACTTCCGCATCCTGAACGCCATGAACCAGGCGGCGATGCAGCATCAGCAATATCAGCAGCGCCGTTATCAGCCGCAGGATGGGCAGCCCCAGGAAGGGCAGGAAGGCCCTGATGGCGCGGAAGGTGGCGATCAGCCGGAATATCGCGGCGAAGCGCAAACCATCACGCCGGATTTGAATGAGAGCGGCGCTGAAGTCGTGAAGCCCGCCAAGCCCGCACCAGCGCCCGAAGCCGCCTGAACCAACGCCGCTGGTGGTACTGCGTCATGCGGAGGAAACCATGCCCGTAAACCCCGCTGACAGCGCCGTGCTGGGCGCGCTTTATGGCACGGATGCCATGCGCGTCGCCTTTGGCGAAGACGCCTATCTGCAAAAGATGCTTGATGTGGAAGCGGCTTTGGCGCACGCGCAGGCAGCGCTTGGGATCATCCCGGCCGAGGCCGCCGCCACCATCACCCGTGTGGCGTGCGCCGAAGCACTGGACCGCGCCGCCTTGGCCGCCGCCACCCGCAATACCGGCTATCCGGTGGTGGGGCTGGTCAATCAACTCTCCAAACTGGCCGGGGAAGATGCCGGGCGCTGGACCCATTGGGGCGCCACCACGCAAGACATCATGGATAGCGCCCTGGTGCTGCAAATCCGCGATGGCTTGGCGCTGATTGAAACTGATTTGCGCGCAACCATTGCGGGCTTCGCGGCAATGGCAGCGCAGCATCGCGCCACGGTCATGGCGGGGCGGACGCATCTGCAACACGCGTTGCCCGTCACCTTTGGCTATAAGGTCGCGGTCTGGGTCAATCCGCTGATTACTGCTTTGGAGCGGTTGGAACAGCTTCGCCCGCGCGTGCTGCGCCTTGGTTTTGGCGGCGCATCCGGGACGCTGGCGTCACTGGGGGATCAGGGCTTGCCGGTGGCGCGTGAATTGGCCCGCGAGCTTGACCTGATCGAAGCCGATATCCCCTGGCATGTGGCGCGCGATGGGGTTGCGGAAGTGGCCTGCTGGCTTGGCGTGCTGTGCGGTAGCCTTTCCAAAATCGGCACGGATGTGATGCTGCTGATGCAAACGGAATTGGCCGAAGTGGCGGAACCGCATGTGCCAAAACGCGGCGGGTCTTCCACCATGCCGCAAAAGCGCAACCCGATCGCCTGCGAGTATATCCTGGCGCAGGCGCGCGGCGTTCATGCGCTGGTGCCACAAATGCTCTCGGCCATGGCGCATGATCTGGAACGCGGCACCGGGCCCTGGCAGGCGGAAGCCCTTGCCCTGCCGCAAGCCTTTCTGCTGACCCATGGCGCGGTGGCGCAGGCGCGTTTTTTGGCCGAGGGGCTGCAAGTGGATGCGGCGCGCATGCAGGCCAATCTGGAAGCGACGCATGGCATGATTATGGGTGAGGCAGTGATGATGCGGCTCGCACCCATTCTGGGCCGCGGAGAGGCGCATCATAAGGTCAACGACGCCTGCGATGCGGTGCGGGCTGAGGGCATCACACTTGCTGCCGCTTTGTCACGCATCCCGGCCATTGCGGCGCGGTTGGATACGGCGGCGGTCGAAGCCATGACCGATCCGGCGAGTTACCTTGGCAGCGCGGGCGCCTTCACGGATCGCGTGGTGGCGCGGGCGCGGGCTGTGCTGCTAGCCTAAGGCTCCAAAAGCGCGGCATTTACCATCGGCCTTGGCCGCCCCATATCTCAGCCCATGCCGCCGTTTGCCCGTGCCCTGTTAGTCCTGCTTTTGGCGCCCTTGCTGGGCGCCCCGGCTGAGCGGCTGCCCACGCCTGACCCTTTGCGCGCCGCCGGCTGGCAGAAGGGCGGCTGGTCTGGCCTTAAACCTGCGACATTTGAAGCCCTACCTGACGGGGGGCTTCGCATTACCGGTATAGGGCAAGCAAGCTTCGTCTGGCGTTCTGTCACCACGGCCGATGCCTGCCTCTATTGGCGCTGGCGGGTGGATCAGGGGCCGCCGCCCACGCCCTTGGACCGCAAGGGAGGCGATGATCGCGCCATCGCTCTTACCGTTGGCTTCGATGGCTGGCCGACAGAAGCAAATTTCTTCCAAAAGGCGCAGCACTCCATGGCACAGGCCCTGGCCGGGGATCATCGCCTGCCGCGTAGCATGATTTCCTACACTTGGGGCGGCACAGGGCAGGAACCGCGCCCCTTCACCAGCCCCTATATGGCGGGCCTCGGCAAGGTTTATGTATTGCGCGCGGCCAATGCCCCGCGTCAGCAATGGTTCGACGAAAAGGTGAACCTCAGCCGCGATTGGCGCAGTGCCTTCAAGGGCACGGCGGTGCCGTCGGTGCTTGAAATCATGATCGGCACTGATGTGGATGATACCAAAGCGCGGCTGGATGCGCGCGTAGACAGCATCCGCTTCGCCCCCTGTTGAAGGTGTGGCGCCGGCATGATCCGGCGCAAGTCGCCCGGCTGCGGTAATGGTAACCTGCAGGTCTGGGCTTGCTTGGCATTAATTTGAACCCTGAGGCCAATGCCGCCAATCGCCCAAAGATTAGCCGTGCGGGTGATCCGGTGCGCGTGCTGATCCGCCACACGGATGAGGAGGCGATGATTGCGGAGCATGCCTTGGCGTTGGACGATCAGTACCGACTACAGCAGGATTAAGTGCTCCTTAACGCCCGCCAATGGCGGGCTTGCGCCCGAATGGGCGCCGCTGCTTATGCAGCGAAGCCAAGCGCGCGGCGGCGCGCGCCGGCGTCTGAGGGCGGATCGGCCACGATCCGCATCACTCCCATTGAGACTTTACGCGCGGCAAACGGCAGGCAAGCATGGACGAAACCGCCAGGAGACGCCCCATGCTCGACAACCCCCCGCTGCTTACCATTCATCGCGGCCATCGCCGCCCTGACCGCGCGCTTATCGAAGCCTTTCGTGGCGCGCAGACATCGCATCTGGTGGATGCCATGGATGGGCGCGGCGCGCTGGATTATCGCATCAAACCAATGGACCCCGATAATGCAGTTTTTGTTGGCCCGGCGCTGACCGCGCTCGCCTATCCTGCTGATGTGGTTGGCGTCTATGGCGCGCTTTTGGAAGCGGAAGCGGGTGATGTGATTGTGGTCGCGAATGATGCCTATACCGCGACCGCCGTCATCGGAGACCTGGTGGCCGGCATGATGAAGAACAAGGGTGTGGCGGCTTTCGTGACCGATGGCCTGGCGCGCGACCGTGCGGGCATTGTCGCCTCCCGCCTGCCGCTTTTCGCCGCCGGGATCATGCCAGCATCACCCGCGGCCAATGGCCCGGCGGTGGTCGGCGCGCCAATCACGCTGGGCGGGCAGCATGTGCGCCCGGGTGATATCATTGTCGGAGATGCCGATGGCGTTGTGGTGATCCCACAGGATCAGGCGGAAGCGGTGCTTGAAAAACTCGCCGCCGTGCGTGCCGCCGAAGCCCGCGCCATCGCCGCCGTGGAAGCGGGTGCGACCAGCAATGACCGTATGCGCGCCATTGTCGGCAATGCGCGCATCATCGGCAAATAAAGTGTTTACGCGAAGCAAAAGCGCAGCAGTCATGCGTCAAGCGGACGCACCTGAGCATTAGCTTTCGATCAGCCTCCAATGCGACCGCATACTCGACGCAACCGTGAGGGTCGTGGTGGGGAGGCCTAGACATAGGCCCATGTCTGTCCGGCGTCAGCGCCTATGGGACCAAATTGGCGATTTGAATAACGGAGGATTTCTGGCTCATCGTAACCCCAAGGAGAGTGAAGATGAGCCAGAGATCCTCCGCCCTGCCCGCCCGTGTGCCAGCCGAAAGCTGTCGCGCGATAACTGCCGCGCTACCCGCAAGCAACATGCCGCCGAGGACAAGAACCGCATCGTCCTAGAAGGGCTCGGCTCCGAGGAAAGTGTTGAAAATATTGGACAGTAGCGCCCAGAGACGGTTGCCTTCACGGTTCCCTTTCCTACGCCACCTACCCTTACGCAAACATGCTCTCAGCCCTGGGTGGGCTTCGAAACTCCCGAGTATTTGCGGGCTTTTGGCCAGAAACCTTGATGGTGCAAAGGCGGAATGGTCGGGCTTTTTCTCTCCGAATCGGGGGTTTCTCTCCAAAGCTTGAGGGTTGGTCGATTTTTCCTACAAGGTTTAACGCGTTGATCTGAAGGGGTTTTGTTATGCTGCGATGCAGCATGGGTTGGTGAAATAGACGCCTGGGGAATGGAACCTGGGAAGAAATTTTGACGCCGGACAGGCGCTGACGCCGGACACGCCACCCCATCTCCATGTTCAAAGCTTCCCCAAGAGATCTCCTAACTTCGTGGCCGACTGGAGCTTTGCGAATTGTCCGTCGTCAAATGATTTGAGACTAATTGGCGGGCTTTGTAACGGAGTATCTGGCCCATCAGTGGGTTAGGTTAAGCTGCGTTTTGGCGATGCATCAAGCGGCGGTGCTGGATGGTCCTGCGCTTGATGCGCATGCGTT
>JADCFX010000019.1 GCA_020249285.1 Roseomonas sp. | reverse complement strand
TTTCGCCAAGCTTGTGGAGGTGTTCGACGCGAATAATGTGACGTTTGTTTCCGTCACGCAGTCCTTCAACACGACCACCAGCATGGGGCGCCTCACGCTGAACATCCTGCTCAGCTTCGCGCAGTTTGAGCGGGAAGTGATCGGGGAGCGCATTCGCGACAAGGTGGCGGCATCCCGCGCGCGTGGCATCTGGATGGGTGGCTTTGTGCCGCTTGGTTATGACGCACGAGACCGCAGGCTGATCGTGAACGAAGCCGAAGCCGTGCTGGTACGGCGCATCTTTGAGGATTTTGTGAAAACAGAATCCGGCACGAAGCTGGTGCAGGCATTGCGCGCCGAGGGCGCCACCACCAAACGCGGCCGCCCCTTCACAAAAAGCGACGTCTATCGCGTGCTCAGCAACCGAACCTATCTGGGCCAGGCGATGCACAAGGGGAAGTCGCATCCCGGCGAGCATGCCGCCATCGTGCCGCAAGCGCTGTGGAACGCCGCCCATGCATTGCTGACCATCAGCCCACGAACACGCGCCAACCGGACGCGCTGCCAGACTCCTGCTTTGCTGCGTGGGTTGATCTTTGACAGCGATGGGCGGGCCATGTCGCCCACGCATACGCGGGGCCGGCGCGGCCAGCGATACCGCTACTATGTCAGCCAGTCGGTGCTGAAGGGCAGCGCCGCGGACGGGCCGGCCATTGCGCGCATCTCCGCCGGCGAAATCGAGGGCATCGTGATCGCGCAGCTGCGCGGCCTGCTGCGCCAGCCTGAGATAGTCCTGGGCGCCTGGCGCGCGGCACGGTTGGCAGCGCCGGGACTGACAGAGGACGAGGCGCGTTTGGCCCTGGAACGGCTCGACCCGCTTTGGGAGGAGATCTTCCCCGCCGAGCAGACGCGGATCCTCCGGCTTTTGGTGGATAGGGTGGACCTTGGGCCTGATGGCGCCGATGTGCGGATGAAGCTGGAGGGGCTGGCCAGCCTGGCGCGGGAATTGGCCGCCCCCGGCGCGGACTGGGCAAGGGCTGCCGCATGACCGGCGAGGCGCAAATGTTGACCATCCGCGTGCCGCTGGCGCCACGCAAGCTGCCCAGTGGGCGAAAGCTGGTGCTGACGCCAGAAGGAAACGCGATCGAGGCGCCGGCAAATGTGGATATCACGCTGGTCAAAGCCCTGGCGCGGGCCTTTCGCTGGCGCCGGATGATCGAAACAGGCCGGCACGCAACCGTCGCCGAGCTGGCGGCGGCGGAGAAAATCAATCCATCCTATGTCAGCCGGGTACTACGGCTGACGCTGCTCTCGCCCACCATGGTCGAGGCGATACTGGCGGGGCGGCAGCCGGAGGGGGTGACGCTGCCGTGGCTGCTGGAAGGGGTGCCGGTGGGGTGGGGGGAGCAGCAGTCGGGTTTCACTGGGGCGTCGCAGTAGCGGGCGTCCCGGGCCATCACTATTCACCGCCTAGCGCCGCGCCGCTTTGAGTAGCCGTCAGCATTCATAGACCGCCCGACATTCTGGCCGCGCGCGTAAACATCGCCGACAACCCGCCCATGGCGGTCTCGATGATGAGACACCACCGTCACGGTGCCGCCTGGGATCCGGCGCCGCAGTTCCTGCTGCGCAGCGCGGTAACCGCTCTCGCCACGCTCCGGCGTATCCACCCCGCGCAGCCGCACACGCCCCTGGCGGCAGGCCAGCGTGTCGCCATCCACGGCGCGGCAATCGGTGTAGCGCTGCGGCGCCGCCTGCATGGAGCGCGGCGGTTCGCGCCACTGCGCATCAGAGGCGCTGGGCAGGAGGGCCGCCAGGGCAAGGGCAAGAAGGAGCTTGCGGAACATGGTCGCCGCGGAGAATACCTTCTTTCAAATCAAGCAGTCCATGACAGCACGTCACTCAGGACCTGGGCCAGACTTATCTCGCGTCGGCGTCGGGGGAAGCCATTTCGGTGCAACCCAAACGCTCCCTGTGCGCCACCCTCGCCCAAACTGTTCCTTCGGGATTAAGAATCATGTAACCTAATTTTTGAAAACAAAATGAGCCAAACCTGAATGGACGCTGGGTTTTTCGATCGGCCGATTCTCAATTCGCCCTACGCCATCCCTCAGCAACACTGGGAGTTGGATGCCGATGGCCAGCCCACCCAGGTCGTCGTCGAAAGCCGCCGCAAGTCGGACCTCATCACCCCTGTCCCCAAGCCCAAGAAGCAAAAGGGCGGTAAGGGCCAGGCCAGCATGGTGCTTGGCGGGAAGGATGCCCTCTCTACCGAGGAGCAGGAATACAACCCCACCCCGATCATCAATGAAATCCGTGGCTTCGTGGACGCCTGGCGCAACCTACCCAACCCGGAACAATGGCTCGTCACCCCGGAAACGGCCCGCCTGCTCCAGCATTGGCGCCACCATTCCTTCCAGGGCATCCGCCCCTTCTTCTGCCAGGTCGAAGCGGTCGAGACCGCCATCTGGCTTGCCGAAGTCGCCCCCAAAATGGGCGCCCGAACCGCCAAATTTCTGGCCCATCTGAAGGGCGCCAACGCTCAGGCGAACCCTGAACTACTACGCCTTGCACTCAAGCTCGCGACCGGGGCGGGCAAAACGACCGTCATGGCCATGCTGATCGCCTGGCAGACGGTGAACGCCGTCCGTCACCCCAATAGCAAGCAATTCTCCCGTGGCTTCCTGGTTGTCGCGCCCGGTATCACTATTCGAGACCGGCTGCGCGTCATCATGCCGAACGACCCGGACAGCTATTACAAGCACCGCGAAATTGTCCCGCCCGACATGCTGCCGGATATTGCCCGCGCCAAGATCGTCATCACCAATTACCACGCCTTCAAGCTGCGCGAGCGGATAGACATCGCCAAAGGCACACGCGGCGCGCTGGAAGGCTGGCGCGGCGAAAAGCTCCAGACCTTGGAAACCGAAGGCCAGATGCTACAGCGCGTCATGCCCGAACTCATGGGTATGAAGAATATCGTCGTCATCAATGATGAGGCCCATCATTGCTACCGCGAGAAGGTGGCGGATGACGCTGCCGACGACCTGAAGGGCGACGAAAAAGACGAAGCGAAGGAAAACAACGAAGCCGCCCGCATGTGGATCACTGGCCTGGAAACGGTGAAGCGCAAGCTTGGCCTTTCCCTTGTCTATGACCTTTCGGCGACCCCCTTCTTTCTGCGCGGTTCCGGCTATGCCGAAGGCACACTTTTTCCCTGGACCATGAGTGACTTTTCACTGATGGACGCCATTGAATGCGGCATTGTGAAGCTGCCGCGCGTGCCGGTTTCCAACAATATCCCATCGGGCGAAATGCCCATCTTCCGGAATCTGTGGCACCACATTGGCAAGGACATGCCAAAGAAGGCCAAAGGCGCCGCAGGGCTCGATCCCCTGATGCTGCCGCCTGTTTTGCAAACCGCTCTCCAGGCGCTTTACGGCCATTACGCTGAAACCTTCAAGCTTTGGCAGGAATCTGGCATCGGCGTGCCGCCCGTATTCATTGTGGTGTGCAACAATACCGCGACATCAGAACTGGTCTATAAATACATCTCTGGCTTCGAACGTCAGAATAGCGATGGCAGTGCTACGCTGGAAAATGGCCGCCTGGAATTGTTTCGCAATTTCGACGAATACGGGAACCGCCTGGCAAGGCCAAACAGCATCCTGATTGACAGTGCCCAGCTTGAATCTGGCGAAGCCCTCGATAAGGGCTTTCGCGACATGGCCGCCGATGAAATTGAGCGCTTCCGCCTTGAAATGGTGGAACGCAGCGGCGATGCGCGCGCCGGTGAGACGATTGATGACGCCACATTGCTGCGCGAAGTGATGAACACTGTCGGCAAGAAGGGCCGATTGGGTGAGCAAATCCGCTGCGTCGTTTCGGTATCCATGCTGACCGAAGGGTGGGACGACAACACGGTCACGCATATTCTGGGCGTGCGCGCCTTTGGCACGCAGCTACTTTGCGAACAGGTGGTGGGCCGTGGCCTGCGGCGGCAAAGCTATGAATTGAACGCTGAGGGCCTGTTCGACGTTGAGTATGCCGACATCCTCGGCATTCCTTTTGATTTCACTGCGAAACCCGTTGTTGTCAAACCAACGAAACCGGCAGAGACGTTGCGCATCCATGCCGTGAAGCCGGAACGCGACGCGCTGGAAATCACTTTCCCTCGGGTTGAAGGCTATCGTGTGGAGCTTGAGGAAGAACGGCTGGAGGCGAATTTCGGCCCCCAGCATCGCCTGGAACTGACCCCCGATATGGTGGGCGCCACCGTCACCGAAGTCCGCGGCATCATTGGCGAAGGCGTGGACCTTACCTTGCAGCATTTGGAAGATGTGCGCGATTCCACAGTGCTGTTCCACCTGGCGCGCCACCTGATTTATCAGACCTATCGCGACGCCGGTGAGGAACCCAAGCTGCATCTATTTGGCCAGATGAAGCGCATCGCCCGGCAATGGCTTGATGGCGGCTATCTGGTTTGCAAGGGCGAAACCAAGCCCGCACTGCTTTTGTATCGGCAACTGGCCGATATGGCGGCGGGGCGCATCAAGGCAGCGATTACCGAAACCCTGGCAGGCATCCGCCCGGTGAAAGCCATGCTGGATGTCTATAACCCCGCGGGTTCTTCTGCCTTTGTGAACTTCAATACCTCCAAACCCGTGTGGAAGACGGCGGCAGATAAATGCCACCTGAATTACGTGGTGACGGATAGCGATTGGGAAGCCGAATTCTGCCGTGTGGCAGAAAAGCACCCGCGCGTGCTGGCTTATGTGAAGAACCAGGGGCTTGGACTGGAAGTGCCCTATCTGCTGGCGGGCGAACCACGCCGCTACCGGCCTGATTTCATCCTGCGCATCAATGATGGGCAGGCGCAGCCTTTGAACCTGATTGTCGAAATCAAGGGCTATCGCGGCGAAGACGCCATCGAAAAGGCCAATACCATGCACAGCTATTGGGTGCCGGGGGTGAATAACCTTGGCAGCTTCGGCCGCTGGGCCTTTGTGGAATTCACCGAGGTTTTTCAAATTCAGGTGGAATTCAATAAGTTGATCCAAAGCCTTTTGGCCGAATCCGACCAGGCCGCGTGATGGCCTGTTTCCCTGACATCACAGGAGAATGACTTGGACCGCCAAATCATCCTGCAATTGACCGAAACCTTTGAAGGCCACGCCCAGCAGACCGATTCCGGCGTGGAATACTGGCTGGCGCGCGATCTTCAGGTGCTGCTGGGCTATGCCAAATGGGAGAATTTCCAAAACGTCCTGACCAGGGCCAAAACCGCCTGTGAGGTCTCTGGCCACGACCCTGCCAACCATTTTCCTGAGGTCAGGAAAATGGTCGAACTCGGCTCCGGCAGCCGCCGAGAGATCGAAGACCTCATGCTCACCCGCTTTGCCTGTTATCTGGTTGCCCAGAATGGCGATCCGGCAAAACCCCAAATTGCCTTCGCCCAATCCTACTTCGCCATTCAGACCCGCCGCGCCGAATTGATTGAACAGCGCATTCTGGAAGCCGAGCGCGTGGCCGCCCGGCGCAAACTGACCGAGACGGAAAAGGACCTATCAAGCCTGATCTATGAACAAACAGGCGGCAATCAGGACTTCGCCCTTATCCGCAGCAAGGGGGATAACGCGCTATTCGGGCGTTCGACCCAGGCCATGAAGGCGCAATGGAAAGTGCCAGAGACACGACCCCTCGCCGATTTTGCGCCCACCATCATCCTGAAGGCCAAGGACTTCGCCACCGAAATCACCATCTTCAACGCCCGATCTAAAGGCATGAAGCAGCAAACCGCCATTGCAGGCGAACATGTCACCAACAACAAGGCCGTGCGCGATACCCTGCTGGGCCGCGGCATCCGGCCCGAAGCCCTGCCGCCCGCCGAAGACATCAAGAAAGTGGAGCGCCGCCTGGTTTCGGATGAGCGCAAAACACGCCAAAAACCCAAGCGATTGGACGATTGACGCATGGCCAAGAAGCCGAT
>JADCFX010000018.1 GCA_020249285.1 Roseomonas sp. | reverse complement strand
GCAGAGTCTTATCTTCGGACCAGCTCAGCACGCGTGGCCCGCCCGGCGCCTCCGCTACATAGGTGGCGCCATTGACCGCTTCATCTTCATCGTGGCGCATGGGCTCGCCGATGCGAGCGCCGCTCCCCGCGTCCCACCAGCTCAGGATGCCGTTCATGGACCAGCTCAGCACGCGTGGCCCGCCCGGGGCCTCCACTACATAGGTGGCGCCATTGACCCATCCGCCATGGCGCATGGGCTCGCCGATCGGCTCGCCGCTCGCCATGTCCGTCCACCGCAGCGAGCCCTTACATGACCAGGCCAACACCCGAGGCCCGCCCGGCGCGCCCAACACATAGCTGACGCCAGAGACATAAAGGATGCCGAGATAAATATACTCGTCGATGGGCGCGCCGCTCGCCGCGTCCCACCAGCGCAGCGAGGAATCATCGGACCAACTCAACACGCGTGGCCCACCCTGCGCCTCCGCCACATAGGTTGCGTCCAAGACCCGTCCATCGTGGCGCATGGGCTCGCCGATGGGCGCACCGCTCGCCGCGTCCCACCAGCGCAGCGTCTGGTCCTCGGACCAGCTCAGCACGCGCGCACCGCCAGGGGCCTCTGCCACGTAGATGGCACCCAAGACATCATAGTCGTGGCGCATGATTGCCAGTAGACCGTCCGAGCCATCGCCCTCCGAAGAAAACGAAGGGCGGAATCCGTGCCGGAACCCGGCTTCTGCCGCACCGTGCAGCGCCTGTAGGCGCGGGTCGGCGCTCTTTAGGCGCAGCCGTAGCAGGATCTGCGCGCGAAGTTGCCGACGATCCTCGCTCAGCACATGGCCGCTGCGCCGGAGCAGCTTATTGAGCTGCGCCACCTCTGGCTGCGTCGCGCCGGAGGAAAGCAGGCGGTCCAGCCGTCGCAAATTGCCGCGCAGGCCCGGCTCAGCCATCGGTAAGCTCAAACCTGTGTAGGCGATCTGTGACGACGAGCAGGCTGAGGCCGCCCGCTGCCGGGAGCGCCCTGGCCATGACCGGTGCCCGCTCGAAGAGCAGCGGCGGCGCAGCCTCCGCCCCGGTCGCGGCGTCCCACCAGCGCACGGTGCAATCCTCGGACCAGCTCAGCACGCGCGGCGCGCCCGACGCCTCCGCCACATAGGCCGCGCCCCAGACCGAATCGTCATGGCGCATGGGCTCGCCGATGGGAGCGCCGCTCCCCGCGTCCCACCAGCGCAGCGTGGCGTCTTCGGACCAACTCAGCACGCGCGGCACGTCCAACGCGCCCGTCACATAGATGGCGCCTACGACCCCTCCATCGTGGCGCATGGTCTCGCCGATGGGCGCGCGACTCGCCGCGTCCCACCAGCGCACCGTACGATCCTCAGACCAACTCAGTACGCGGGGACCGCCCGGCGCCTCCGCAATGTAAGCCGCTCCGTTGACAGCATCGTAATGGCACATGAGGGGTTGGGAGAAGATTGAGCTTAGCGGCTTTCCACTCCTTGCGTCCCACCATCTCAGTGTGTTGTCCCTAGACCAGCTCAGCACACGCGGGCCGTCCGGTGCGTCCCCAACATAATCCGCGCCGATGACGCAATTCATATGGCCCATGACCGGGCCGATTTCCTTGCAGAGCGCCGCGTCCCACCAGCGCA
Source organism: Roseomonas sp. (assembly GCA_020249285.1). Taxonomy (GTDB): domain Bacteria; phylum Pseudomonadota; class Alphaproteobacteria; order Acetobacterales; family Acetobacteraceae; genus Neoroseomonas. The sequence continues at coordinate 12,082 of JADCFX010000018.1, read as the reverse complement.
GTGTGCCGTCGAGAGACGAGCTTATCACGCGCGGTCCACCCGGTGCCTCCACCACATACGTGGCGTCAGAGACAACATCGCCATGCCACATAACATCGCCGATCAGTGCCCCGCTCTGTGCGTCCGACCAGTGCAGAGCGCCATTTCTACACCAGCTTAGCATGCGCGGCCCGGCGGGTGCTGCTGCCTCATAGGTCGCGCCAACGACTTCGCCCTGTTGACGCATGACTTCACCGATCGGCAGCCCGCTCGCTGTGTTCCACCACCGCAGCTTGCCGCCTTCCGACGCGCTTAGCACCCGTGGGCCGCCGGGCATCTCTGCAATATAGGTGGCTCCGATAATCCAATCGCCTTGGCGCAAGGAGTCGCTGGTGAGCTCGCCGCCGACCGCGTCCCACCATTGTAGCGTGCCATCCCTGGACCAACTGAGCACGCGTGGCCCGCCCGGCGCTTCCGCCACATGAGTCGCGCCGAAGACCCATCCGTCGTGACGCATGGACTCGCCGATCGGCCCGCCGCTGACCGCGTCCCACCAGCGTAGCCGGCAATCCCTGGACCAACTGAGCACGCGTGGCCCGCCCGACGCTTCCGCCACATAAGTCGCGCCGACGACCGATCCATCGTGGCGCATGGGCTTGCCGATGGGCGCGCCGCTCGCGGCGTCCCACCAGCGCAGCGTGTCATCGTGCGACCAGCTTAACACGCGCGGCCCGCCCGGCGCCTCCGCCACATAGATGGCGCCATTGACCGCTTCGTCGTGGCGCATGGGCTCGCCGATGGGCGCGCCACTGGTCGCGTCCCACCAGCGCAGCGTCTGGTCCTCGGACCAGCTCAGCACGCGCGGACCGCCCGGCGCCTCCGCCACATAGTGGGCGCCCCAGACCGAATCGTCATGGCGCATGGACTCGCCGATGGGCGCGCCGCTCGCCGCGTCCCACCAGCGCAACGTGTGATCACCCGACCAGCTCAGCACGCGCGGACCGCCCGGCGCCTCCGCCACATAGCTCGCGCCCCGGACCGAAGCTTCGTGGTCCATAGGCTCGCCGATGGGCGCGCCGCTCGCCGCATCCCACCAGCGCAGCGTGCCGTCCGAGGACCAGCTCAGCACGCGCGGCCCGCCCGGCGCCTCCGCAACATAGTGGGCGCCCAAAACAAATCCGTCGTGGCGCATCGGCGCGCCGATGGGCGCGCCGTTCGCCTCGTCCCACCAGCGCAGCGTGGCGTCTTCGGACCAACTCAGCACGCCCGGTCCGCCCGGCGCCGCTGCCACATAGGTGGCGCCCCGGACCGAAGTGTCGTGACGCATGGGCATACCGACTGGCGCGCCGCTCCCCGCGTCCCACCAGCGCAGGGTTCCGTCCCCATGCTGGCCCCAACCGTCGAACCCGGACCAACTGAGCACGCGCGGTCCGCCCCGCGCCTCCGCCACATAAATGGCGCCTGTAACCGCTCCGCCATGGCGCATGATCGCCAGCAGCCCGTCCGAGCCATCGCCCTCCGAGGGAAAAGCCGGGCGGAATCCCTGCCGGAACCCAGCTTCCGCGGCGCCGTGCAGCGCCTGCAGGCGTGGGCCGGCGCTCTCCGGGCGCAGCCGCAGCAGGATCTGCGCGCGAAGCTGCCGACGATCCTGGCTCAGCACATGGCCGCTGCGCCGCAGCAGTTTGTTGAGCTGCTCCACCTCCGGCTGCAGCGCGCCGGCGGAAAGCAGGCGGTCCAACCGCCTCAGATTGCCGCGTAGGCCCCGCTCAGCCATCGGTCACCTCCTGGATTGCCAGCCACTGCCGCTCGACGGCCGTGCGCCACATGCGCTCCAGCCGGCGCAAATCGGGGCTGCGGCGCAGTTCGCGTTGCAGCATGGCTTTCGTCACCTCGCTTTCCGGCGGAAGACACTGAAAGTTTAGACCGAGCCGCTTCGCCCAGTCCAGGCGGAAGCCATGCAAAATTGAGTCTATTTGCCCTGCCTGCGGTTCTGGGGCCGGCATCACTTCAAAACGCGAAAGCACGGGCGTCGGCAGCCCGGTTGCTGCATTTGCCGTCGCGCACCAAGCGAAACGGCTGGCATCCAGTAGCCGATCAAGGAAGGCGTCGCGGAAGCGCGCGGCGGTGGATGGCTCCAGCAGGGGCAGCAGCGCCTCTAGCGGCGCTCCATGATGGCGATCGGTGCCCACTTTCTCGATCTCATCGAGAATAACCAATGGATCGGCGCGGCCAGTTTCCAGTGCCGCCCGCGCCGGCAGTGAAGGCTGGGCCGATTGGAAACTCGGCTCCACGCCGGTGATAGCGAAGGCAGACGATAAGCCGGCCATGGGCTGCAGAAAACCGCGGCGGTCAAGCGCCTCGGCCAGGGCCAGGGCGTAGCGCGTCTTGCCGATCCCGGGTGGGCCGACGATGAGGATTGGTGGCAGGTCAAGCTGGGACGCGCCCAGCCGCTTTGCGAGCCGCACGCGCCGCAGGATCGTGTCCGTGATCGAGACGAACCAGGGAAAGCTATCGTCGAGGGCCGCGATCCTTGCGGGGTCGGGCCATCCGGCGACCGGCAGCGCTTCAGCCAGCGTCTCGCGCAGCGTGTCGCGCCGGGTTGCCACATCGCCGGTCGCCCCGGGGAGCGCGGGCTCATCAAGCAGCATCCGGAAAACGGGGCGGCCCGGCTCGGGCAGTGCCGGCGCGAGCGTCGTGGCTGGCGGTTCCTCCAGGCTGGCTTCCGCGCAGCGGCCCAGGAAGCGCCCAAGCAGCGCAGCAAGAGTCGCATCCTCCATGCGCCGCAGGCGGAGGCCTGCCAGAGCCCGGATCAATGCCGGACCATTGCCGCGCTCCGCGACCCCTTCAGCGGCGAGGAGGTCGTGGGCGGCGGACTGGGCTGCAGTCAGAAGTTCGGTGTTTTCCTCGCAAGGCCGCCCCGCAAGCAGGGAAGCGCGAAGGTTCGCCAAAAGCGTCTCCCGGTCCATATCAGCGGCTCCGCGTCGGCAGCGGCACGGCGAGCGCGCGGTAGAGAGCTTTGCCGCAGGCTTTGCGATCGCCATTGTAGGGGCGGTTTGCGCCGGTAATACTAAGATCCGTGTGACGCAGGACAAGCACGAGCGGGCGGATCTGTTCGAGGAAATGGTGTAGAAGGTCATACTGGTAACCTGACAGAACAAGATGCCAGACTTTCGGGTTTTGGTACTGCCGCGCGAGCCGGTCTAGCCGGGACAGAGCTGCCGCGCATTCGTCGCGTTGAGGATGCGCCAAGATGGCCCAAGGCTCATCTCGCGCCGCCTTGTTCACAAGGTCGATCTTTGGCCAAATGTCGCTTAAGTTGGAGATTTGGTCTGCAAGCGCCTTGGCCTCAGACGCTTTCTTATCTTCCATGTGCTTGAAAACGCCCCACGCGACGAGCGAGCTTCCTGCCACCGCCGAGACGAAAAACATGGGCAGCGCCGGATTGGCGGCAATGATCGTGGCGATATCCATGGTCCTGTTCTCCTGCCGCGTGGAGGAGATTCTCCAATAGCGGTCATGGGAGCGTCGTTCGTTATGGGGAGTAAGAGGAAGCGGTAAGCTCGCGATAGTCGCCAGTAAATGCGGTTCGCCGACGGTAAATGGGGGGGATCGCCGGAGCGGTTCAGTTAGAGGAGGCTTTCAAGCGTGAATTTTGTTGAGAGCTTAGGACGCGAGCCGCAGATGCCCCTTGCGCGCCTGCTGATCAAGACAACAGGGTAGCGACCGTTCGCATCCGGGTGCACCTCATCCGCCATATTTTTGTCGCTAACCCGTCCCAGGCCCAAAAAAGGCCCGCGTTTCTTTGAGAATTTCAAAGGAATTTGCGAAGGCGACCGAACCTCGGAGACCGGGGAAAGGCCCGAAATCGGTCTCTGACGCCCTTTTGTCTCTTTTCGACCGAACCTCGCCAAAATTGGTTCGGTTAAAGAAAGTGACCTCTTTTCAACAGCTTGTGATTTTGGCGGCCTTGGCCGGTTCGTGACGGTTCTCTCGCCTGTCGAGACGAAATGGGCCTCAACCCGAAGTAGGCGTAGGGGCGCTTGGTGGGACGAATCAGGCGACACTCCTGCGTAGCGGCGGGTGCACAAAAACCGTCTCCCACCAATCTTAACTTCGTCAGATCAGCGGCGCGCATACCCGGCGCGGACCATTCCCTGTATCAAGCGTGGCGATCACCGCCTCCACACCATAGGCGCTGGCGAGCATCTCGGCAGTGACCAATGCCTCAGGTGGCGCGGGGCCCACCAGCGCGCCCGCATGCAGCAGCATCGCGGCATCACCCACCAAGAACGCGTGATCCGGATGATGGGTGGTCATCAAGACCGCAAGCCCATCACGCGCCGCAAGGGCGCGAACCTCACGCAGTACAAGCGCCTGATTGCCGAAATCGAGGCTCGCGGTCGGCTCATCCAGCACAAGGCACTGCGCCTCCTGCGCCAGGGCGCGCGCGATCAGCACAAGCTGCCGTTCTCCGCCGGAAAGCTCTGTGACGGGACGATCAGCAAGGCGGGCGATGCCAAGCCGTTCGAGTGCTTCTTCCGCAACCTGCATATCCTGGGCACCAGGCGCGGCAAGCAGGGGCAAGCGCGCGGCGCGCCCCATGGCAACAACATCGCGTGCCGCATAGGCAAAGCCACCAGGTGTTGCCTGCGGCACATAGGCCAGGCGGCGCGCAACATCGCGCCGCGAAAGTGCCGGCAGGGCCTGATCGCCAAGCCTGACCTCGCCAGCCAGCGGCGGCAGCAATCCAAGCAAGGTGCGAAGCAGCGTTGTCTTGCCACCGCCATTCGGGCCGAGCAGACACAACACCTTGCCGGGTTCAAGCGCGAAAGAAATATCAGCAGCGATAATGCGCTGACCATAACCAACCGATAAGCCGCGCGCTTCCAGCAGAAATGTCATGCCGCAGTTCCACGCCGCAGGCGTACCAGCAGCCACAGAAACAGCGGCGTTCCCAACACTGCGGTAAGGATGCCCAAAGGAAGTTCGGTTCTTCCCGCGACACGCGCCAGCGTATCAACAAACAGCAGAAAGGCAGCGCCAAGCAGCGCCGAAAGCGGGATCAATCGCCGCAAATCCGGCCCTCCAAGCAGGCGCGCCATATGCGGCACCACAAGCCCAATCCAACCAACCGCACCCGCCAAAGCGGTGACAGAGGCCGTGGCAAGCGTCGCCCCCGCAACCGCGCCTGCCCGCAGCGCCGCCGTATTCACGCCCAGGGCGCGGGCTTCATCTTCGCCAAGGGTGAGCAGGTTCAAGCGCCAACGCAGCAGCAATAGCAGCGCAAGCCCCATGATCGCAGCCGGGGCGGCGGCCAGCATGTCATTGGGTGTTGCGCCGGAAAGCGTGCCCAGCAGCCAGAAGGTGATGGCCGGTAATTGATTATACGGGTCGGCAAGGATCTTCAGCAGGCTGATGGCTGCCCCCATCAGTGCACCTAAGGCAATACCCGCCAGGATCAGAACCAGCACCGGGTCCCCCTGGCCCCTTACCGTTGCGCTGAGCGCAGCCACCGCCGCGACAGCGGCAATGCCGCCGGCAAAGGCCATGCCCTGAACCGCCGCAACCGGCAGGCCGAGGAAGATACCAAGCACCGCCCCGAGCGAAGCGCCGGCTGAAACGCCGAGTAGATCTGGTGACGCCAAAGGATTGCGGAACATGCCCTGAAAGGCAGCGCCCGCCGCCGCCAGGCATGCCCCGACCAGGATCGCCGCAGCGACGCGAGGTGCGCGAATATTCCAAAAGACAATCGCGCCCGTTCCGGTATCCGCACCGTTCAGGATCGCCCAAAGCTGCGTGGGCGTAATCGGGAAGCGCCCAACCGCCAACGCGCCGAGTATCGCCACAAGCAGGGCAAGGATGCCCACGCCCCAGGCCAATGTTCCGCGCCTCACGCTGGTAGCGGCATGGCTGGGCGCAGCAGAGCCTCGATCTGGGAGGGCTCAGGACGGCGATGATAAAAAAGGTCATGAAAATCAGCGACCGCCGCAGCAAGCCCATCTGGTCGGCGCAGCCCAAAGAGAACGGGCAACCACATCAGGCCCAAAAGCCTGTTCACCGCAGGCGGAAAATCCACCCAGCCAAAAGGTAGGCGTGGCGCCATGGCGACACGCCCTGCACGCACGGCAGGCACGGCGGACCATAGCCGATCTGTTCTTATCGTCGTCAGGAATTCCGGGTGGATGGCGATGATCCAATCAGGATTCCAGGCAAACACCTGCTCCATGCTGATCTGAACCAGACTGCCGGCGCCAAGCGCTGACGCCGCAACATTTTCGGCACCGGCGAATTCGACGATTTCAGTATTGATGGACCCGGCAACGCCAGTCTCAAGCCCGCGTGGCCCGCGCACGTATAACACGCGTGGGCGTCCCCTGCGGCGTAACGCCTCCGCAGCCTCCTGGGCATCAGCGATGATGCGCTCGGCGGTGCTGGCGCGCATTTCCGCATCCTGCTGGCGGCCCAGAATGGTGCCGAGCAACCGATAGGTTTCGGGTATCTTTGCAAGCGCCCCATCAAGCAGCAGGGTTGGCAAAGCGGTCTGTGCCTGCACCCGTTCCATCAGGGAAACAAAGACAGGCCGTACCGACCCGTAATCCAGCACCAGATCGGGTTTTTCCCGCAGCAAGGCTTCAATATTCGCGGTATTGTCGCGCCCGGTCAGACGCCCGATTTCCGGCAGGCTGGCGGCCTCCGGCAGCATGAAGGCCGCCTCGGCGGGGCGCGGTGGGCGGGCCGGCCAGCCCAGAAGCATTTCAGGCGCCAGGGTATAGAGCAGGATCGCCGCCGGCGGACCCGCTGGAAAGATGCGCCTGATCTGATCCGGCACGGCAATGCGCCGACCGGTTGCATCCGCAACCATGCGTTCCGCACGCCCCGGGGCGGCGAAAAGACACGGGGCAGCAAGCAGGGTGCGGCGCGACAGCAAAGGTCTAAGCCTGAGTGCCAACCATGACATCGGAAGCCTTGATCACGGCCACAGCCTGTCCGCCAATCGCAAGGCCAAGCTCTTCGGCGGATTCATTCGTGATGGCCGCCGTGACAATGACGCCTGGCGCTACCTCAATCGTCACATGGGTTGTCGTGACACCCTTGCGAATGCCGGTAATGACGCCAGGAAATTGGTTTCGGGCAGAAAGCCTAAGCATGGTGAAGCCTTTCATCCAATCAGCGGTTGGGCAGCCCTGGGGCCACAAAGCCGTGGCGGTCCAGGATGGCCTGAGCGGCGGGAGATAGCAGAAACATCGCGAATTGGGTGGCCTCTGGCCGATCGGACAGCAAAATCATCCCGTAATCCGCTGCGACCGATAGCGCTGCGGGCACGGCGACCTGCCGCAGCGATGGGTCGGCGGCACGCGCCAATACGGCATTGGTGCAATAGGTGAGGAAGATATCGGCGGCATTGCGTTCAAATTGCCAAGCGTAGAGATCGCGCCCTTCGGGTGGCCGCGCACTATCCGGCCCACCTGTCAGCAACAAGGCCTTGCCTTCCAGCGCGGCCTTGGCGCCCGGGCGCAGCGCTTCGGCGCGGGCGAATAGGGCAAAGGCGTAATCGCCGGCGGGATCGGCGCGCGGCGTGGAGGTACCAAGCCGTATTGCCGGATCAAGCAGCCGGTCCAGCAAGGTATCGGGGGTAACCTCAAGGCCCTGGCGCGTGATAGCGCAAAGCGCGTTGCGGGCAAATAAGACCGTAGGACGATTGCGTTCGCGCCCAACCGCTTCTGGATGTTCCATGTTGGCTGAGGCGAAGACCTCGAAGGGCTCACCGGCTGCGATACGCTGCCGCAACAGGCCAGAGGGCGCGTAGGTTTGTGTGACCGTGGTCCCGCCAGCACCCCGCGTGAAGGCCTGCGCAACCTCCGCAAGCGCTGCCCTGAGCGACCCGGCTGCGGCAAGACGGACGGGTTCGGCTGATGCTGGCATAGCAAAGAGGACCAAGGTGAGAAACGCGGCGATCCTCATGGCATCATCTCGCATGCTGGGAAATGGGGCGCAGCGCTATACGGCGGAGCCGAAATGGTCGGGCATGGGGTATGTAACATGGCGCGTCTCCGTTGAGGCTCTCACACGGCGGCGCCACTCAACGCGAAGCGCGGGCGAGAACCCAGGCAGTTCGTGCCTGTGGGAGGCGCCAAAATTGGCGCAACACAAGGCAAAACCAGTCAAGTGCCGCCTAGCAAATTGTCTCAGCAGCGTCACCAGCAAACGAACCCGAAGCTCTATTAGGCCGACTAAAGAATGCGCCCCACCTGCTCCCCCCAAGGCAGCTTCGCCACCTCCACCATCTCATTGATGGAAATCGCCGGCGGCCGCCGCTTTACCACCAGTGCCTCCAGCACCTCCGGCGCCAGATAGGCCAGCCGGATCATCCGGCCAATAAACCGCTCAGAGACCCCCTCCTTCCCCGCAATGTCCTGCAGGGTGGAAGCCTCCCCCTCCTCCAACTGCCGCCGCCACTTCCAGGCACGCGCGATGGCACGCAGCACATGCGGATCCTGGCCATGGCTGCCAGGCAGCCCAGCATCCTCGGGCGGCAGGATCTTTGGCCGCCCGTTTCGCTTGCGCAGGGTCAGCGGAATCACAACCCGGATGCTGGTGGCAGTCTCACTCATGCAAAGGCCTCCTCTTTCGCGGGCAGCAGCATGTCCCGCAGGACCAGGACGAGCCCTTCCTTGCGCAGATCAACCGCAATGCCATTGGTGCCGACGGTGACGCGCTCGACCAGCAATTGGACGGTGCGCGCCTGCTCGGCCGGGTAGAGCGCGCCCCAAAGCCGCTCAAACCCGGCGAGGGTCGCGACAACGGCGGCTTCCTCCACCTTCACGCCGTCGCGGCGCAGCGTGGCAATGGTGCGGGCGGTGATTTCCGGGGCGCGGATCATGCGGTGGATTTCGCCAATCACGGCGTCTTCAACCATCGGCGCCGGCAACCGCAACGGAGCCGGGCTTTCGTCCAGCGCCCGGTTGCGGATCACATCCATCGAAACATAGTAGCGATAAAGCCGAGTGCCCTTCTTGGTGAAAGCCGGCGTCATGGCGCAGCCGGTCTCGGTAAAGATCAGGCCCTTTAGCAAGGCCGGCGTGCGCGCCCGGGCATTGGCCGCGCGCAGCCGCGGGCTAGTTTGCAGGATGCTATGCACCTTGCCCCAAAGGCTGCGGTCAATGATTGACGCATGCTCGCCGGGATAGGAAACGCCCTTATGCGTGGCCTCGCCCAGATAAACTTGGCTGTTCAGCAGCCTGTAGATATAGCCCTTGTCGACCGGCCTGCCGCTCTTGGTGCGCACGCCTTCCGCCACCAGCGCCTTGGCGAGTTTGGTGGCGGACCCGTTGGCCACGAAGCGCTTGAAGATCATCCGCACCGTCGCGGCTTCGGCCTCATTCACCAGAAGCTTGCGGTCGCGCACATCATAGCCAAGCGGGACATAGCCACCCATCCACATGCCCCGTTTGCGAGATGCCGCGAATTTGTCGCGGATGCGCTCACCAATCACCTCACGCTCAAATTGCGCGAAGGACAGCAGGATGTTCAGCGTGAGCCGCCCCATGCTTGTGGTGGTATTGAATGACTGCGTGACGGAGACGAAGGTGACCTGGTTGCGATCGAAAATCTCCACCAGCCTAGCGAAATCCATCAGTGAGCGTGACAGCCGGTCAATCTTATAGACCACGATCACGTCAATCAGTCCGGCTTCGACATCGGCCAGCAGGCGCTGTAGCGCAGGCCGTTCAAGCGTGCCGCCGGAGACGCCGCCATCATCATAGGGCTCGCGGATGGCGGCCCAGCCTTCGGAGCGTTGGCTCGCGATATAGGCCTCGCAGGCTTCGCGCTGCGCATCGAGGGAGTTGAATTCCATGTCGAGCCCTTCCTCGCTCGACTTACGCGTATAGATGGCACAGCGCAGGCGGCGCGGCGTCTGCAATACGGATCCTGGTGCGCGGTTCATCGCGGATCCCGCCCGGCCTCACGCAGGCCGAAAAAGCGATAGCCATTCCATTGCGTGCCGGTGATGGCGCGCGCGACGGCCGAGAGCGATTTGAATTTCCTGCCCTGCCAATCGAAGCCATCGCGCAGCACTGTCACGCTATGCTCGGCGCCATCCCATTCGCGCAGCAGGCGCGTGCCGGGAATTGGCTTGCGCGGGTCGGTCATGATCGCTTTGCGGGTGTTCTTGCCCTCGAGTTCCTTGACCAGCAGGTCGAGCACGCGGCGCGTGTCGCGCGAAAGCCCGCCCAGCATGAGTTCCTGGATGCGATTGCCGAGGCGCACTTCCAGGTAGCTTCGGCTGTTATTCGGCGCGGGAGTGCCAAAGAGCGCTTCCCATCGTTGCTTAAGCTCGACCACGCTCATTTTCCGCAGCGCTGCCAGTTGCGCGACAACGCTGGCATCGCCGGGGCCGGCGTTTACTCGAACTGGTTCTGCTTCAGGTTTTTTCTTCAGTGCTGACATCAACTTTCTCCGACGCGAATGGTTGGTTTGCGACGACCAACACGGCGTTTGAAGGCGAGAATGTCGAATGAACTTTCTCTGTTTTCGGCAGATAAAGAACTTGCCTCCTGGGCCTGAATTCGCCTCAGCCCGGTGGCCAGGATGCGCGCGACTTCATCCAGGCGCTCCGGTCCGGAGAGGCACTCGGCAGGTAGGGGATTGGGGCCGGAGAGAGCGTTGCGCATTGAGACCGTTCGCGATTGGGGGCGGTTGGCCGAGAGATGCGGTAGGCACCGAGTAAAAACAAGTAAAAACAACAGCTTGAGAAAAATTAGCAACTGCTGCGAAGGGCTGCGAAATCCTGCAAACCGACGTTTCTCTGCCCTTGGGTGGCCTGGCGGGTTCAATTTTGAGACACCGATTCGGGTCCCATTAAGCTCAATGCCTCGAATGCTCCAGCACAACGGCTGGTAGAAATACCGGTTTTTCCTCTTTTCCGTGTTCTTGGTATGTTCTATATTGCGATTGTCCCTCCCCCCCGATCGAGAAAGGGCTTTGTATGGCAACAATTACGTCGTTTTTTCGCAAAACCCCTGTGCCAAGCCTTCAGGCCTATTTTGAAACCAAATCCTTCAACCTTCCCCCCTCGGTTGTTTGGACAGAGTCCGAAAGTGATGTCGCCTCGGCCCTGATTGCTGCGCTTGATTCATTGGCAGAAGCGGACCGCGAGGCATTGATCCTAGAAGTTGGGCGGATCATCGCTCTCTCTGACGAGCCTGGGCAGAACGCCCTGCTGGATGTCGTTCAGAATCGCCGTCAGTTTGACTTGGTGGAAGGGGGGCATAACCGCGCCCTCTGGATGCTCATGCATGAGCCCCGTGCGTTTCAGCTGGCCGAGGAGGTCAGATACAATGACGAGAGGCGACGTGGCAGAATGTGGTCAGGCTATGTCGTCGAAAGACAAAAGCTTATTCGTAAAGATCAGCTCTCAATCGATGCTTTCACCGCCGCGATCAGGGCCAAGTTTGGCACGGATAAGGTCCATGTGGATGTTTTCGATCGCCACCGCGTAACTTTCGATGGCGCCACCCATCAGCTGGTCCAGGTTGCGATTTATCGCGAAGGTAGTCCCGATGATGCTCTGGGGTTCGATGGGAACGGAAAGCTGCATCGCCGCATCGTGAAGCCGGTCTATGAGGCCTGCATCACCTACGAGCCATCAGACGGCGTGCTTGAAGTCATCGCGAGCGATAAGAATATACGCGAGTCTTTGGCTGGCCTCATGGGGCATCATCTATTGGGCATTCCTTTCCGGGGTGAAAAGATCGCTGCGCGCGAGTATGACCTCAGTGTATTGGTCGAGCCCTTTGTCTTTGCGACCGACGCAAGTGCACCTATCGAGCAAAGAATAGATTCAGTAAATATAAGGGAACTCCGATTTCAAGCATTGGATCGGCCAAGCCAGCGGGTCACGTTGGAATGCAGCGAGAATGATGGTGAAACGATCTGGGAAATGGCAGATCGGCATATCGGACCGGTAGCTTTGCTGTCCGTCGTCAAATGATTTGAGACTAATTGGCGGGCTTTGTAACGGAGTATCTGGCCCATCAGTGGGTTAGGTTAAGCTGCGTTTTGGCGATGCATCAAGCGGCGGTGCTGGATGGTCCTGCGCTTG
>JADCFX010000017.1 GCA_020249285.1 Roseomonas sp. | reverse complement strand
TCCTGCGAAAGGCCGCAGAACGATCCGTCGAAACAACATGGCGCCGCATCGGTACATTGCTCAATGCATTCCCACCACATGAATGCGCCAACTACCTCAGAAATTCAGGCTATGGTGCAACGTAATGTCATCAAACTCTAAGCATCATCGCGTGCGGCCAGCTACCATAGACATAACCATCACGGGTGTTTTCTGGGCGGCGCAGATCCGGACCCGGCCAGACAAAGATATGCGCCTCAGTCACGATCATCCAACATGGTCCATCTGGCAGCCCGAGCCTTGCGCCCGTTTTTATCGGGTCCCCAACGCCGGCAGCTGCGTCAGGCAGACAACGTCAAGGCAATTTCGCCGTCTTCTCCCGGCGCTGAAAAAGGAAGATAATTTTGCGCCAGTTATGGATTTCACGGCCTGCCCACCGGGGGACTTGAACCCCCACACCCTTGCGGGCTACGGATTTTAAGTCCGCTGCGTCTACCATTCCGCCAGGCGGGCCAGGCCAGCGCTTTCTAGACCTTTTCCGCGGCGGGTGAAAACGCCCCTCATCTGCGCCCTTGGCGCGCACACCAGTCACGCCAAATGAAGCGCCAGGCGGCTTCCAAGCCCCGGGCATAGGTGGCCGCATCGCCCAAAGGCCCGAGCGAGAGCCGCGCCCTGATCTCGGCCAGCCCTTCCGCATCCCGCGCAAAGGCCAACGCCTTTTCGATGTATGCCTGGGTATCCGCAGCAATCCAATCGGCAAGCCCCACCGCGTTCAGCAGCGTTTCGCCATTGCGGCTGATCATGCCGCCGCGCCCACGCCGTGTCAGGCTTGGCACGCCGGCATGGATCGCCTCCACCGTTGTGGTGCCGCCCGGAAAGGGAAAGGGGTCCAGCATGAAATCCACCGTCGCATAGCGCGCAAAGTAATAGGCACGTGGGCTATGCCCTTCCAGATCGAGGCGCGTAACATCGCCTCCAGCGGCCGCGAATTGCGCGCGGAGTTTTTGCGCAGTCGCCGCTTCCCCCAGCACGGCGGTTTTTAGCAAAAGCCGCGCATCAGGCAGGCGGGCCAGAATCGTAGCCCAGGCGCTCAGCACCTCATCATTGATCTTGGCCAGATTACTGAAGCAGCCAAAGGTCACATGGCCCTGGCGCAGCATGGGCGGTGGGCTCGGCGCCACGGCTTGCTTCGGCGCAGTGTAGCATAAATAGCAACCCGGCAGCCGAAGTGGTTTTTCGATGTAAAGCGCCTCATCCTCCGGCGGCAGCGCCACAGCATCGGCGATGATCCAATCCATCGCTGCGACGCCATTGGTATTGGCATAGCCAATCCAGCTTACCTGCACCGGGGCGGGCCGATATTCCATCACGCCTATCCGGCTTGCTTCCGTATGGCCAGTCAGATCCACCAGAATATCGATCGCATCTGCGCGGATTTGCGCGACAATCGCTTCATCTTCCAGCGCGCCCACAGGCCGCCACGCATCATAAAGCCCGCGCAATCGCGCCGTAGTGGCATCTGCGCGCTTGCCGACATCGTAAGCGGTCAGATGAAACCCCGCGCGCCGGTGCGCACCAATCGCCGCTTCCAGAAAATACCCAACGGGATGCTGACGGAAATCGCCCGAGAGCATGCCAATGCGCAACCGCCGATCCGGATCGGGCGTATTGGCAAACATCGCCGGCGCTGGGCGGGCAAAGCGTGCGGCATAGGCACGATGCGCCGCCGATACTTCCTCTGCCGTGATGCCCGGCATGTAGTTCAAACCCAGCAACAGGTTTTGCCAAGCGGGACGGCAGAGCGGGTCCTGCGCAATGGCGCGGCGCTGCACGGCCATGGCCGCGCCGATATCGCCTGATTGCTGCAAGGCAAGCCCGTAATTCACCATGGCATCAGCGCGATCCGGCATTTCGGCGGCGACGCGCGCCAGATGCGGAATGGCCGCGCTGGGCTGGCCTAAACCCATCAGCGTGGTGCCCAATTCGCTCCGCATCAGCGCATCGCCAGGTGCTGCCTCAAGCAGCGCCTGCAAATGGAAAATGGCGCGGTCCGGGCGCCCTGCATCGCGCCACAACCCGGCAACGGCGCGGTGCAAATCCTCTCCTGCACCGGCAGCCAGCGTGGCGGAGATTACCTCAGCCGCCGCATCGGCGCCTGCGGGTAAAAGCGACGCCACCAGATTGGCCGCAGCGCGTACATAGGCCGGACGCTGGCGGAGCGCCTCACGAAAGGCGGCCTCGGCCCCTGCATTATCACCGGAAAATCGCAAGGCCTGCCCCAGATTATTGCGAATTTCTGGCGCGTCACGGCCAAGCGCAATGGCGCGATTGAACAGCGTTGCCGCCGCGCCGAAATCCCGCGCCCCCAGGCGCGCCATGGCCTGATCAAGCAGCGCCCCGCTATCGGGTGCTGCGGTCATCCCGCAATCGCATAGGCCGGGCGCCGTGGATCGGCCCCGGCGCGCACCAGCCCTGTTGCGGGGTCTGACATCACCGCCTCCACACTACCGGCAAGCCAGGTGATATCCGGCCATTCCTTAATGTCATGTCCGCGGCCCGCCAACGCATTTCGCGTCGCTTCTGGAATGCGCGCCTCCACCGCAAGCCGCCGCGGGAAATAGTCAAACGGTGCGAAGGATGATGGGAAGGCATAGGATGAAACGCGCGGCGCTTCGATAGCTTCCTGCAATTCCATGCCGAAATGCAGCACATTCAACATCACCTGCAACATGGCCTGAATTTGCACATCGCCGCCCGGCGTGCCGAAGGGCATCACACCACCTGCGCGCGTGACCACCATGGCGGGGTTGGGTGTCAGGCGCGGGCGCTTGCCAGGTGCCACGCCGGCGGGATGCGCGGGATCAGGCCGGCTTTGGCTGCCGCGATTGGAAGGGATCAGGCCAAGCCCCGGCACCACAGGGGAATTCCAGGATCCATCCGAAGGGGTGGCGCTGAATGCGTTGCCCCAACGATCCACCACCGCAACATAGCTTGTATCCGCTTCAATCGTCGGCAGATCGCGCCGCACAGGCCCATCCGCCGCGCGCCCAGCGCCGAGCAAGGGAGGATACATGGCAGGATGCGCACGCACCGGGTCCATTTCCGCAACACGTGCTGCCAAATGCGCGTCTGACAGCAACGCATCAATCGGCACATCAATGAAGGCGGGATCACCGAAATGATATTCGCGATCCGCCATGGCGGCTTTTACGCATTCGGTGAAAAGATGCAGATATTCAGACGAGTTATGTTCCAACCCATCCAACCCCGCGCGTTCCATCAGCAACAGCGCTTCCAGTAACGCCGGGCCCTGGCACCAGGGGCCGCAGGTAATCACCTCATGCCCGCGCCAGCGGCGCGAGATGGCGGGTTCCAGGCGGGAACGGAAGCCGGCCATATCCTCCATGGTCAGAAAGCCGCCTTCACGCTGCTGGAAGGCCACGATTTCACGCGCGATGTCGCCGCGATAGAAGGCAGCATGCGCGGCGGCCAGCCCCGCCAGCCTGCCTTTGCCCGCCGCGCGCTTTTCTTCATCGACCATATAGCTCAGGCTGCGCGCCAAATCGCTTTGGATGAAGCGCTCGCCGATTTTGGGTGGCGCGCCGGCGGGCAGGAAAATCGCCGCATTGGATGGCCAGCGCGCATATTCCGCGACATGCGCCGAAACGCTTTCCGCGAGCAGCGGATACACCGCAAAACCTTCCGCCGCGTAGCGAATGGCATATTGCGCCACATCGCCGAACCCCATGGTGCCATGGCGTTCCAAAGCCGTGATCCAGGCATCCGGCGCAGCGGGCACTACGGTACGGCGCACCCCTTGCGGAATCTTCCCGCCATGTTCGCGCATGAAGATATCCGGCGGCAGGGACGCCGGCCAATGGCCAAGCCCCGCGATGGTTTCCACCTGCCCATTCGCCAGCCGGATCATGATGGGCGCCACACCCGCCACATTTACCAAATCCGGCAGCAGCACACCAAGCGCAATACCGGCCGCGCAGCCTGCATCCACCGCATTGCCGCCCGCTTCCAGCACCGCATAACCGGCAGAGGCCGCCAAATAATGCCCCGCCGAAATCGCATGGCGCGGGCCGCTGAGGGTGGGACGGGAAGCGGGCATGGTTGATCTCCGCAAATAACCCGCCAACCCTTAGCCCGCCCGGGTCTGGCGTCAACGCTCGCACGGGGGAAGAATGGCGTTCAAACCAGGGGAAGACCGCCATGACCGAAACCGACAAGCCCGTCCTGCTTTCCATTGATTCGCGCGGCATCGCCACCGCCACGCTGAACCGCCCCCATAAGGGCAATGCCTATAACGCCGCCATGCTGGAAGGGCTGATCGCCGGGCTCGATCAACTCCGCCCCGATGCCGCCATTCGCGGCCTGGTGATCCGCGGTGCCGGGGCGCATTTCCAGGCCGGGGCGGATATTGATTGGCTGGCGGAAGTGGCGGCCTACCCGCCGGAGCCTGCCTTCGCAGCCTCCTTGGCCACTACCGAGGCCATGCGCAAGCTGAATGAATTCCCCAAACCGACCTTTGCCGTGATCCAAGGTGCCTGTTTTGGCGGCGGCGTTGGCATCGCCTGCTGCGTCGATGTGGCGCTGGCGACCCCGGCGGCACAATTCGGCATTACGGAAGTGCGGGTTGGTGTGGCGCCCACGCCCATCAGCACGCATATGGTGGATGCTTTGGGCCTTCGCCAAACCCGCCGCTACGCCCTTACCGGTGAGCGTTTTGACGCTACCGAGGCCCTTCGAATCGGCCTGGTGCATGAGGTTCTGGCGGCAGACGCCATCGAAGCGCGGCTGGCGCATATCATTGATCAGATGATGCTCTCGGCCCCGACAGCCATTGCCATGACCAAAACCTCCTTCCTGGAGGCCAATGGCCTGACCCTTTCCCCCCGCCAGGTGGCGCAATTAGCGCAGGAGGGCTGGATGCAGCGCGCCGCGCCGGAAGGGCGGGAAGGCTTGGCAGCCTTTCAGGCCAAGCGCCGGCCCGCCTGGTATCGATAGAGGGCATGGACAAAGCCCCGGCTTGTCCGGGGTGTTGTCACAAAAGCTTCATCTAACTGAAATCGAAGAGTCGTTTGGCCTTACTAGAAGCGTCGGGCCGCCCAGCCGGAGCGGTTAGTTTCAGCAAACGGAGCATACCCGTGGATAGGCGATCCCTTCTTCTTGGCGCCAGCGCCGCCCTTACCCTTCCCGTTTTTGGTGCCAAGGCCCAAACGGCTCAGATCACGGGCGCGGGCGCTTCCTTCCCCAACCCGATTTATCAGAAGTGGGCAGAGGCCGTCCGCAACGCGATTGGCATTCAATTGAATTACCAATCCGTGGGTTCAGGCGCTGGCATCAACCAGATCCGCAACCGGACCGTTGATTTCGGTGCCACTGACGCGCCGCTGAATGCCCAGCAATTGACCGAAGCCAATCTGCTGCAATTCCCGACCGTGATGGGTTCCCTGGTCGCCATCGTGAATATCCCCGGCATCGCTGAAGATCAGCTTCGCCTGACCGGGCCGCTGCTGGCGGATATCTACCTCGGCAAGATTACGCGCTGGAATGACCCGCAAATCGTGGCCCTCAACCCCGGCGTGAGCCTGCCCAATCTGGCCATTGCGCCGGCCTATCGCGCGGATGGTTCGGGCACGACCTTCGTGTGGGTGTCTTACCTTTCCGCCGTTTCCCCTGAATTCAAGGAAAAGGTTGGCGTGGGCACTTCGGTGCGCTTCCCCGCCGGTACGGGCGCGCGTGGCAATGAAGGTGTGGCGGGCACGGTTCGCAATGTTCGTGGCGCCATCGGCTATGTGGAAAATGCCTATGCCATCACAAATAAGTTGGTGACGACGCAGCTGCGCAACAATGCGGGTAATTTCGTTAAGCCCGACCACAAAGCCTTCATGGCCGCTGCTTCTGCCGCAGATTGGAACGTGCCCGGCTTCGCCGCCAATGTGATTGACACGCCCGGCGCGGATTCCTGGCCGATTGTGGCGCCGACCTTCATTCTGATCCCGACCAACCCGACCGATGCGACGCGGAGCGCCAATGTGCGCCGCTTCTTCGATTGGGCCTTTACCAATGGCAGCAAGCTGGCCGAGGAGCTGGAATATATCCCGCTGCCCGTATCAGTGCATAATGCTGTCCGCACCGCATGGCGGCAAAGCTTCGGCGCCTAAGGTGCCGATTCCCCGCAGGCAGTACTTGCCTGCGGGAACTCCCTTTTTACCCTAAACCCCGGGGGTGACCCTTGGCTTCCGCATCCGCCGCCCTTCCCAAAGCCGTCAGTCGTCGTAGCAGCAGTTTTGGGGATAAGGTCTTCGCCCTGGTCTGTCAGGCTGCCGGCATATTCGTGCTGATCCTGCTTGGCGCCCTGATCATTGAGCTGTTCATCGCCGGCCTGCCGGCCTTTCGCGCCTTTGGTGTCGCCTTCGTGACCTCCACGGATTGGGACCCAGTCAAGGAATTATTCGGCGCCGGTGTTTCCATCTATGGCACCATCGTTACCGCCATTCTGGCGATCATCCTGGCGGTGCCCCTGGCCTTTGGCGTTGCTTTCTTTCTGACGGAACTGGCGCCACCCTGGATGCGTCGGCCGGTTGGCACGGCGGTAGAGCTTCTGGCCGCGGTGCCCTCCATCATTTACGGCATGTGGGGGTTTTTCGTCATCGCGCCAGCCTTTGCGCAGCATGTGCAGCCCTTCATCATTGATACGTTTGGGGAATTGCCGCTGATTGGCTTCCTGTTTCAGGGACCGCCGTTCGGTACGGGCTTGTTCACCGCGGCCTTCATCTTGGCCATTATGGTGCTGCCCTTCATCGCAGCCACCATGCGCGATGTGTTTGAACAAGTCCCGCCCGTATACAAGGAAAGCGCCTATGGCCTTGGTGCCACAACCTGGGAAGTGATGAAGGGCGTTGTCATTCCCTACACGCGTATTTCCGTTGTGGGCGGCATCATGCTTGGCCTTGGTCGCGCCTTGGGTGAGACCATGGCGGTGACCTTCGTGATCGGCAATGCGAACCGGATTTCAACCTCACTATTTGGGCCGGGGAATACCATCGCCTCCCTCATCGCGCTGGAGTTTGGGGAGAGCGAAATCGGCAGCCTGAAGCTGGCATCCTTGCTGGCGCTTGGCTTCATCCTTTTCGTGCTTTCCTTCGTGGTGTTGGCCACATCGCGCTATTTGCTGCGGTCGCGGCTGAAGGTCTGAACCATGTCTCTCGCCCTTTCCTCCATGTCCAATCCAGGCCCGCGCAAGGATGCCGCCACGGCCGCGCGGCTTGGTGCTTCGCGCAAGCGGGCGGATAGGATCATTCGCACGCTCTGCCTCGCGGCTACGGTGGTTGGCCTGGTACTTTTGGCTTCAATCCTGATCACGCTGTTTTATCGTGGTTTTGAAGCCATGTCGCTGCGCGTCTTCACCAATGTGACGGCGCCGCCCGGTTCCGAAGGCGGCTTGCTGAACGCCATTGTGGGCAGCCTGATCCAATCCCTGATCGGCACCGCAATCGGCACGCCAATCGGTATGCTGGTCGGCACCTATTTGGCCGAATATGCCAAGGATTCCTGGTTGGGGAATGCGGTGCGGTTTGTCTCTGACATTCTGCTTTCCGCGCCGTCCATCCTGATTGGGTTGTTTGTCTATCAAATCCTGGTGCTGCCATTTGGCGGGTTTTCCGGGTGGGCCGGCATTGCCGCGCTTTCCATCATCGTCATCCCCATTGTGGTGCGTACCACGGAAGACATGCTGCAACTGATCCCGAATACGCTGCGTGAAGCGGTGGTGGGGCTTGGTGCGCCGAAATGGAAAATGATCGTGCTGATCTGCTGGCGCGCTGCCATTGCCGGTATCATTACTGGCATCTTGCTCGCCATTGCCCGCGTGGCGGGTGAAACCGCGCCGCTGCTGTTCACCTCGCTCGGCAATAACGCCTGGTCCACGGATTTGTCGAAGCCCATGTCGAGCCTGCCGGTGACCATCTACGCCTTTGCCGGTTCGCCTTTTGAGGATTGGATTGCGCTTGCCTGGGCCGGCGCGCTTCTGATCACCTTGGGCGTACTCAGCCTCAATATTCTGGCGCGCACATTGCTGCGCAGCCGCATCTGACCGTAAGGACGGAGAAAATGAGCCTTTCCACCGAAACGCAAAACCAAGGCGCCGGAACGACAAGCTTCGGCGGCATGCAAGCACGGTCAGAAGCCGTGCTGAACACTGCGCGTGTGGCGATCAGCAATCTGGATTTCTTTTATGGCGACAACCGCGCGCTGAAGGAAATCAAGCTTGATCTGCCGGACCGGCAAGTCACCGGCATGATCGGGCCTTCCGGCTGCGGCAAATCCACGCTGCTCCGCGTGCTGAACCGTATGTATAGCCTTTACCCTGGCCAGCGCGCGACGGGTGAGGTGATGCTGGATGGTGAGAATATCATCGCCGATTCAACGGACATCAACTCTCTCCGCGCGAAGGTAGGCATGGTGTTCCAGAAGCCCACCCCTTTCCCGATGACGATTTACGAAAACATCGCCTTCGGCATCCGCCTGCATGAGAAACTTTCCAAGTCTGAATTGGGTGAACGCATTGAATGGGCGCTGACGCGCGCTGCCATTTGGAATGAGGTGAAGGATAGGCTGGACCGTTCCGCCCTTGGCCTTTCCGGCGGGCAACAGCAGCGGCTTTGCATCGCCCGCACCATCGCCGTACGGCCTGAGGTGATCCTATTTGATGAACCCACCTCCGCCCTTGATCCCATCAGCACCTTGAAGATCGAGGAGCTGATTGATGAATTGAAGCGCGACTTCACCATTGCCATCGTAACGCACAACATGCAGCAGGCGGCGCGTTGCGCGGATCAAGTTGCGTTTTTCTATCTGGGTGAGCTGATTGAAGTGGCGCCGGCGGCGCAGCTTTTCACCGCGCCCAAGCACCCAAAGACGCAAGAATACATCACCGGCCGGTTTGGCTGAGCCAGGCAGGAGAGAAGCACATGCCCACAGACCACATCGTCCGCAGCTATGATGAGGATTTGCGCAAGCTCCGCGACATGATCGCGCGCATGGGCGGGCTGGTGGAACGCCAGGTGGCGGATGCCACACGCGCCCTGGTGCGCCGGGACAGTGATTTGGCCGGCGAAGTGGTGCAGCGCGATCTTCAGATTGACCAGCTTGAACGTGAAATCGAAGGCTTTTGCGTGACGCTGCTCGCGCTGCGTCAGCCCATGGCCGCGGATTTGCGCCTGATCATCGCTTGCATGAAAGTTTCCAATGATCTGGAACGCATCGGCGATTACTCGGCCAATGCGGCCAAGCGGTCCATCGTTCTTGCCTCCCTGCCTGGGCTTGGCAGCATGAATGGCTTTGAACGCATGGCGCATTTGGTGCAGGAAAACCTGAAGGCCGCCATGGATGCGCTGGTGCAAAGCGATGCCGATGCGGCGGAACGCGTCTGGGCTGCGGATGAACCGGTGGATGAAATCTATAACGGCATTTTCCGCGAAATGCTGACGCATATGATGGAAGACCCGCGCAATATCACCGCCGCGACGCATCTATTGTTCATTGCCAAAAATCTGGAACGCATTGGCGATCACACCACGAATATCGCTGAACGCATCCACTTCGCCGTGCGCGGCGAAACCCTGCCGGAAGATCGGCCCAAGGGTGATACCTCGGCCTTCGCCGTCGTCCGCGCACCAGGAGAATAGGTATGGGCATGACGGCAGAAAACTACAGCAGCCTCGCCAAGCCCACGGTACTGATCGTGGAAGATGAGGCACCCCTTCTGACCCTGCTGCGCTACAATCTGGAAAAGCAGGGTTTCCGCGTGGATGAAGCCGCAGATGGCCAGGAAGCGCTGCTGCGTGTTGCGGAAGCGCGGCCTGATGTCATGCTGCTGGATTGGATGCTGCCATCGCTTTCGGGCATCGAGGTCTGCCGTCAGCTCCGCCGCCGCGCGGAAACGCGCGATTTGCCAATCATTATGGTGACCGCCCGCACGGAAGACCAGGATGCGGTGCGCGCGCTAGATATCGGTGCGGATGATTACATCGCCAAGCCCTTTGCGATGGAGCATGTGATTGCGCGCATCCGCGCCTTGCTGCGCCGGTCTGGTCGCGTGGCTTCCAAAGGCACGCTTACCTACGCTGAAATTGCCATGGATCAGGATGCGCATCGCGTGACGCGCGACGGCCGGCCGTTGCATTTGGGCCCGACAGAATACCGGCTGCTTGAATTCTTCCTGCAGCATCCGGGCCGCGTTTTTGCCCGCGAACAATTGCTGGATGCCGTTTGGGGCCGCGATATCCATGTGGAACCGCGCACCGTGGATGTACATATCCGCCGGCTACGCAAGGCGATCAATCAGGATAATGAGGTTGATCTCATCCGCACCGTGCGTTCCGCCGGCTACGCGCTGGATTCAGACCCAAACAGGCTGGGCTGAAACCCACCTTGGCGCCAAGCAACGCAGGGCGTAATCACCGCTTTGCAAACTGGCTGCGGGGGTTGAGATGCGCGTTCTGGTGGTGGGCGGCGGTGGCCGCGAACATGCACTCTGCTGGGCATTGGCCGCATCGCCGCTGCTGACCAAACTGTTCTGCGCGCCAGGCAATGCCGGCATTGCGGAAGTGGCGGAATGTATCGCGATTAGTGCCGAGGATATCTCTGCCCTTGTCGCCTTCGCCAAGGGCAAATCCATTGATTTGGTGGTGGTGGGGCCGGAAGCGCCTCTCACGCTTGGCTTGGCCGATGCCTGCGCTGCCGCGGGCCTGAAATGCTTCGGGCCTTCCGCCGCTGCGGCGCGGTTGGAAGGCAGCAAAACCTTCACCAAGGAAGTGGCGGATGCCGCCGGTGCGCCCACCGCCGCCTGGGCGCGCTTCACCGATGCCGCCGCCGCGCGCGGCTGTATTCAGGAAAAGGGCGCACCGATTGTGGTGAAGGCCGATGGGCTCGCCGCCGGCAAGGGTGTAGTGGTGGCAGCGACCACCGCCGAAGCCGAAGCCGCCATCGCCGATATCATGGAAGACCGCGTCCATGGCGCGGCGGGGGCTTCCGTGGTCATCGAAGAATGCCTGGTGGGTGAGGAAATCAGCTTCTTCGCGCTGTGCGATGGCGAAACTGCTTTGCCGCTGGGCGCCGCGCAGGATCATAAGCGCGTGGGGGATGGCGATACCGGCCTCAATACCGGCGGCATGGGCGCTTACTCGCCACCGCCGGCTTTCACTGAGGCCCTTCAGCAAGATGTCATGGACCACATCATCCGCCCGGTGCTGGCGGAAATGGCGCGGCGCGGTGCGCCCTTCAAAGGCGTGCTGTTCGCTGGGCTGATGATCACCGCGCAAGGCCCAAAGCTGATTGAATTCAATGTGCGGTTTGGGGATCCGGAATGTCAGGTACTGATGCTGCGCTTGAAATCCGATTTGTTGCCCGCCTTGCTCGCCGCCTGTGATGGCGAATTGGCGCGCTTTGATCTGCGTTGGGAAGCACAGCACGCCATGCTGGTGGTGATCGCCGCGCGCGGCTATCCGGGCAGCTATGCCAAGGGCAGTGAAATCCGCGGCCTGGAAGCCGCCGGGCAGGTGCCAGGCGTGCAGGTTTTCCATGCCGGCACGGCGCGGCGCGAAGATGGCGCGCTGATCGCCACTGGCGGGCGCGTTTTGGGCATTGCGGCGACTGGCAAGACGCTCAGGGAAGCACGCGACGCCGCTTATGCCGCGGTGGACCTGCTCGATTGGCCGGGCGGGTTTTGTCGGCGCGATATTGGCTGGCGCGCGTTGACATAAGGCACTTGCCGACTCGGGGCAGTTCCGGCCATGGAAGCCCTGTGTTGAACCTCATCAAACTCTCGGTCGGTCCCAAGGATGTCGCGGCTCTAGCCGCCTTGCAGGCGCTCCGCCTGAAGGACGACCCGCCCTTGCGCGCCTGGACGCGCATGTTCCCGAAGCGCGTAGAGGAACTCTGCAATGGCGGCTCCATCTATTGGGTGATTGGCGGCTTCATCCGCGTACGCCAGCGCATCCTGGAAATCCGCGAGGAAGAATGGGACGACAAAACCCCCTGCGCGGCCCTGGTACTGGATCCTGCGCTGGTGGCGGTGGAAGCGCGCCAGATGAAGCCCTTCCAAGGCTGGCGCTATTTGAAGCCGGAAGAAGCGCCGGCGGATGTGAACCAGGCGCGCCCACCCACACGTGGCCTGGAAGCCCTGCCGCCCAAGCTACGGCGCGATTTGGCCGAGCTCTGCCTGATCTGAAGCGGCCCCGCCATTCTTGAAAAAAGTTAAGGTGCCGCTCACGGGGAGGAGAGGTCAAGCCTGTCACCTTGTCCATGTCGCGCGGCTCATTCCCGGCATGCCGCGCCGCAACTGGTCCATCTTCGGATGGTACCTTTGGGCTGGCTGGTTAAATCCAGCCGGCCCTATTTTTTTGCCGCTTCCGCCTCGAGCAAGGAAAGCAGGCCTTCCAGCAATTGCGCCGGCGTAGGCGGGCAGCCGGGGATCAGCAAATCCACCGGCAGCACAGCGGCGATGCCGTTTTCCACCGCATAGGAACCCTTGAAGACGCCGCCATCCACGGCGCAATCGCCCGCTGCCACCACCCAGCGCGGTTCGGGCGTGCTGGCCAGCGCGCGTTCCAATGCTTCGCGCATATTGAGGCAGGCGGGGCCCGTCACCAGCAACACATCGGCATGTTTGGGTGAGGCGACAAAGCGCAGCCCGAAACGTTCCAGATCATAAGCCACATTCTGCAGCGCATTCACTTCCAATTCGCAGCCATTGCAGGAACCGCTATCCACTTCCCGGATCGCGAGGCTACGGCCCAGCCGCGCTCGGCTTGTCGCGGCCAGCCTTTCGCCCAGTGCCTGGATGGTCTCCCGCGGCACCAGCGGCGCATTATCCGTGAGGGGCTTTGCGAAAAGCGCGCGGGCGAGCTTCGGCCACAGCATCACAAATCCACCCCGCTATAGGAACAATTGAAGGATTTATTGCACAAAGGGAAATCGGCGACGATGTTGTCTTCAATCGCCGCCTCCAACAGCGGCCATTGCAGCCAGGAAGGATCACGCGGGAAAAGCGCCTGGATGATCCCGCCATCATCCAGCTTCACCCAATGCAGGCAGTCACCACGAAAGCCTTCAATCATCGCCACCCCTTCGCCGGCACGCACCGGCAAAGGCGCCATCAATTCACCGGATGGAAGGCTGGCCAGCACTTGCCGCACAAGGGCGATGGATTGGCCAAGTTCCATCACGCGAATACGCAACCGCGCATCTACATCGCCCGCTTCCAGCACCGGCACATCGAAGGCAAGCGTTGGATAGGGTTGGTTTTGCGGCAGGCGACGCGCATCAAAATCGCGGCCAGAAGCGCGGCCCACTTGCCCGCCGGCGGCAAAGCTGCGTGCCAGATCGGGGCGCAGATATCCTGTTGTCACGACCCGATCCTGCAAGCTGGCATGGGCCTCATAAATCTGCATCAGCGATGGGATTTCCGCCTCCACTGCATCCAGCGCGGCCAGAATCGCCTCGGCCCCGCGCGGCGCGATATCGGGCGCGACACCACCTGGTAAAACGCGGTCCATCATCAACCGATGGCCAAAAGCGGCGGCAATGGCGCGCAGCAAACCTTCGCGCAGAAAACCGCAACGCGCATGGAGGAAGGCGAAGGCTGCGTCATTGCAGACAAAACCCCAATCATTCAGGTGATTATGGATGCGTTCCAATTCCAGCATCAGCGCCCGCAAATGCAGTGCGCGCGGCGGCGGCGCCACACCAAGTGCCGCTTCTACCGCCGCCGAGAACGCCCAGGAATGTGCCACCGTTGTGTCACCGGAAAGCCGCGCCGCGTAACGCACAGCGGCACGGGGCGAGGTGCCGAGCATGAGTGAAAGCGTGCCCTTATGCGTGTAGCCAAGCCGCTGTTCCAACCGCACCACCACTTCTCCCTGAACGGAAAAGCGGAAATGTCCGGGTTCAATGACGCCGGCATGAATGGGGCCGACGGGAATTTGGTGAATGCCTTCCCCTTCCACGGACAGAAACTCCGGCTGGGGTGGCTCGCCAGAAAAGGGAATGGGCTTGGCGGCAAGCGGATGGCGCAAGGGCCAGCGGCCATGATCCAGCCATGGGCGCAAACCCACAGCACCTTCCGCGCGATGGCCCCATAATTCCAGGATCATGCGTTCAAAGCGCACCGCACCGGGGCGCGCGGGGGAAAGCGCGGCGTAATTCCACCCTGCCGCCGGCGTTGAAGCCAGCACGGCTTCCGCGCTCGGTTCGTGCAGGAAGCAGGCATGTACCTGCGCCGCATCCGCCCAAAGCCCAAGCAGCGCCAAATCGGGTTCCTGCTGCAAGGCCGCCGGCAATTGCCCCCAGGCAGTGGGCGAGAGCAAGAAGCGCTCATAAGGCTTTGCCCCTTGCGGATTACCGCCGCGGATCAGGCTGGAAGCCGGGCCCATCATCCGATCATCCCCGCTGCCGCCTTGAGAAAACCGCTGAATAGTGAAGGCATGGCCAGCCCCAGCAACAACGCCACCGCCAAATGCAGCCAAAGCGGCAGGAGCACCGCAAGCGCACTGCCGGAAGGCGCCATATCTGGCGTTGCCGTGCCGAAACAGAGTGCTTGCAGCGTATGGATCAGCGCCGTCATCGCCAGCACCAGCCCAAGCGCAAGCGCCACAGCAAGCCAAGGCTGCGCGGCCATGGCGGCATGCAGCACGGCGTATTCAGACGCAAACAAAAGGAAGGGCGGCAGCCCGGCAATGGCGCCAATCGCCAACGCCAAACCCCAACCAAGCCAGGGATCACTTGCCACCAGCCCTGAAATATCCGCGAGTTTCTGGCTACCCTTTTGCTGCACGGCGCGCCCAATACCGAAGAAAATCGCGCTTTTCACCAGGGAATGGCCGACCATATGCAGCAATCCCGCGAGCGTTGCCGCCGGGCCACCAACACCAAAGGCAAAGGCGGCGATGCCCATATGTTCAATGGAACTCCAACCAAAAAAGCGCCGCGCGTCTCGCCGCCGCCAAAGGGCCAGCGATGCCAGCAGCACGGAAGCAAGCCCCAGCGCCATCAGCAAAGGCCCGACCGCAATGGTACCGGGATGTGCGCCGACAATCGCCTTTGCACGCAGCACGGCCAGCATGGCGGCATTCAGCAAAAGCCCGGACAGCACAGCAGAAATCGCAATTGGGCCTTCCGCATGCGCATCAGGCAGCCAGGAATGCAGCGGCACCAGGCCCGCCTTGGTGCCATAGCCCACCAGCAGGAAAACGAAAGCCAGGTTCAGCGTATCCGCATCACACCGCGCGGCAACGCGCCGCAGTGCCGCCCAGGAAAGCCCGCTTTCCGCATCCAGCAATGCTTGCGCGGCAGAATAGAGCAGAATCGTGCCGAATAGCGCCAGCGCAATGCCAAAGCCGCAGAGCATGAAGAATTTCCACGCTGCTTCCATCGCCGCCGGCGTACGATGGACCGCCACCATCAGCACGCTGGCAAGTGTGGCGATTTCAATCGCCACCCAAAGCACGCCAAGATTATCCGACAGCAGCGCGAGGTATTGCGCGCCGAGAAACACCTGAAAGGCGCCGTGATAGGCACGGATACGCCAATGATCAAAACCCTCTGCCGCCAGTGTGGCCGCCGAGAAGATGGCGGTGGTCAAAGCCACAAAGGACGCCAGCAGCACAAAGGGCAGGTTCAGCGCATCAATCCGCGTCCAACCCTGTTCGCCATGCGGCACCGTAAACAGCGCCAAGGCCAGCAGAAAGGAAATACCTGCGCAGCCAATATTTACCGCCGCCGCGACGCGGAGCCTTGGCAAAGCGAGCAAGACCAGCGCGCCTACCCAGGGGAAGAACACCATGATCCAGGGCAGCGGCATCATTCGCCTTCTCCCCTGTGTGTATCCAGGCTTTCCGTATCCAGGCTTTGGAAGCTTTCGCCCATTTGCAGCGCAAAGACGCCGGCAATCACCGCCAGCATCAAGACCAGCGCGGCGGTGGAAAGTTCCATCACCAGCGGCATGCCGGCGACGCCCACGGCCGCCAGGATCAGGCCGTTTTCGAGGCTGAGCAGCCCAATCACCTGGCTGATCAGATTACGCCGCGTGATCATCATCAGGCCGCCCAGCAGCACCACGGAAAGCGCGAGTGCCAAATCTTCCCGCGCCAAGGCGCGCTGGCCGGCCGTGGCGGGAAGCACCACCAGCAGCGCGAAGCCCGCCAAAGCGACACCGGCAATCATTGAAGCGCCAATACCAAGCGCAGGATCAACGCCGCGCTGCAAATTGAAGCGCCGCACCAGCCGATGCAGCGCATAGGGGATCAGCACCGCCTTGGCGCCAAAGGCAATTGCCGCCGTCACGTAAAGCCCCGCCGCACCTTGCACATAACCTTGCCATGCGGCGGCAAGCGCCAGCAGCGCGCCCTGTGTCGCAAAGGCATTGATCACCGCCGAGATGCGCCGCTGATAGAGCAACACAAAGGACAGCAGCAGCACCGCCCCACCCAGCAGGTGTGCCAGATCATAGGGAAGCTGCCCGAAACTCATGATAGCCCCGTGGAGACAAAAAGGAACACCGCCCCCAACAAACCAAGCAGCAGCGCTGCGCCCAAAAATTCCGGCACGCGAAAGACGCGCATCTTGGCGATCGTGGATTCAAACACTGCCAGCGCAAAAGCAAGTGCGGCCATTTTCGCGATGAAGACCAAAAGCCCGATCACCCAGGCGATCGGCCCCGCGCCAGGTGCTGCCATGCCGAAGGGCAGAAACACCGCCGCCAAAAGCGCCAACCAAAGCGTGAGGCGGAGCGAGGCCTGAAACTCCCAAAGCGCCAAATGGCGGCCTGATGCTTCCAGGATCATCGCCTCATGCACCATGGTGAGTTCCAGATGCGTCGCGGGATTATCCACCGGGATGCGCGCGTTTTCCGCAAGGGCCACCGCCAGCAGCGCAAGCGCGGCGAAGCCGAGAGATACACGCAACCCCAGCGTGCCTTCCTGAAAAATCCCAGTAATCACATCCAGGTTGGTCGTGCCGGCCAGAATGGCGAAAATCAGCGCGGCCAATACCAAGGCGGGTTCTGCCAGCGCAGCAAAGGCCATTTCGCGGGTCGCGCCCAAACCGCCAAAGGATGTGCCGACATCCATCCCCGCCAGCGCCATGGCAAAGCGCCCCAGCGCCAAAAGCCCGGCAATCAGCAGCAAATCCGCGAAAGGCGCCAGCACCATGCCGCGCGCAAAACTCGGGACCAGCGCCGCCGCCAATACAGCAGCCGCCAGCGCCACATAAGGCGCGGCGCGCGAAATGATTGAGGCGTTTTCAGCCAGCACCGGGCGCTTCTTCAATAGCTTCAAAAAATCGCGCCAGGGCTGCAAAGGATGCGGCCCGCGCCTTCCCATCAGCCGCGCCTTCAGCCAGCGCACGCACCCCGTCAGCACAGGCGCCAGCGCCAGCATCAGCGCCAGATGCAAAAGCTGCGTCAGAAGGCCGGTGAGGATACTCATGTCCGTTCCAGCCAAATCAGCAGCGCCATCAGCACAAGCAGCACCGCGAAGCCAAGCCCCAGACATTGCCTGAGCGAGAAATCACGCAAGCGTTCCGCCAGCGTCGCCAGCCTATCGCGCGCCCGTGGCAAGGGGCCGGAAATCAGCGCCAGCACAGGGTCATGAAACCCAGCTTGCAAGCGTGCGGGCGCGGTATCGCCGGGGGGCGGCATTTCCACCTTCTCCCGCGCTGCGAGCAGCGTCCGGCCCAGTATGCGGCGTAGTGGTTGCGCCATGCCGGCGGCAGAAACTTGCGTCGCCGGATCGCCAAAGGGCAAATGATGCGGCGGCGCGATGAAGCCGCAATCCCAGGCGGGGCCGCGCGCAATGCCCGGCGCCTGCCGCCGCAGGAGCAGCACAACGCCACCGCCCAGCAGCAGCAGCAACACAAAAACGATCAACGGCGCATAACCCGCACCGCCCTCTGCAACCGTCACCGTCACGCCGCGCAAGGCGGATAGCCCCGCGCCCGCACCTGTCAGCAGCCGCAGCGCCGGCGCGGCGAGTTCCAGCAAATGCCCCGGTATCAGGCCAAAGATCACGGTCAGCGCTGCGGGCAAGATCAGCGCGGCACGCGCCACGCCGGAAAGCTCGGTTGCACCTGCGGCGCGCGGGCTGCGTGGCCGGCCCAGAAACACCATGCCGTAAAAGCGCAGCATGGCCGCAGCCGCCAGCGCCACGGCCAGCGCGGTCAAAGCCGTGGCCGCTGCCGCGCCAATCTGAAACGCCAAATCCCCCACGCGCCAGGCAGCAATCAGCGCCTGCAACAGCAACCATTCTGAGGCAAAGCCCGAAAGCGGTGGTAGCGCAGCGGCAGCAGCGGCACCCAGCAGCACCAGGCCGGCAGTCCAGGGCATGGCATGGATCAGGCCGCCCAGCCGATCCATGCGCCGCGATGCCGCGCCGTGCAGCACCTCACCCGCGCCCAGAAACAGCAGCGTCTTGAACATGGCGTGGTTCAGCGCATGCAGCAGCGCCGCACCCGCCGCCACAGCCGCCAGCGCGCCCAAATCCGCCGCGCGAAACGCCAAGGCCAAGCCAAGCCCCACCGTGATCAGCCCGACATTCTCTATGGTGGAACAAGCCAGCAGCGTTTTGGTGTCTTCTTCCAAAGCCGCGCGCAAAGCACCCATGATGGCCGAGGCCAGGCCCAGCGCCATCAGCACCGCACCCCAAAACAGCGGCTGCGCCGGGCCGGCCAGGTCAAAGATCACCCGCGCCAACACATATAGCGCCACCTTGGTCATGGCCGCCGACATCAGCGCACTCACATGGCTGGGTGCCGCGGGATGCGCCAAGGGAAGCCAAACATGTAAAGGCACCAAGCCAGCCTTTGATCCCGCACCGATCAGCACTAGCAGCAATATCGCCAAAGCGCGCAAGCCATCCGGCGGCGCGGCGCGCAAGGCCGCGAAACCCGCCCCCGCCGAAGCGCCAGCTGCGAGCAAGCCAAAACACAGGATCAGCGCCGCGCTCCCCAAGGCCGCGAAGCCCAGATAAAGCCGCGCGGCACGGCGATTTTCCGCCTGTTCATGTTCATGCGCGACCAGCACCCATGACGCGAAGGACATGAGTTCAAATCCAAGCACCAGGGTAAACCCATCCGCGGCGAGCAAGGTCAGCGCCATGCCCGCGAGAAATAGTGGATAGGGCACCAGCCGCCGCGCTGCCTCTGGCCCCTTCACATGGCCGAAGGCGAAGGCGGAAGCAGCCACACCACAAAGCCCAAGGATCAGCAGGAACCAAGCGGAAAGCGGGTCAAGCGCAAGCCGCATCGCTCCCCAGGGCGGGCCAAAGGGCAATAAGAGCGTGGCGGGTGCTGCGATCAGCCCGACAATCCCGCCCAGCGCGAATACCAAAGAAGCCAGGGCTGAAAACGCATAGGCGAGTTTTACCCCCAAGGCTGATCGCGCCAGCAAGGGCGCCACCAGACTGAACAGACACAGCGCAGCCAAGGTCAGGGCAAGAGCAGACAACACGATTCGCAACCGCCGCGTTTCATGTTTGGAAGGCTAGGCCCGTAGCGGCCATTCGGACAGCCCCAGTTTGAAATTCTGGCTAAGCGCGTCGCAGCATTATGCCGCACGCGCATGGGTCAAGGCTGCAAGGCGCAGCGCGCTGGCCAGCGGCAAGCCCCGCGCGGCCCGGGCCTCATCTACGCTCACCACCAGGGCAGCCAGGCTTTGGCCAGTTTGCTGCGCAAGCGCGTCCAACTCGGCCCAGAATTCTGCCTCAAGCGCGACCGAGGTCGCGTGACCCGCCAGGCGAAAGGAACGCTTTATCAGATGGCGCGGCAAGCAACATCTCCTGAAACTTCAGCTAGGCCGCGTCGGGCTTCGGCTGCTCCACGGCAAGGAATCGCGCGACTAAGTGGATACAGTACCGGAATTGGCACAATGCAAGGCCACAGTTGTGAAAAGCTGGAATACTGCTGCGAAGGATATGCCCCGCGTGCTGCAATACTGAAGGCGCGGCTATCAATGACGACGCGAAGCTCCCGCCCCAGCGGCGGGCGCTTTCAATTCCTGCGCCAAGGCCCAAACCCGCCCGGCATCCATGCGGGTTTCCGGGTCGTTCAATAGCCGGTCAAGCTCGGCCAATTTGCGGGCCATTTCGCTATCGGACATGCGCCAACTCCACCACGCCTGACCGAAACCATCAGGCAGCACGAATATCATCCGCAAATACGTCGGAAAAATGGAAGGATTCCGGCCGCGCCATGATTTCGCGCGGCCGGTGGTGAGGCCTCAGGCCGCAAGCCGCGCCGCGCGAACACTGCGCATCCGCCCGCCGGGGATGGCGCCCTTGATGCCGGCGGCCATATCTGCCGCCGCCAGCAGGGTATTCCAAGCGACGCCGGTATCCACCCCCATGCGGCGGAACATCCAAACCACGTCTTCCGTCGCCACATTACCCGTAGCCCCGGGCGCGAAGGGGCAGCCGCCAATACCGCCCGCGGCGCTGTCAATGACCCGGCAGCCCGCTTCATAGGCCGCCGCGACATTCGCAACCCCCATGCCGTAAGTGTCATGGCCATGGAAGGCAAAGCGATGCCCCCAAGCGGCCTGCGCCTTTTCAAAAACCCGCCGAACCTGATCGGGGCTGGCATTGCCGGTGGTATCCGCCAGGGCGATTTCCATATCGGGGTTCAGCGCCACTATGCGTTCCACCCAATCCAGCGCTTCCGCATCTTCCACGACGCCATCAAAGGGGCAGTGGAACACGCAGGAAAGGTTGAAGCGGATCAGCGTGCCCTTTGGCGTATCACGCACCAGCGATGCCAACTCAGTAAAGCTTTCTTCCCGCGTGCGGTTCAGATTGGCCTTGTTGTGGCCTGCGGTGGCCGACATGAAAAAGCCAAGCCGTTCCGCGCCGCCGGCAATCGCCGCGTCAAACCCGCGCCGATTCGGCACCAGCACGGTGCTCTCCAGCCCCGGCAGGGTTTTCGTGAAGGCCAGCACCGCCGCCGTATCCGCCATTTGTGGAATGGCCTTGGGCGAGACGAAGGAACCGATTTCCATCCGCCTAAGGCCCGCATCATACAGCGCCTGAATGAGCGCGGTTTTCACCTCGGTCGGCACGAAATCGCCGGTGATGGACTGAATCCCGTCACGCGGGGCGACTTCGCTAATGGTCACCTTGCCGGTCATGCCTGCTTCTCCTTCGCTTCGGCCAGAAGTTCCTTGAACACATGATCATTATGCGCCCCCGCGGCCGGGCCTGGCCAGCGCACCACATCCTGCGGCGCCACACCATCAAAGCGGAAGGGGGCAGCCGGGTGCAGCACCTGGCCCAATAGAGGGTCCGCCACTTCCATCACCCAGCCGCGTTCCCTGAAATGCGGATCATTGGCGCAATCGGCCATGTCGTAAAGTCGCGAACACGGGACCTCGGCCGCTTCCAAAATGGCCTCGGCCTCGGCAGCCGGCTTGGTGCGCGTCCAGGCGGCGATGGCGGCGTCAAGCTCAGCCACATTGTCGCAGCGCAGCCCATTGGTGGCGAAGCGCGGTGCGTCCGCCAATTCGGGCCGGCCAATCGCAGCCATCAGGCGGCGGAAGATCAAATCCGAATTGCCGGCAACGCACAGCCATTTGCCATCGGCGCAGGGGTAGGTATTGGTCGGCGCGGCGGTCTTGATGGCAGCACCCTGCGGCTGACGCACCCAGCCGAAAAGCCCATATTCCGGCAGCATCCCTTCCATGAGCGAAAACACGCTGCTCACCAAATCCACATCCACCACGCGGCCCTTGGCATTGGGGTCGCCCTTCACCGCCCAACATGCGGAAACCACAGCCAGCGCGCAGTAAATCCCGGCCAGATCATCGCTGATGGAAACCCCGCAGCGCGGTGGCGGCAGCCCCTGTTCGCCGGGATGGCCCGTAAGGTGCCGAAGGCCGCCCATCGCTTCGCCAATCGCGCCAAAAGCGGGCTTGTCCTTATAGGGACCATCCTGCCCATAGCCGGAAATCCGCCCGATCACGAGGCGCGGGTTTTCCTGATGCAGCACATCCGGGCCCAGCCCCACGCGTTCCAGATAGCCCGCGCGGAAATTCTCGATCAGCCCATCAGCGCGGCGGAGCAGCGCGATCAGCTTCGCGCGATCCTCCGGCTTTTTCAGATCAAGCGTGATGCTGAGCTTATTGCGCCCATGCACACTGAACCAAACGGCATTGCCATTGATATTGCTGCCCCACCCCCGCACCGGGTCCCCACCAGGGGGTTCGACCTTGATCACCTCAGCGCCCAGATCGGCCAGCAGACGCGTGGCGAAGGGGGCGGCGATGTAATGGCCAAGCTCCACGAGCTTGAGGCCGGTGAGGGGGAGGTTGGGGGCGGGGGCGGGCATGGACCGTTTGTTAGCGTAGAATGGGCGCGCGGGAAATCGCCACCTTCGAAACCGAACAGCAATCTTTCGCCGCTACACTCATCTCTGTCGCCAGTTTTCTACGCGACTTAGTCTCTCCCATCGGCGCCGCGACTGCTACTTGGCGCCAAGTCCTGCACTCTACCGTGGTCCAGCTTGCTGGATCACGGTAGTTTTTTGCGGCCAGCGCCGCACCCTGTTGCGCATGATCTTGCCATGATAGGTGTCCCCTCATGCAAAGCTGACCAGGCCCGCGCTGAAGGGCCATCCGGCTATGGGAGAGGAGAGCCCTTGAATCATCACCCCGCCAGCGTGAAGCCGCTTGACCCGCTGAAATTCCGCGACCCACTTATCACCGCCAAGGGTGAAACCCGCGCGCAAGTGGCGCTGACGGCGCTCGAGACGCTGTGGATCAATACCGGCACGCTCTGCAATATCACCTGCGCCAATTGCTATATTGAAAGCAGCCCGCGCAATGATGCGCTTTCCTATATCAGCGCGCCCGAAGTGGCGGCCTATCTCGATGAGGCTGAGGCATCGCACCTGCCCTTGCGTGAAGTGGGCTTCACCGGCGGTGAGCCCTTCATGAACCCTGAATTCCTGGCGATGCTGGAAGACACACTCCGGCGTGGTTTGCGCGCGCTGGTGCTGACCAATGCGATGAAGCCCATGATGAACCAGGCGGCGGGCTTGGTTGCGCTACAGGAAAAATACGGCGCAAACCTGACGCTCCGCGTTTCACTCGATCACCCGGATCCCAGGGTCCATGATGCCGAACGCGGCGCCGGCAGCTTTGATCGCACCCTGGAAGGGCTGCGGCTTCTGGCCGGGCACGGCTTTCGGTTGCATATCGCCGGGCGCGCCGGCTTCAGCACCGGCAATGAACCGAAGCTCCGCGCCGATTTCGCGGCGCTTTTCGCGGCCAATGGCATTTCGGTGGATGCCACCGATTCCGTCGCGCTGATGCTGTTTCCGGAAATGGATGCGGCAGCGGATGTACCGGAAATCACCACCGCCTGCTGGGGCATATTGGGCAAATCGCCCGATAGCCTGATGTGCGCCTCCGCCCGCATGGTGGTGAAACGCAAGGGCGCTGCCCGTCCTGCAGTGCTGGCCTGCACACTTTTGGCCTATGACCGGCAATTCGAATTGGGTGCCACGCTTGCCGAAGCGTCCCGCCCCGTCGCGCTGAACCACCCGCATTGCGCCAAGTTTTGCGTGCTTGGTGGGGCGGCGTGCTCCCGCTGACGCGCTGACAATTGACGGGGCGCGCCGGGCGCGCGACCTAAGGGAAGTCCCGAATCGGAGCCCCTGTGTGATGCGCCGCCGCCATCTGATCGCCGCGCCCGCATGAACGCCATGCATGACGCCCCGCGCGAGACCTTGCGTCGCGTCTTCGGCTATGGCGCCTTTCGTGGCCGGCAGGAAGAAGTGATCCGCCATGTCGCGGCTGGTGGCTCAGGGCTGGTGCTGATGCCGACCGGCGGCGGCAAAAGCCTGTGTTTCCAGGTGCCCGCACTTTGTCGCCCTGGGATTGGGATTGTTGTCTCTCCGCTGATTGCGTTGATGGAAGACCAGGTTGCGGCGCTCCGCCAACAGGGTGTCGCCGCAAGCGCGCTGCATTCGGAACTGCCGCCGGATGAAGCGCGCGGCGTGCTGCGCGATTTGCACAATGGCACGCTGAAGCTGCTTTATGTCTCGCCAGAGCGCTTAACACTTGAGACGATGCAGGCGCGGCTTGAAGGCTTGGATATCGCGCTTTTCGCGGTGGATGAGGCGCATTGCGTCAGCCAATGGGGCCATCATTTCCGGCCCGAATACCGCGGCCTTGGCGTATTGGGCGCGCGCTTTCCGCATGTGCCGCGCGTGGCGCTCACCGCAACGGCCGATCCGCGCACGGTGGAAGATATCCGCCTGCAATTGGGCTTGCAGGAAGCGCCGGTGTTTCGCGCTTCCTTCGACCGGCCTAATATCCTGATTGAGGCCGCGCCGCGGGAGAATGAACGCGGCCAAATCCGCGCCTTGATTCGCGAGGCCGGCGGCACCGGCATTATCTATTGCGGCAGCCGTGCGAAGACCGAAAGCACCGCCGCCTGGCTGCGTGATGATGGCACTGAAGCCATTTCCTTTCACGCCGGCATGGAAGCCAGTGCGAAGCGTGAAGCGCATCGGCGCTTTTCGCGCGGTGAGGAGATGGTGATGACCGCGACCATCGCCTTCGGCATGGGCATAGATCGGCCTGATCTGCGCTGGGTGGCGCATCTTGATCTGCCGCGTTCACCTGAAAGCTGGTATCAGGAAATCGGTCGCGCGGGGCGAGATGGGCTGCCGGCGCGCGCCTTATTGCTTTATGGCGCTGGGGATATTGCGCTGGCCCGCCATCGCATCGCCGAAAGCCCAGCGAATGACGAACAAAAGCGTGTGGAACGCACGCGACTTGAAGCCATGGTCGGCATTGCGGAGGCGGCCACGTGTCGTCGTGCGCTGCTGCTCCGCTGCTTTGGGGAAGAACCTGAACGCGAAGCCTGCGGGCATTGCGATATTTGCCTGCGCCCGCCTCGGCTTTTCGATGGCACGATCGCCGCGCAGAAGATGATTTCCGCTGTGCTGCGCACTGGCCAGCGCTTTGGCGTGATGCATGTTGTGGATGTTTTGCGGGGACGATTGACGGATAAGGTGGCGCAGTTTTCCCATGACAAGCTGCCGACTTTTGGCGTGGGGAAGGATCTGCCCGATACCGCCTGGCGTGGTGTTGCGCGGCAATTGGTGGGCCGCGGTGCTTTGGATGTGGCCGTCGAAAACCACGGAGAACTTGTGGCCACCGAAGCCGCGCGCCCCATTCTGCGCGGTGAGGATGTTGTGATGCTACGCGAAGATGTGGTGCAGACCGGCAAGAAAGCGGCCCCGGCGCGCAAGGGGCCGGATGTGGCGGGCATTGGTTCCGATGACCCGGTGTTTGAGGCGCTGCGCGCCTGGCGCCGCGGCATTGCCCAGGCGCAAGCTGTGCCGGCCTATGTGGTGGCGGATGATCGCACCTTGGCGGGCCTTGCCGCGCGGCGGCCAGCAACCACGGAGGAATTGCTGGAAGTGCCGGGGATGGGCCGTTCGCGCGTGGAACGCTATGGCGCTGATATTCTGCGCATCATTGGGGAAGCGGGCACCTGAAGCAGGGCGCGCCCCCGTTCAGATCGCGCTATTCACCCCAAGCCGCTTCGCGGTGCCGATGATATTCGCCCAGGTATCCTGCGGCAGCGGCACGCCATCGGCGAGCCTCTCCGCGCGGCGGGTCGCTTCCGGTTCACCCGGCAGCAATACCGGCGCGGCAGGGTCAGCAGGGCGGGTTTGCGTAACCCAATCCGCATAAATCAGCCCCATGCGCTCGAATTCTGCCTGGGTGCCGAAATGCTTGGGTGAGATGAAAATGGAGAGCATGCCGTTCGCGATGCGCGAGCGCTCAGAAACCGGGCCGCTGGTGCCGCCCGCGGTTAGGCAGCCAGCAAGCATTTCGCACATGAAGGCCAGGCCCGAACCCTTATGTTCGCCAAAGGCGCGAATGGCACCCGTGCCTTTCGAAACATCGCGCGGACCCAGCGTGTCATAAGGGCCGTAAAGCGTATGTGGATCGGTCGAAAGCCTGCCATCCGCTTCGATCAAAGCGCCTTCCGGCAACGCTTTACCGCCGGATGAGGCGACCAGCACCTTGCCTTCCGCAACAAGCGATGTCGCGAAATCCAGCAGAATAGGCCGGCCCGGTAGAGGCACGCCGATGGAGACCGGATTGGTCGAAAAGCGCCGCTCCACACCGCCAAAAGGCGCCACCAGGATCGACCCCGCCACATTGACGAAATGGATCGAAATCAGCCCCTGTTCCATCGCCTGTTCGGCATAAGCACCAACGCGGCCGATATGCCCCGCATTGCGGAGAGCCGTGATGCAAACGCCATTTTCCACCGCGCGCTTGATGCCGAAATCCACAGCTTGCGGCGCCACAGTCTGGCCAAAACCCCATTTGCCATCAATCACGGCGAAGGCGCCGCCATCGGTCACCACATCGGCAGTTTGGCCCTTCAGCACATAGCCGGCTTCCAGCCATTCCACGTAACGCGGCACGCGTACCACGCCATGGCTGTCATGCCCGGCCAGATTCGCATCCACCAAATGGCTGCTGATGCGCTTGGATTCCGCGCCATCACAGCCGGCGGCCTGAAACACATTGGCGACCAGCGCATCAAGCGCCTCGGCATTGACCATGACGGGAGGGGTGCTGCCCATGAAAGGAACTCCAGAAGAAAGGAAAGGCGCGCCGACAGCAAAGGCCGACGCGGCGCGATTACATGGCGGCGACTTTCTTGGCCTGCGGCGCCAGCAGGCGCATATAGGTGGGCGTCACCAGCATTTCGGTGATGTTCGCCCGCGCCGGCATGGTGGCGACAAATAGCGCCATGGCCGCCAGATCTTCCGGCTGCAACAACCGTTCAATATCTTCCTGCGGCACGGGTTCCGGCCGGTTCTTCAGGATATCGGTGGCGACCTCGCCCGGGCAGATGCAGCAGGAACGAATGTTGTGGATGCCGTTTTCCTGATTGATGCTTTGCGACAGCGCCACAAACCCATGCTTCGCCGCCGTATAACCAGGCCCAGATAGGAAGGAGATATTCTTCCCTGCCATGGAGGCGATTTGGATGATATGCCCGCCGCCGCGCTTCCTCATCCCCGGCAGCACCGCGACCGAGGTGAAGAAGGGTGCGGTCAGATTGCCATCCACCAGGCTGCGAATGGCCTCAGGCGTTAGCTGGTGCAGATAGCGCTTGGGCAGATTGACGCCGGCATTATTCACCAGAATATCCGGCCCGCCGATGGAGCTTTCCACCTTAGCCAAGGCGGCGGCGACTTGCTTTTCATCAGTCAAATCCGCCGGCACAATCACCGCTCCGCCGCCGATCATCTTCGCGGTTTCTTCCAGCGGTTCAACGCGCCGCCCGGTCAGCGCAACCTTCGCCCCTTCAGCGGCAAAGCTGATGGCAATCGCACGGCCAATGCCACTGCCCGCCCCGGTCACCCAGGCGGTTTTTCCTTCAAGACGTTTCATCACAGGACCTTATCAGAGGTGGGATCAATCAGATGCATCTGATCCATATGCGCAATCAATGACAGCGGCGCGCCAACGGCAGCCGGTGTGGCCGGATCAAGCCGGGCTGAAACATCCGTGCCATTCAGCTTGAAATGCACCAGCGTTTCCATGCCCATGGGCTCGATCACTTCGGGCTTCAGCGTGACAGGCGCGGTGTTGGATTTATCCGTAAGCTTGTCATCCGTCAGGTGTTCGGGGCGGATGCCAAACAACACATCCTTGCCCGCATGGGGCTGATAGCGGGCAGTCCGTGCCGCCGGCACATCCAGCACAATATCATGCGGCAAATGCAGACGCAGCGCGCCAGAAGCCTGTTCCAGCCTGGCGGGAATGAAATTCATCGAAGGGCTGCCGATGAAGCCAGCCACGAATTTCGTCGCCGGATGGTGATACAATTCCTGCGGCGGCCCAACTTGTTCGATGATGCCGTGATTCATGACCACCACGCGGTCCGCCAAGGTCATGGCTTCCACCTGGTCATGCGTCACGTAGACAGTGGTGGTATTCACCGTCTGATGCACCTTCTTGATTTCGGTGCGCATCTGGACGCGCAGCTTGGCGTCCAAGTTGGAAAGCGGCTCATCGAACAGGAACACCTTGGGGTCGCGCACAATGGCGCGGCCCATCGCCACGCGCTGGCGCTGGCCACCCGAAAGCGCCTTGGGCTTACGTTCCAGCAAGGGCGTGATGTCCAGAATGCGCGCAGCTTCCGTCACACGCCGATCAATTTCCGCCTTCGGGAATTTCCGCAGCATCAGGCCAAAGGCCATGTTGTCGTACACGCTCATATGCGGATAAAGCGCGTAATTCTGGAACACCATGGCAATGTCACGGTCGCGCGGTGGGATGTCATTCACCACCGTGCCGCCAATGGCGATATCGCCCGAGGTGATTTCCTCCAACCCCGCAATCATGCGGAGCGTGGTGGATTTGCCGCAGCCCGAAGGCCCGACCAGCACGACGAATTCGTGATCGTTGATTTCAAGGTCAATGCCTTTTACGGCTTGGACGCCGCCTTCATAGGCCTTGACGATTTTGCGAAGCGATACCTGAGCCATTTTCGATCAACCCTTGGTCGCGCCGGCGGTCAGGCCAGCGATATAATAATCCATGAGGAAGGCGTAAACGATCACCGGCGGCAGCGCGGCCAGCAAGGCGCCTGCCGTGATCTGCCCCCAGACGAAGACATCCCCACGCACCAGCTGCGAGACAACGCCGATAGTGAGCGGCATCTGATCCGGTGTTGTGATGAAGGCCGTTGGATAGACAAAGGCAGCCCAGGAAACCGTGAAGGCGAAGATCGTCGCCGCGATAATGCCAGGCAACGCCACGGGAATAAAAATCTTCATCAGCATTTGCGGCCAGGTGGCGCCATCAATCAGCGCAGCCTCATCCAATTCCTTGGGGATGGAGGCGAAATAGCCAATCATGATCCAGGTGCAGAAGGGCACGGTCAGGGTCGGATAGACCAACACCAGCCCCCAGATGGAATTGAGCAAGCCGAGCCCACCCACAATCTGATAGAGCGGAATAAACAACAGCGTATCCGGCACCAGATAGGTCAGGAACACACCGGTGGCCAATACCTGGCTGCCCCAGAAACGCATCCGCGCCAGCGCAAAGGCCGCCAGGATCGAAATCACCATCGTCAGCGCCACAACCACCACGGTCACGACCACGCTATTGATGAAGAAGCCCTGAAACAGCGAATTCGTGATCAGCTCCCAGTAATTTTCCAGCGTGGGATTGCGGACAATCCAGGGATTGCCCCTTTGATCGGCAATCTCGGCACTGGTCTTAAGGCTGGTGATCAGCATATAGACCGGCGGCGTCAGTAGAATAATCGCCGAAAAAATCAGCGAAATATACGCCCAGATCAGCGCCCAGCGCCGTTCTGAACGGAGCGATCCTGCCTTGCCATAAAGGCTCGGCATATCGCGATTGGTTGCCACGGTCGCGGACATTACATCTGCTCCTTATTGCGACGGGTGACGCCACGCAGCACGAAGAAGGCGCAAATGGCAAGGATTGGGAACATGAACAGGCTTACCGCGGCACCGCGTGGGATATTGCCGGAAAGAATCCCAACCTGGAAAGCGTAGGAGGCGAATACATGCGTCAAATCCCGGGGCCCGCCATTCGTCAACACGCGCACAATATCGTAATTGGCGAAGGTGACGATCAGGCTGAATAGCACCGTGATGGAAATGATGTTCGCCATCATCGGCAGCGTCACATAGCGCAGGCGCTGCCAGCTTGTGGCGCCATCAATCGCCGCGGCCTCATAAAGCTGTTCCGGCACAGATTTCAGCGCCGCCAGATACATGATCATGAAGAAGGGCGCGCCATACCAGACATTGACGATGATGATGGAAAGCCGTGCCCACCATTTCTCGCCAAGCCAGGGAACGGCTGGAATGCCAACAACCTGAAAAAGCCAATTGATGGAAGAATAGGCAGGGTCAAACATCCACCACCAGCCAAGCGTGGAAAGCGCCGGCGGAATAACCCAGGGCACCAGCAACATGCCACGCCATTTCCGCTGCCCCTTGCTTGGGATGTGGTGCAGCATATGGGCCAGCCAAAACCCGACCAACGCCTTCAGGATCACCGCCGTAATGGCGAAGATGCAGGATTGCCAGGCAACTGCCCAGAAGGTCTCGCTTTCGAACAAAATCTCAAAATTGCCGAGACCGGTGGGCAGCCATTCGCCTTCCATAAAGCCGGTCATGCGGCGATTAAGCGTGGAAAGGTAAATCCCGTAGCCGGCAGGGTAGGCGACCAGGCCGATCAGCACCACAAGCAAGGGCATGGTCATCAGCACGGCAATGGTCGAACGCCGCCGCGCCAAGCGTTGCAGGCTGGAAGCACGCCCCGAACCGGGCGCAGAAGGCATAATTGGCGCCATGCTGGCGTCAGCGGCCATGGTCTGAACCTTTCCTGAAGTGAAAGACGGGCGGCGCGGTGCCGCCTGTCATGCGCGCAATCAGCCGCCGCGGCGGATGGTGTTGAGCTCGCGCTCCACCCAGCCCAGCGCCTGATCCACGGACTCGCCACCCTGCACAATACGGGCAACGAGCTTGGTATTCAGGCCCTGATTATACATCTGCACCGCCATCGCGGCCGGCGCGGGCGCCATGGCGATGGAGGTCTTCGCGTTGTGGTGCGCGCGCACCGGGTAGTTATAGACCGTACCTACCGGTGGGCCTTCCGTTTCCCAAACCTTGAAGTCCGACATGCTGGCGAAGGGCGGAATGTCATAACCATTAGACCCATTGGTCTGGCGTTCCGCCTGCGCACGATCAGACAGCCATTCCAGGAAGGCCTTGGCCGCGCCCTTGCTACGGCTGAAATTCCAGATACCCCAGAAATAGGGCAGATAGGCCGCGAAGCGCCCTTCCGGCCCGGAGGGCATCGGCACGGTCCAGCAATTTTCGGCAACCTGCGGCGCATCCCGCTTCGCCACCGCCCAGGCTGAAGGCGGGTTGAAGATCAGCGCGGAACGGCCGGAAATCAGCGCGCGGTTATTGCCGCCATCATCCCAGGCCCAGACATCATTGGGCAGGAAGCGGCTGATGCGGGCGCACATTTCCACCGCCGCACGCAGCTTGGCATTGTTGCGCACCGTGATCGTGCCGCGTGCATCCATCATGAAGGCGCCATAGGATTCGAAAAGCGCGCCCACCCAATCCACCGCATCGGTAAAGCTGCCCATGGGAAGTCCGAAGGAAAAGCCAGCCCTGTGGCAGGCTTCTGCGGCACGGGCGAAGGTTTCCCAATTCCATTGATCAGCCGTCGGGCCAGCCGCGTTGGTCGCAGGCCACATGGCGCGAATGTCAATGCCGGCATGCTGCTGCATCAGGTCAAAACGCACGCAAGCGGGCTTCAACTGTGTGCCGGCCACGGCAGGGATGGCCACCCAAGTGCCACCTGGCTTGCCCAGATATTCCGCCGCCGGGGTCACGGCGCCGTATTTCTGGGTCAGGTTGCGCATAACATCATCAACCGGCTCAAGCATGCGCTGGTGGTTGCTCGGTTCCCAGGCGGGGAAGGACATCAGATCATAGCCGGTGCGCGATTGCGCCTGGGCGTTGATGGTCAACAGAATCTGGTTGCCATTGGATGTCACGGTATCCATCTGCACATCAACGCGATTGGCCTGGCCCCATTCGGCGCAAAGCTGGCGCATGATCACATTGCCATTGGGCACCCAATGGTCCCAGAAGCCGCAGCGGAGCGTGCCGCCCGTGCCTTGGGCATGGACCATGGGGGCTGAAAGCACACCCGCTGCCGCGACCCCGGCACCAGAGCGCAAAAGCGTACGCCGTTTGATATCTGCCATAATTCGGATCCTCCTTGCTTTATTCGTTGTTTGCCTCTTCCCAGACCGCGTTCCGGCCAAGGCTTGCCGTAGGTTA
The DNA here is from genome assembly GCA_020249285.1 of Roseomonas sp. Lineage (GTDB taxonomy): Bacteria > Pseudomonadota > Alphaproteobacteria > Acetobacterales > Acetobacteraceae > Neoroseomonas. The sequence continues at coordinate 48,970 of JADCFX010000017.1, read as the reverse complement.
GGCAAGGATTAACGGCCATGGCAACCGCTTTCGTAAACCGCGCCGCTTAGGGGCTGGGGGGCTGGGCTGGCGCAGCGCCGCTTTCTCGGCTTCAAGACCTCTTGAAAGCCAACCCCTGGGGTGCATCCATGACCACTTCCCTCCGCGTCGCGGTCCAGATGGACCCTATCGAAACCATCAATATTGATGGCGATTCCACCTTCGCCCTGATGCTGGAAGCCCAGGCGCGCGGCCATAAGCTTTGGCATTACCATGTCCGGGATCTGGCGCTGCGCGGTGGGCGCGTTACCGCCTGGGCGCGGCCCATCACCCTCCGGCGCGAATATGGCAACCACTTCACCTTCGGGGCTGAGGTGGAATTGGACCTTGGCCGCGATGCCGATGTGGTGCTGATGCGCCAGGACCCGCCCTTTGATATGGGCTACATCACGGCCACCCATATCCTGGAACATATCCACCCCAAGACGCTGGTGGTGAATGACCCGGCCCAGGTCCGCAATGCGCCGGAAAAGCTGTTTGTCACCCATTTCCCGGATTTGATGCCCGTCACGATGGTCACGGCGGACCGACGCCGCATCGCGGCCTTCCGGGCGGAACATGGCGACATCATCATCAAGCCGCTTTTCGGCAATGGCGGCGCGGGGGTGTTTCACCTCCGCCCCGATGATCCCAACATGAATGCGCTGGTGGAGCTTTTCACGGAACGCTCCCGCGAGCCGCTGATGATCCAGCAATACCTGCCCGCAGTGCGTGAAGGTGATAAGCGCATCATCCTGGTGGATGGCGTCGCCATGGGCGGCATCAACCGCGTGCCGGCAGCCGGTGAGGCGCGGTCCAATATGCATGTCGGTGGCCGGCCCGAACCCACCAAGCTGACCGACCGAGAGCGGGAAATCTGTGCGCGTATCGGCCCGGAATTGAAGGCGCGCGGGATGATTTTTGTCGGCATTGACGTGATTGGCGGCTACCTCACGGAAATCAACGTCACCAGCCCGACCGGCTTGCAGGAATTGGCGCGGTTTGATGGTGTGCATCTGGAACGCGCCATCTGGGACGCGATTGAAGCGAAAAGGCGCTGAAATGCTGAAGCTTTGGGGCCGCACCAATTCGATAAATGTGAAGAAGGTGCTGTGGATGCTCGATGAGATCGGGCAGGCTTATGACCGCGTGGATGCCGGCATGGAACATGGCCGGGTGAATGATGCGGATTACCGCGCCATGAACCCGAATGGCCGCGTGCCGACGCTTGAAGATGGCGATGTCATCCTGTGGGAATCGAATAGTGTGCTGCGGTATCTGGGGATGAAATACCAAAGCCCGCTTTACCCGGCGGACCCGGCAGCGCGCGCTTCGGCGGATCGCTGGATGGATTGGCAGCTTTCGACACTCGGCCCCGCGGAGCGCAACCTGTTCTGGGGCCTGGTGCGCACGCCACCCGAAAAGCGCGACATGGCGCAGATTGAAGGGGCTGCTAAGGCAGCCGGCGAATGCTGGGCGATAGTTGATGTCTGGATCGCGCGCCATGGCGGGCCCTATCTGGATGGCGCGACCATGACCATCGCCGATATCGTGCTGGGCTGTTACGCCCGGCGCTGGTTTGGCCCTGAGGTACGCCTGCCGGGCATGCCGGAATTCTCCACCCTGGCGCGCTGGTATGCCAAGCTTGGCGAAAGGCCCGGCTTTCAACGCTGGCTGGCGCCACCACTGACCTGAAGGAGAACCCTATGCCCGGCTATCTGATCGCAAACCTCAAAGTGACTGACCCAGAGGGTTTTGAGCGTTATCGCGTCGGCGTGCCGGCGGTGATCGCGCAATATGGCGGGCGCTATGTTGTGCGTGGCGGCACGATGGAAAAGCTTGAGAATGCCGATGGCTTCAATCGTATCATCGTGCTGGAATTCCCCAGCCTGGATGCCGTCCGCGCCTTCTATTCAAGTGCGGAATATGCGCCGCTGTTGAAACTGCGGATTGAGACAACCGAAAGCCAAGTCGTCATGATAGAGGGATATGCGCCCTGACATCCCCATGCCTCAAAAAAATCTTCCCAAATCAACCGAATCGCCTTGATCCCGCCATGGTGTCGCGGAAATGTAACATCCCATGAGACCCCTGATTGGCATTTCCTGCTGCATCAAGCCTTTCGGTATCTTCGGCACGCCCAATCACGCGGCGTCTGACAGCTATGTGCGCGTGGTGCGCGGCCCGGTGGGCGGCACCCCGGTGCTGCTGCCGGCGGCGGGTGAAGAAGCGGCAGAAGATTACCTGTCCCACATCAATGGTCTGATCCTGACCGGCAGCCGGTCCAATGTCTGGCCCGGCCATTATGATGGCCCACCCCATGTCGAAGGCACGCCGGAAGACCAGGACCGAGACGCCACAACCCTGCCGCTGATCCGCGCCGCCATTGCGGCGGGGGTGCCTTTGCTCGCGATTTGCCGCGGCATGCAGGAATTGAATGTGGCGCTGGGTGGCAGCCTGGATCAGCGCGTGCAGGATTTGCCCGGGCGGATGGATCATTCCACGCCATCGGATCAGAAAATCCCGCTGGTGAGGACCGGCAAGGCGCATCTGGTGCGGATTGACGGCGCCGGGGCCTTGGCCGCGACGCTTACCGCGCCGTCACGCGCGGCGGCTCAGCTTGCGGTAAATTCCCTGCATAATCAGGCGGTGCAGTGCCTGGCGCCGAGGCTGGTCGCGGAAGGCTGGGCACCGGATGGCACCATTGAAGCGGTGCGGGTGGAAGGCGCACGCGGCTTCGCGATTGGCGTGCAATGGCACCCCGAATATGACTGGGAACGAGACGCCGACAGCCGCGCGATCTTCGAGGCCTTTGGCCGCGCCGCTGCCGCCCATGCCGGGACGAAGCTTGCCGCTGCGGCGGAGTGAAACTGTTTCTTAACGCGGCCATGAACATTTCTACGGGGCACACATGATGGACACCTCAAGCAGCAGAGAGTCCGGTCCCCGGGCCATCATCCGCACCCAGCGCGTTCTCGCGGACGACTGGGGCGTGCTGACGAAATACGAGCTGTCGTACCGTCGCAGCGACGGTGGCTGGCAGGATATGACGCGCGAAACTTACGATCGCGGCCACGGCGCGGTCGTGCTGCCGTACAATGTCGAACGGGCGACAGTCGTCCTGACACGGCAGTTCCGTCTTCCCGCCTTTGTCACAGGCCACGATGACGACCTGATTGAGGCTTGTGCAGGGCTTCTTGATGCACGGGATCCAGAGACCGCAATCCGCAAGGAGGCGGAGGAGGAGACGGGCCTGACACTGGGAAAGATCGAGAAGATCGGAGAATTCTACATGAGCCCCGGCTCGGTTACAGAGCGGCTCCACTTCTTTGTCGCGCCCTACACTGGAACGGTCGAAACCGGCGCGAGTCGGGGTGTGTATCAAGAAGGGGAGGACATCAAGGTCATTGAGACTACGCTGGAGGAAGCGTTGTCGATGGTTGAGGACGGCCGAATTATTGATGCAAAGACGGTCATGCTCATCCAGCATCTGGCGCTGCGCATCCTGCGCGGCCGAACTGGCTAACGTGTCGCTTTTGGGGCTTTGCTTTTTCGTCCAAATGTTCTACAAAATCCTTGTCGGCCATGGCTTTGCCGGCGGTCGCGATCCCGGCATCCCCTGCCGGCTCGCCCGACCTTTCCGATCGGAAAATACAAAGTAGCGCCCGGTCACCCCCCTGACCGGGCGTTTTTGTTCGGGCAGAATCTCGCCACCTCAGACAGATGCGCCGTCAACTTAAGATGACACTCAAAGCCCTGGCCCCGCCTTCCGGCAGCCCTCGGCTGGGGGTATAGCGGCTTGGAATAGCCGAAGGAGTCGCTCGGATGGTGTCCTATGTCTTCCCGCCCCCGCCTGTCGCCGCGCTGCCAATCAAGGGCAGTGACGCGCTTTTCCCGGTGCGCCGCATTTTCTGCGTCGGGCGCAATTACGCTGAGCACGCCATCGAAATGGGCAGCGACCCAACCCGCGAACCGCCCTTCTACTTCGCCAAACCGGCGGATTCCGTGGTGATCAATGGCGCAGATATGCCCTACCCCTCCGTCACCAAATCGCTGCATCATGAAATGGAATTGGTTGTCGCCATTGGGCGTGGCGGGCGCATCATCTCGGTCGCTGACGCGCTTTCCCATGTCTGGGGCTATTGCGCCGGCTTGGACATGACCCGCCGCGATATCCAGAATGAGGCGAAAAAGACCGGCCGTCCCTGGGATATGGGCAAGGGCTTCGACAAATCCGCCCCCATGGGCCTGCTGGTGCCCGCCGCCGGGATAGACCCATCCAAGGGCAAGATCGAACTCAAGGTGAATGGCAAGGTCACGCAGACCTCTGACCTTTCAAAGCTGATTTGGTCCGTGCCCGAAGTCATCGCCAATTTGTCCGAACTTGTGGAATTGGCCCCCGGAGACCTGATCATGACCGGCACGCCCGAAGGGGTCGCCGCCGTGGTGCGTGGTGATGTGCTGGAAGGCTTTGTTGAGGGCGTGGGCGACATCCGCACCAAGATCATCTGATCCGCGCGCGCGCCTGAATGGCCAAAGATCGCAGTCGTTTCGTTTGCCAGGCCTGTGGGGCGGTCAGCCCCAAATGGCAGGGGCGCTGCGATGCTTGTGGCGACTGGAATACGCTGATCGAAGAAACCACCGCCCCGCGCGGCCCCGGCCCCGCCGCCAAAACCGCCGGCGGGCGCCGCGTTGAATTTGTCGGCCTGAAGGGCGACTCCGCGCCCCCGCCGCGCATCGTGACCGGCATTGCGGAGCTTGATCGCGTTTTGGGCGGTGGCTTCGTGCCGGCCTCCGCCGTGCTGGTGGGCGGCGACCCCGGCATCGGCAAATCCACCATCCTGCTGCAAGCGGCGGCGCGCTTGGCCTCTGGCGGTCGGCGGGTTCTGTATATCTCCGGCGAAGAAGCGGTGGAGCAGGTCAGGCTACGCGCCGCGCGCCTTGGGCTTTCCGATAGCCCGATGGAATTGGCGGCGGCTTCGGCCTTGCGCGATATCGGCGCCAGCCTGGAACGGGAAACAGATGCCGCGCTGGTGGTGATGGATTCGATCCAGACCGTTTGGCTGGATGCGCTGGATTCAGCGCCGGGGACGGTGGCGCAGGTGCGCGCTTGCGCGGCTGAATTGATCCGGCTGGCCAAGGCACGCGGCTTTGCCCTTGTGCTGGTGGGGCACGTCACCAAGGAAGGCACTTTGGCCGGGCCGCGCGTGCTGGAACATATGGTGGATGCGACGCTTTATTTCGAAGGCGATCGAGGCCATCAATTCCGCATCCTGCGCGCGGTGAAGAACCGCTTTGGCGCGACGGATGAGATCGGCGTTTTCGAAATGACGGATCGCGGCCTGGTGGAAGTTGCCAATCCATCGGCGCTGTTTTTGGCGGAACGGCGGGGCAATGTTTCGGGCTCGGCCGTCTTTGCCGGCATTGAAGGCACGCGGCCTGTGCTGGTGGAAATCCAGGCGCTGCTGTCGCCTTCTTCGGGCGGTTCCCCGCGACGGCAGGTGGTGGGCTGGGATTCTGGGCGGCTTTCCATGCTGCTGGCGGTCTTGGAAGCGCGTTGCGGCATGAGTCTTGGCCAGAATGATGTTTATCTCAACATCGCCGGGGGCTTGCGCATCACCGAACCGGCGGCGGATTTGGCGGTGGCGGCGGCGTTGATTTCGGCGGCGACGGATCAGCCCACGGATTCTGGTGCGGTTTATTTTGGTGAGGTCGGGCTTTCCGGCGAGGTGCGCCAGGTATCCCAGGCGGAACTGCGCCTGCGGGAAGCGGCCAAGCTAGGATTTTCTGGTGCCAGCCTGCCGCGCCGGGTGGCGCGTGGCGGCCGCACAGCGGCGGCCCCGGAAGGCATGGGTCTATCGGAAATCGGCCATTTGGCCGATCTGGTGGCCCGCTTTGCGGAAAAGACTCTGCCAAAAAAAGCCAAGACGTGACGCGCCTGTCCACGAGGGCTATAGGGACGACCGATGAATTGGGTTGATATCATTCTGCTGGGGGTGATCGCCCTGTCGGCTATCCTCGCCTTTTTCCATGGCCTGGTGCGCGAAGCGCTGGGCGTGGCGGGGTGGGTTGGCGCGGCGGTGGTGGCCCTGCTGGCGCGTAAGCAGGTTCAGCCCTTTCTTGACCCCTATTTCACGCCGCCCTGGCTCGCGGAAGCGATTGGCGCGGGCGTGGTTTTCCTTGTCGCGCTGGTGGTCTTCAAGTTGATGATCAATGCGGTTGCGGATCGCGTGCAGGATTCGGCGCTGGGCGGGATTGACCGCGTGCTTGGCTTGCTGTTCGGCGCGGCGCGCGGCGCTTTTCTGCTCGTGGTCGCCTATATCGTCGCGGGTTTGTTGCTGCCGGGGGATCGCTGGCCGGAACCGGTGCTGGAAGCGCGGTCCCTTCCGCTTCTGTCGCAGGGTGCCCATATGCTGGTTGAAGCCATGCCGGCGGAATATCGCCCGCGCCTGAATGAACCACCCTTGCCACGCTCGCCCACTGTTGAAGAATTGCTGCGCCCCCCCGCGCGCAGCCGGAATTGAGGTTGCCCATGCAGCGTGTCGCAGAATTCGAGGATGACAAGCCGCATGAGGAATGCGGCGTCTTCGGCGTGTGGAATGGTGGCGATGCCGCGGCACTGACCGCGCTTGGGCTGCATGCGTTGCAGCATCGCGGCCAGGAAGCGGCTGGCATTGTGACATTGGATGAGGCCGGGCTATTCCATGCCCATAAGGGGCTTGGCCTGGTTGGCGATAATTTTGGGGAAGCCAAGGTTATTGCATCGCTGCGCGGGCCGCATGCGGTGGGGCATAACCGCTATGCGACTACGGGCGAAACGGCGCTGCGCAATGTGCAGCCGCTTTATGCGGATTTTGAATTTGGCGGTTTTGCGGTGGCGCATAATGGCAATCTGACCAATGCCTTTGCGCTGAAGCGCGCCTTGGTGCGGCGCGGCTGCCTGTTCCAAAGCACAACGGATTCGGAAGTTTTCATCCATCTAATCGCGATCAGCCTTTATTCCACCGTGATTGATCGGCTGATTGATGCGCTGAAGCAGGTGCAAGGCGCCTATTCGCTGGTCGCTTTGCACAATGGGGCGTTGATTGGGGCGCGTGATCCTCTTGGTGTGCGCCCGCTTGTCTTGGGGCGGCTGGCCAATGGTGGGCTGGTCTTGGCGTCTGAGACCTGCGCTTTGGATATCGTGGGCGCGGAATTTGTGCGCGACATCGAAGCGGGCGAATTGGTGGTGATTGACGATAACGGCCTGCGCAGCATCAAGCCCTTCAGCCGCACCGAAAGCCGTTTCTGCATTTTTGAATATATCTATTTCGCGCGGCCTGACAGCGTCATGGAGGGCACGCCAGTTTATGAAACGCGCAAGCGCATCGGGGCAGAATTGGCGCGCGAAAGCGGCGTTGCGGCGGATTTGATTGTGCCGGTGCCGGATTCTGGCGTGCCGGCGGCGATGGGCTATGCGTCGGAAGCCGGCATTCCGTTTGAACTTGGCATCATCCGTAATCATTATGTCGGGCGCACTTTCATCGAACCCACGGATCAGATCCGCAATCTGGGCGTGAAGCTGAAGCACAGCGCTAATCGCGCCATGTTGCAGGGCAAGCGCGTGGTGCTGGTGGATGATTCCATCGTGCGCGGCACCACTAGCCGCAAGATTGTTGAAATGGTGCGCCAGGCGGGCGCGACTGAGGTGCATATGCGCGTCTCCTCCCCGCCCACCACGCATTCCTGCTATTACGGCATTGATACGCCGGAACGCGCGCATCTGATGGCGGCGAAGCATGATATCGCGGAGATGGCGCGCATCATTGGCGTTGATAGCCTGGCCTTTATTTCGCTGGATGGGCTTTATCGCGCTTTGGGGCAGCCCGCGCGCAACGCCATCAAGCCGCATTTCTGCGATGCCTGCTTCACTGGCGATTACGCGATTCCGCTGACGGATTGGACGGATAATTCAGACCGGCAGCTTTCCCTGCTGCAACCGGCGGGGCAATGAGCATGGTGGCATTGGAAGGCCGCGTTGCGCTGATCACCGGTGCGTCACGCGGCATCGGCGCGTCCCTGGCGCTGGAATTGGCGAAGCTTGGCGCGCAATGCGTGCTGGTGGCGCGCACCCAGGGCGGGCTTGAAGAAGTAGATGACGCCATCCGCAGCGCCGGCGGCAAGCCTGCGACTTTGCTGCCCTTTGATCTGCAAAAAGCCGAAAAAGACATAGACATGATCGGGCCTTCCATTGTGGAACGCTTCGGGAGGCTTGACATTCTGGTGCATAATGCGGGCACGTTGAACAAGCTGACGCCGGTTGCGCATATCGAACCGCGCGATTGGGCGGAAGTGATGGCGGTGAACCTGACCGCAAGCTGGCGCCTAATCCGCAGTTGCGATCCGCCCTTGCGCGCTTCTGATGCGGGGCGTGCGGTGTTTGTCACTACTGGGCGGGTGCTGCGGCCCCGCGCTTATTGGGGCATGTATGGCGCATCCAAGGCGGGCATGGAACATCTGGTAATGACATGGGCGCAGGAGGTTGAGGCCACGCCTTTGCGCGTGAACCTTGTTGATCCGGACATTGTCGCCACTAAAATGCGTGCCGCTGCCATGCCGGGCGAGGACCCTTCCACCATTCCACAACCCGCGGATGTCGCACCCGGGATCGCGGCGCTTTGCCTGCCTTCTGAAACGCGCCATGGCGCGCGGGTAATGCTGGGGGGCTAGTGGTGCCATGAAGGTTCCACGCCGGTTGCTCCTAAGTCTTCCTGTGCTGCTTCCCGCTGCCGCCACGGCGCAAACAGCGTCAACCCAAGCTGCACGCATCACTGCGGGCAAGGCCGCCATCACCGCAGCCAATGGCGCGCGTTGGGCGGAAGCAGATACCTATGCCGCTGCCGCTGATCCTTTGGTCGGGAAGATTGTGCTGTGGATGCGCCTCACCCATCGAACCGCGCCCGCAACGGCGGCTGAACTTGTCGGCTTTTTGCGTGACAATCCCGATTGGCCCTTGGTGGATACCATCGCGCGCCGGGCAGAGGCCGCTTTCGGCGGCCCGGCAGATGATGCGCTGGTGCTTGCGCATTTCAGCACCTTCCCGCCGCGCAGCCTTTCTGCTGCGCTCCGCCATGCAGAGGCTCTAACGCGCGGGGCGCGACCCCAAGCGCAACCTGGTAATTTCCTGGATATGATGCGGCGCGGCCCGGACAATGCCCCAGGCGGTGCAGCACGCCCTTCCAATGAGGCTGGCGGGAATTCGGAAGGGGAAGCAGGCGCCCAACAGACACTCCGCCGCGCTTGGGTGGAAGCGCCTGGCGATGCCGCGGCGGAAGCTGCCATCATGGCGCAATTCGGTCGGTTACTGAATTCGGAAGATCATTCGAAACGCTTTGACCGGCTGTTTTTCGCGCGCGATATGCAAGGCGCGCAGCGCGCCCTGGATCGCATGAGCGGTGTGCCGCGTGGTTCAGGCCAAATACGGATGGCCTTGGCCGGAGAGCCTGGAATAAACCAAGTTGCCCTCCGCCCACTTGATCTTGGTTGGGCATATGAAAGGGCGCGATTGCTGCGCCGGCGTGATCAGGATGCCGATGCGGTCGCAAGCTGGATTGTTGCGGAACCCTTCCAGGCGAATATGGACCCCGAAATCGCGCGCGCGGTTTGGGCGGAACGGCAAATCCTGGCGCGCAAGCTTTTGCGGCTCAACAATCCCAAGGATGCACACCGCATCGCGGCTTTTCACGGCCAGCCCATGGGCAGCGAAGGGCGCCTGGAAGCTGAATTCCTGGCTGGCTTCATCGCGCTGCGGTTTTTGAATGATCCTGTTATGGCGCAACGGCATTTTGTTGCCCTGGCGCTTGGCACGCGTTCTGTCATTTCCCGCGCGCGCGCCTTTTATTGGGAAGGCCGGGCGCTGGCGGCGCGTGGTGCGCAGGCCGCCGCGCGGGAACGCTATGTGGCCGCCGCGCAATTGCCGACCGCGTTTTATGGTCAGCTCGCGGCGCTGACCATGGGTGAAAGTCAGGAAGCGTTGGATCAGCGCCTGCGCGCGTTGCAAACGCCACCAATTGATCAAAGGCGCGCACATGAATTCTCGCAACGCGAATTGGCGCGCGTTGTGACCACCCTGGCAGAGCTTGGCGATACGCGCCGCACCCGTGCATTTCTGCTGCGCCTGCGGGCGGTTTCGGCCGATGCGCAGGACAGGTTGCTGACGGTGCGGCTGGCCAATCACATTGGCCGACCAGACCACGCCGTATGGGTGGCACGAGGGGCGGCGATAGAAGGCGATATGCTTTTGCCGGAAGGCTGGCCAACGCCCTTCCGCGTGCCTGTGAGCTCACCAGAGCCGGCATTTATTTTCTCGGTCACGCGGCAAGAAAGCAATTTCGATACGGAAGCGGTCAGCAGTGCCAATGCGCGCGGGTTGATGCAATTGCTGCCTTCCACCGCGCAGCTTGTCGCGCGCCGGCTTGGCATGAATTTCCGCGTGGAAATGCTGACCGCCGATCCGCAGGCAAATATCAAGCTGGGTGCTGCCTATCTGGATGAAATGCTCGGGCGCTTTGAAGGCTCCCTGGTGATGGCGGCGGGCGCCTATAATGCCGGACCGCGGCGCGTGGATGAATGGCTTGTCACCTATGGCAATCCGCTGCGGGGTGAACGCGATTTGCTCGATTGGATGGAAATGATACCCTTTGCCGAGACACGCAATTACGTGCAGCGCATTGTGGAAGGGGCAGTGATTTATCGCGCGCGCCAGAACCCGCCGGCCAATGCGCCGCACCCCATGGCAAGCTGGCTTGCCAGCGCGAAGTGAGCGCATGAATCTGCCCGTACTGGTTGCGACGATGGGCGGCATTGGCCGGCTGAAACCAGCGCCTGGTACTTGGGGGTCCTTGGTGGTTTTACCGCTGGTCTTGCTGGGGCCGGTTGCTGCTTTGCTACTCGCCTTGCTGATCACGATGATCGGCCTTTACGCCGTGCGCGAAGTGCTGCGCGACACGCCTGATCAAGATCCCGGTTGGATTGTGGTGGATGAAGCCGCTGGCATGTTGCTGGCGCTCGCGGGCTTAAGTGTGGATGCCAGCCTTTGGGGCGTGCTGATCGCTTTCGGGCTGTTTCGGGTTTTCGATATCTTCAAGCCCTGGCCGATATCCTGGGCTGATCAGCAGAAGGGCGCCATTGGTGTCATGCTGGATGATATTGTCGCGGGTGCTTTGGTGGCGGCGGCGCTGATGCTGGCGCGCCCCTTATTGCCGGGAGTGATCTGACCCATGCTGCCAGAAGCCACACTTGATCAGGCGCGCGACTTGCTGGCGCTGATGGATACCAAGGGGATGACGCTGGCAACGGCGGAATCCTGCACGGGCGGGTTGATCGCGGCCGCACTGACCGCGATTGCGGGATCATCTTCCGTCGTCATGGCGGGCTTCGTGACCTATTCCAATGATGCGAAGCAGAAGATGGTCGGCGTGCGCGCGGAAAGCCTGACGCAGCACGGCGCTGTTAGCGCGGAAGTGGCGCGCGAAATGGCGGAAGGGGCGCGGGAGCGTGCGGGAGTATCGATGGCTCTTTCCTGCACGGGCATTGCAGGGCCAGGTGGCGCCACGCCAGGCAAGCCGGTGGGGCTGGTATTCATTGGCTGCGCAGGCGAAGGCGCGGCGACGATGGTGGAACGCCATATCTTCCCAGGTGATCGCGCTGCGGTGCGCGCGGCAACGGTGGCGGCGGCACTTGAGCTTGCCCGACGCAACGTCATGGGCGGCTGAAAGCCCGCTTGCGGCGCGGCGCGACTGGTCGCAGGATAGTCTCAACACAGAAGAAGTGGGGGAAGGTCTGGCCTTGGGCGCGGTAAGCGCCGGGCCGTGTGTGACATGCCTCTGCTGGTGCTGTGCGACACCGAATGAGGAGACTTCCCATGGCAGCCCCGCCTTCCGCGCGCCGCGACCGCATCAACCCCGATTTCCCGAAGCTGGTGGAGATGACCCACCAATATGTTTATGGCGATGTTTGGGAACGCCCACAGCTCAATAAGCGCGACCGTTCCATGGTGACGATTGCAGCACTTGTGGCACTCGGCTGGCAGGATCAGTTGAACAGCCATATCGGCCGCGGTCTGACCAATGGGCTTTCGCGTGAGGAAATTTCCGAAATCATCACGCATCTTTCCATGTATTCCGGCTGGCCTTCCGCCATGACGGCAGCGCATGTGGCCGTGGATGTGTTTGAAGCGCAGGATCAGGTGAAGAAAGGCTGAAGCGATGAAAATCGGTTTCATCGGCCTTGGCACCATGGGTGCCTTCATGGCCGCCAATCTGCAGAAGGCCGGCTATCAACTGGTGGTGCATGACATCCGCCGCGAAGCCGGCGCCAATCGGCTTGCCGCCGGCGCCACCTGGGCGGAAACGCCCAAAGCGGTGGCCGAGCAATGCGAGGTGATTTTCACGTCCCTACCTGGCCCCAAGGAAGTGGAGCCAGTGATTTTCGGCCCCGAAGGCATTCTGGCCGGCGTGCAAAAAGGCGCGGCCTATTTCGACCTTTCCACAAACTCCCAAGCGCTGATGAAGCGCATGGCGGAAGCACTCGCGATCAAGGGCGCTTATGGTTTTGACGCGCCCGTCAGCGGCGGGCCAAAGGGTGCGGAGACCGGCAAGTTGGCCATCTGGGTTGGTGGCGACAAGGAAGTTTTCGACAAGTACAAAAAGGTGCTGGACGCTTTTGGTGACCAGGCCGCCTATATCGGCCCGATCGGCACCGCGACTGTTGCCAAGCTTGTGCACAACATGGCCGGCTACGCGATTCAAACCGCCATGGCCGAAGTGTTTTCCATGGGTGTGAAGGCGGGGATGGACCCGCTCGATCTCTGGAAGGCCGTGCGCCAGGGCGCGCTTGGGCGCAAGCGCACTTTTGATCGCATCACGGATCAATTCCTGGTGGATAAATATGACCCGCCCGCCTTTGCGCTGAAGCTGGCGCATAAGGATGTGACACTGGCAGTGACCATGGGCCGCGAATTGAATGTGCCGATGCGCTTCTGCAATCTGGCGCTGGAAGAAATGAATGAGGCGCTGAACCGCGGTTGGGAAAATCTGGATAGTCGCGTGCCCATGAAGCTGCAATTGGAACGCGCGGGCGTGCAGATCAAATGCGATCCGGCAGCTGTGCAAGCGGTTTTGGATGCGGATAAGGCGCAGTAACAGCCGATGACCTTGCTGATGCAACAGCCGGGGCGGATTGGGCCGCTCCGGATGAAAAACCGGCTCATCATGGCGCCGATGGGCACGAATTTCAGCACCAGCGATGGGCTCTCAACTGAACGCGACCGCGCCTATTACGAAGAACGCGCCAAGGGTGGGGTTGCCGCCATCGTGACGGAAGCCATGGCGGTAAGTGCGGGTGGGCGCGCGCATAATAATTCACTTTGGATTTATCATGACCGCTTCATCCCCGGCCTGGCGCGGCTTGTGGAAGGGATCAAGCGACATGATTGCGTGACGGTGGGGCAGATCAATCACCGCGGCGCGCTGCTGCGCCGGATGGTGCTGAATATGGAACCCGTCGGCCCTTCGCCCTGGCGCAATCCGAATACGGGTGATGAAGTACGCCCGCTGGAACAAGCGGAAATCACCGAAATCCAGAAGGATTTTGTGGCCGCCGCCAGGCGCTTGTGGCAGGCGGGTTATGATGCGGTGGAATTGCACGCTGCCAATGGGTATTTGTTTCATCAATTCCTGACGCCGCGGATCAATAAGCGTACAGATCGCTATGGCGGGACGCTCGAGAACCGCGCGCGCTTGCTGTTGGAAACCGTGCATCGGCTGCGGGATGCGCTGCCGGATTTCCCGCTTTGGGTGCGGATTTCCTGCACCGAATATTGCGATGATGGCTACCCGGTTGAGGAAATGGTCGAACTCGCGAAGCTATTGGAAGCGGCGGGGGTGAACGCGCTTGATCTCTCGGGTGGCACGAATGAAAGCCCGGCTTTGTCACGCTTTTGCATCCAGCCGCCTTCCATGCCGCGCCGCACGCTGGAACCGCACGCCAGGCCGATCACGGATGCGGTTACGATCCCGACCATTATCGCGGGGCGCATCTTGTCACCAGAAGATGCGGAAGCGGTTTTGGCCTCCGGCGCGGCGGATTATGTCTCGCTGGGCCGCGCGCTGACGGCTGATGCGCATTGGCCACGCAAGGCCTTTGGTGAAAGCAAGGTTGCCATACGTGGCTGCATTTCCTGCAATGTGTGTTTTGAGCGTCTGACTCTGGAACGCGATGTCGCCTGCGTGGTGAACCCCATGCTGGGCACGGAATTGGAAGCGCCAGAATTCATTGATGGGCCTTTCGCGCCCGCGCCTGTGAAGCAGCGCGTCTTGATTTTGGGGGCGGGCTTGGCGGGGGCAGAGGTTGCGCGGCTGGCAGCAGCGCGCGGGCATCAGGTGGAAATTTGGGAAAAGGCAGCGCGCGCGGGCGGGCAAATTCATCTGGCCGTGGCCGCGCCGGATAAGGAAGAAGTGCGCCCTGCCTGGTCCTGGCGTTGGGATCAGGTGCAGGCGCTTGGCGTGCCGGTGCGTTATGGCGTGACCGCAGGCTCCGCTGCCATCAGGGCTTTCGCGCCGGATCATGTGGTGGTGGCCACCGGTGCCAAGCCGCGCCCGTTGACGCTGCCCGGTGCCGTGCCGCTGCAAGCCTGGGATGTGATCGCGAATCCCGCATTGGTGCCGGATGGCGCGCAGGTTGCGGTGATTGGTGGTGGCATTGTCGGGCTTGAAGTGGCGGATGTACTGGTCCAGCGCGGCTGCCGCATCTCAATCCTTGAAGCCCTGCCCACCATCGCGCCCGCCATGGCGCGCAATAACCGCACCGATCAGATGATCAGGCTGCGCGAAGTCGGCACCAGCTTCCATACCAAGGTGCGCGATGCGCGGCTGGCTGGCGATGTGCTGCATTTCACCGAAGATGGCACGGCGCGCGAGATTGTCGGCGTGAGACATGTGATCGCTGCCATCGGCGCACTGCCCAATCTGGATGCACTGCCGGCGGTGGAAGCAAGCGGCATTCCCTTCACTGTGGTGGGTGATGCCAATCAGCCCGGCGATTTTCTCTCCGTATTGCGTGATGCCTCGATGGTCGGCTTAGCGCTTGGAATGCAGCCCGTGAAGCAGGAGCAAATTGCATGACTGAACCCGAATACCGCGTCTATGCGCTACGCTATGCCATGCGCGATGCCAAACGCGCCGAGCATTTCATCGGCGGCGACCCGCATGATGCGCCGATGCCGATGGATTATTTTGTTTGGGTGGCGGTGAATGAAGATCGCGCAGTGATCATTGATACCGGCTTCACGGCCGAAGTTGCGGCCAAGCGCAAGCGCAATTACCTGCGCTGCCCGATTGAAAGCCTCAAGCTGCTGGGCGTGGACCCCGACATGGTCGAAGATGTGGTGATTTCCCATCTGCATTATGATCATGTCGGCAGCTTTCATAAATTCGCCAAGGCCAAGTTCCATTTGCAGGAACCGGAAATGCAGTATGCGACCGGGCGCTATATGAAATACCCGAAGCTTCGGCATTCCTTCGAAGTTGAAGATGTGGTCGGCATGGTGCGGATGAATTTCGCCGAGCGTGTGGTGTTCCATAATGGTGATGCGGAGGTGGCCCCGGGGATTACAGTGCACGCCTGTGGCGGGCATTCCATGGGGCTGCAATGTGTGCGCGTGAATACGGCGCGCGGGCGTGTGGTGCTGGCTTCCGATGTGACGCATTTCTACGAGAACATGGAAGCAGGCCGGCCCTTCACGACGGCTTTTCATATCGGTGAAATGCTGGAAGGTTTTGATAAGCTCCGCGCACTGGCACCCAGCCCGAAGCACATCGTGCCTGGCCATGATCCGGAAGTGATGCGCCGCTATCCCGCCCTGCCGGGGCAGGAAGGCATTGTGGTAGAACTGCACCGCGAACCAACGAAGTAAAAAGGGAGGCTAGCATGATCAAACTCACCCGCCGCGTCGCGTTGATTGCCGGGCTTGCCGCGCCGGTCATTGCGCGGGCGCAGGGTTTTCCAACGCGGCCCTTGCGCCTGGTGGTGCCCTTCCCGCCCGCCGGGGCTGCGGATATCACCGCGCGGCTTGTCGCTGAACGTATGGGGCCTTTACTTGGCCAGACAGTGGTGATTGATAACCGACCGGGCGCTGGCGGGAATATCGCCGGTGAGGTGGTGGCGCGCAGCGCGCCGGATGGGCATACGCTGTTCCTGGGTGGTGCAACGATCCTGCTGGCGAACAAATATCTTTACCACAAAGGCATGCCTTTCGATGGCATTCGGGATTTCACGCATATCTCGCGCGTGTCTGTGGGCTCCACGCTGTTTGTCGTGAATGCCAATCGGCCCTGGCGCACATTCGAAGAATTCGTGGCGGATGCGAAACGCCGCGCAGGCCAGATCAGCGCCGCATCATCCGGCATCGGCACCATCAGCCATTTGACGATTTCTAAGCTGATGCAATCCGCGGGGATCGAGGTCTCGCATGTGCCTTATCGTGGCATCGCCCCCGGCTTGAATGATCTGCTCGCCGGGAATGTGGACATGATTTTTGATGGCATGCCCGCGCTGATGCCGCATGTGCGGGAAGGGCGGCTGCGTGCGCTAGCGGTTGGTAGCCAGAAGCGCCAGCCTCAGGTCGCGGGGCTTGAGAATGTGCGCGGCATGGCAGAACTCATCCCTGGTTCTGATATGGATATGGAATTCTGGTATTGTATTTCCGCCGCCGCCGGCACGCCCGCGCCAATCGCCCAGGCTTTGCACCGCGCCACCATCGGTGCGGCGCGAGACCGCGAATATGGCGAAAAACTCATTCCGCTTGGCTTCACGGCCATTTCGGATGATACGCCGGAAGGCTTCACCGATTACGTGCGTAGCCAGGATCGTGTCTGGCGCGAATTGGTGGAGATCTCTGGCGCCAAACTAGATTAACCTTCAACACAGGAGAATAACGATGCTCTATGAACTTCGCATTTATCACTGCCAGCCCGGGCGCCTGCCCGACCTGATGAAGCGTTTTGACACCATCACGCTGAAGCTATGGGACAAGCACGGCATTCGCCAGGCAGGTTTCTGGACCACGCTGATCGGCGATTCCAACCACAGCCTGACCTATATGGTGGCGTGGAAATCCCTGGCGGAACGCGAAGAAAAATGGGCAAAGTTCCAGGCCGATCCGGATTGGATCAAGGCGCGCGCGGAAACCGAAGCGAATGGCCCGCTGCTGACGAAAGTGACAAATGAAATCCTGCAGCCGACGTCATTCTCGTCGGTGAAGTAAAAAATAAACGGGACGGGGGGTTACTTCCCCCCGCCCACCCCATGCTGTTCGCGCACGGCGTGAAAGCGCAGCATCGGCCATTCTTCTTCCGCGCGGCGTCGGCGCCAATCGCTGCTGAAGAATGCCACCAGCGCGCCATCGTGGTCTTCCGCGACATCACGCCGATTGGCTTCCGCGAAACGTTCCAAAGCGCCCGCTTCGGTCGAGGCAATCCAACGCACCTGTTCCCAGGGCGTGGCATCAAAGCCTGCTGGCACGCCATATTCCACACGCAGCCGGCTTTGCAGCACATCCAACTGCAATTGCCCCACCACGCCGACAACGGGCGGGGAGCCATCGCGTGGGCGGAACAACTGCACCACGCCTTCTTCCGCCAATTGATCAAGCGCAGTGCGCAGCTTCTTGGCCAGCATCGGATCATCCAGGCGGATATGGCGCAGGATTTCTGGCGCGAAGGAAGGCACACCGCGGAAATCCAAAGCCTCTCCCTCCGTCAGCGTATCGCCAATGCGCAGCGTGCCGTGATTGGCAATGCCGATCACATCGCCAGGCCAGGCTTCTTCCGCCACTTGCCGATCTTTCGCAAAGAAAAACAGCGGCGCATTCACCGGCACTTGCTTGCCGGTGCGGCTTTGGCGCAGCCGCATGCCCTTGGTGAGGCGCCCGCTGCATAGCCGCACAAAGGCCACGCGGTCGCGGTGGTTGGGGTCCATATTCGCCTGAATTTTGAAGACAAAGCCCGTCAGTTTTTCCTCACCAGGTGTCACCAGGCGCTGATCTGCCGGCCGCGCGCGCGGCGGTGGCGCATGGCGCGCCAGCCCATCCAGCAAGTGCGCAATGCCGAAATCACGCAGCGCGGAGCCGAAAAACACCGGCGTCAATGACCCTTCCAGAAAGCGATCCGCATTGAATTCGGGATAGCCGGCGCGGGCCAGCAGCACTTCCTCGGAAAGGGCCAAAGCCCTTTCATCACCGACCAGCGCGGCAAGTTTCGGGTCTTCCGGCGATTCAAGCTGGATCGGTTCAGCGCCTTCAGCCACCGGCAGGAAACGATCAGTCGCCAAATCATAAACCCCGGCAAAATCAGCGGCGCGCCCCACCGGCCAGGCGGCGGGTGTCGCATCAAGCGCGAGCAAATTCTGAATCTCATCCAGCAATTCGAAAGGTTCGCGCGCTTCGCGGTCCATCTTGTTGATGAAGGTAATGATCGGAATGTCGCGCATGCGACAGACTTCAAACAGCTTGCGTGTTTGGCTCTCGATCCCCTTGGCGGCATCCAGCACCATCACGGCGGCATCCACCGCGGTCAGGGTGCGATAGGTATCTTCCGAAAAATCCTCGTGGCCTGGCGTGTCCAGCAGGTTGAAGACCACACCATCACGTTCAAAAGTCATGACGGAGGTCGCCACCGAAATCCCGCGATCCTGTTCAATCTTCATCCAGTCAGATCGCGTGCGCCGCGCATTGCCCTTGGCGCGCACCGCGCCGGCAAGCTGAATGGCACCGCCCTTGAGCAGCAGTTTTTCCGTGAGCGTGGTTTTGCCCGCATCCGGATGGGCGATGATGGCAAAGCTCCGCCTGCGGGCGGCTTCTTCGGCGATACGGGCGGCGGGAATGGTGGTGTCAGACATGATGCGCCGGGGGTTAGCAGGAGAAGCAGCGCTTGTCGCGCGTGGCGTATCAGGCCGCCTGTTTCTTCAGCCAATCGCGCAGCGCCTTGTTCACGCGTGTTTGCCAGCCTGGGCCGCTGGCGCGCAGGCGATCCAGCAGGTCCGGGTCCAGGCGCAGCGTCACCTGGCGCTTGGCCTGTGGCAGAGGCGGCCGACCGCGACGGACAAGCCGCGCACCATCTTTGACCTCCGCCTTGGCGAAAAATGCGTCGGTCAGCGGCGGCGCATCATCGGGATCAACCCAGGTATTGGCGCCAGCGTGTTTCTTCTTCGGCATGGGCGTGCCTCATGGAAACGATGCGGCGGGCCGCGCCGCGCGGGGTCCAAACCAGAACCACCAGCCGGCCATCCAAAAACCCGGCTGAGATAAAGCGCTTCTCACCATAGTCTCTCCTCGCATCTTCAAGCGTGGCGTGTAGCCCGGTGAAAATCTGCGCTGCGTCAGCGAAATCCAATCCCCGCTCGGCCAGCGTTTTTGCGCGCTTGGCTGGATCGAATTTGATGCGCATGGATTAACTGTAGCTACAAAAATATATAACTGCAACAGGTGTTGGTTGATGGCCCGCTGACGGAAGTCTTACTAACTGCCCACGTTCGGGCTATCACCCCGTTCATGATCCCCTCCAAGCTCCCCCCCGCCGCGCTGGTCACGGGCGCCGGCAAGCGGCTTGGCCGTGCCATGGCGCTCGCGCTTGCTGAAGCCGGCTTTGATGTCGCCATCCATTATGCCGCGAGTGCTGAAGCCGCCGCGGCCACGGCCGCCGATATCCGCGCCCTGGGCCGCCGCGCCATCACATTGAAGGCAGAACTCGGCCAGGAAGCGGAAGTCGCGCAACTGATCCCGCACGCCACCAAGGCGCTTGGCCCGCTGGGCGTGCTAGTGAACAACGCCTCCACCTTCGAACGCGATGAATGGCAGGATGCGACGCGCGAGTCCTGGGATCGCCACATTGAACCCAATCTGCGTGCGTCCTTCGTGCTGACACAGGGTTTCGCCAAGGCGCTGCCGGAAGCGGCGCAGGGCCTGGTGGTGAATATGCTGGATCAGCGCGTCTGGTCGCTCACGCCGCATTTCGTTTCCTACACAGTGTCCAAGGCGGGGCTTTGGGCGCTGACGCGAAGCCTGGCACTGGCCCTCGCCCCGCGCATTCGGGTGAATGCCATCGGCCCCGGCCCTGCCTTGCCGAGCCCCCGCCAATCCCAGGAACATTTCGACAAGCAGGCGGCCTCAACGCCACTCTCGCGCCCCACCAGCGCTGAGGAAGTCGCCCGTGCCCTCATGGCGATCCTCTCGCTGCCCTCCATGACCGGCCAGATGATCGCACTTGATGGCGGGCAGCATTTGCAATGGTCGCCCTCCTTCGGGCAGGAGCCTTTAGAATGAGCTTCGCCCCCGATGCCGCGGCGGGGTTGCGGCTGGTTTTCGTACGCCATCTGGAAGTGCAGGCCTTGCTCGGCGTTTATGCGCATGAACAAACCCGCCCGCAGCGCGTGATCCTGGATTTGGAATTGGCGGTTGAGGACCCCGAAGCCCCCTCAGCCGAAGGACCGGACCGTCTGGCCCGCGTGGTGGATTACGCGGCGGCGGCGGAAACCGCACAGCGGATCGCCACTTCCGCCCATGTTCGGCTCGCGGAAACCCTGGCCGAACGCATCGCCATCAGCCTCTTGGAAGATACCCGCATTCGTCGTGTCAGGGTGGGGGTGACCAAGCCGGATGCGCTGCCCGGTAGCATCAACGTCGGCGTTGTCATTGAAAGATCACGATTCTGACATCACCGGCGCTGCGGATTGTCCACCGCCGAAAAACCAAGCCGAGAAGCTTTTTGCGCGCGACCGGAAATTCCCCCCTTGACGCCGGAGCAGCTTTGCGACTTGGGGTAAAATTTAGCTAAATCAATAGCTTAATTTGTTACAAGCCAGGCGCCGCAAATCGAGGCAGAGCCATAGAATCATTATGTAACATAGCCTTAACCGGATTGTCTTGATGACTTCCCACAGGTTTATCCACAGGTTTCGTGGACAAATTCGCACTGGCTTTGCCATAAGTCGCCGCAGATGACCGATCTCGTGCCACCCGCCCCCGAAAGCCCTGCCTTCCAGGGCCTGGCGGTGCTGGAAGCCGCCCTGCCCACCCTTCCGACCTCCCCCGGCGTTTATCGCATGCTGGATGAGAAGGGGGAGGCGCTTTACGTCGGCAAGGCTCGGTCACTCAGGAAGCGCGTCACTTCCTATACCCAACTTGGCCGCCTGCCGGAACGCCTCAGGCGCATGGTGTTTGAAACGCGGTCCCTGGAAGTGGTGACTACCGCGTCAGAGGCCGAAGCTCTGCTGCTGGAAGCCAATTTCATCAAGCGCTTCCGCCCGCGCTTCAACATCGTGCTCCGGGATGACAAATCCTATCCCTGGCTGGTCATCACGGAAGACCACCCCTTTCCGCAGATTGCCAAGCATAGGGGGGAAAGGCGGAAGGGCGCATCCTATTGGGGGCCTTTTGCATCCGTCTGGGCGGTGAACCAGACCATCAATGCGCTTCAGCGTGTATTCCTGCTGCGATCCTGCCGGGATACGGTGTTTGATACCCGCACGCGACCTTGCCTGCTGTTTCAAATCAAGCGCTGCGCCGCGCCCTGCGTGGACCGCATTTCTCAGGCGGATTACGCCGCGCTGGTCGCGGAAGCGAAGCAGTTCCTGTCGGGCGAAACGCCTTCCATCCAAAAGCGCCTGGCCACGGAAATGGAAGCGGCGGCGGCGGATTTGCAGTTTGAACGCGCTGCTGCCCTCAGGGACCGTATCCGGGGGCTCACGCATATTCAGGGCAAGGATCGTGTCAATCTGGAAGGCATGGGCGATGCGGATGTAATCGCTTTGCATCAGGCGGCGGGGCAAAGCTGCGTCCAGGTGTTTTTCTTCCGCGGCGGGCGCAATAACGGCAACCGCGCCTTTTTCCTGAGCCACGCCAAGCAGGACCAAAGCGCTGAGGAGGTGATGGGCGCCTTCCTCGGCCAGCTTTATGAAGATTTGCCCCCCCCGCCTTTGCTGCTGCTATCGCATGACCCGCCCGAAGCGGCGCTGATTGCAGAAGCCTTGGCGATCAAGGCTGGGCGACGCGTGGAATTGCGCCGGCCCCAGCGCGGTGAAAAACACGAGGCCTTGGAACACGCGGCCACCAATGCGCGGGAAGCCCTGGAACGGCGCATGGCGGAAGGCACGGCTCAGGCGGCGCTGCTGGAAGGCACGGCAAGTCTTTTCGGCCTGCCTGGCGCGCCGGAGCGGATCGAGATTTACGACAATAGCCATATCCAGGGCGCCAATGCCTATGGCGTTATGGTGGTGGCGGGGCCTGCGGGCTTCATGAAGCAGGGCTACCGGAAATTCGCCATCAAAACCGCCGCCACCAATGATGATTTCGCCATGATGCGCGAAGTGTTTGAACGCCGCTTTGGCCGGGCGCTCCGCGAAGACCCCGCCCGCGCTGGCGAAGATTGGCCCGATTTGGTGCTGATTGATGGCGGCGCCGGCCAGCTTTCCGCCGCGCGGGAAATCATGGCGGGTCTTGGCCTGGATGATCTGCCCCTGGTGGCGGTGGCCAAGGGGCCGGACCGCGATGCTGGGCGGGAATGGTTCCACATGGCCGGTCGCGAAGCCTTCCAATTACCACCGCGCGACCCCGTGCTGTTCTATTTGCAGCGCCTGCGCGATGAGGCGCATCGCTTCGCCATTTCGGCGCATCGCGCCGGGCGTTCCAAGGCGCTGACCCGGTCTGAATTGGATGATGTGCCGGGCGTGGGTAGCGCGATGAAGCGCAAATTGCTGAACCATTTTGGCTCGGCCCGCGGGGTGCGGCAGGCGGGGCTCGCGGATCTGGAAGCCTGCCCGGGTGTGGGGCCTGCCTTGGCCAGGCGGATTCATGAACATTTCCATCCAAGCGCGGCGCTTGGCTGAAATTCTCGGCTTTGGGGTGCCAAAGCGCCGCGTTCCGGGTTAATGGAACGTGTCATGCCAACCGACCTGCCCAATCTGCTGACGCTTTCGCGCATCGCGGCGATCCCCGTGCTGGTGGTGCTGGCTTCGATCAATGCGCCCTGGGCGGATATGGCGGCCTGCATCGTGTTTTCCGTAGCCGCCATCACGGATTATTTCGATGGTAAGATCGCGCGGGAACGCGGTGCGGTTTCCGGCTTTGGCCGCATGCTGGACCCAATTGCAGATAAGCTGCTTGTCGCGGCGGCGCTCATGCTGCTGGCGGGCTATGGCCGGCTTTCCGATGCTGGGCTGTTTCCCGCCATTGTCATCATGTTGCGGGAAATCCTGGTCTCCGGCCTGCGGGAATTCCTGGCCGAATTGCGTATCGGCCTGCCGGTCACGCCGCTCGCGAAATGGAAGACTGGGTTTCAGATGGGCGCTTTGGGCACCTTGCTGGCCGGCGATAGCGGCGCGCCGGTGATTGGGCTTGGCTTCCTGCCGGTTTCTCTGATTGGAGAAGGCATGCTCTGGGCCGCTGCGGTGCTAACGCTGATCACAGGTTGGGATTATCTCCGCGCCGGGCTGAGCCTCGTGCAGGGGGAAACGCCTTCCAGGCGCGATGAATCGGTGAAACCGCCAGGGCAGTCTTGAGTCTCAACCCTGGGCAGCGCATCTTAAGCGAGAAAGAGGCGGGGAAAGCCATGCGACATTCTGTTTTGCTGATTGGGGGAATGCTGGCGCTGCAAGGCTGTGGGCCGAATTGGCAGCCAAGCTGGAATACCAGTCGCAATGCCGCCATACCCCAGATAGACAGCCTGACGGTCCGGCGCGTCACAAGCGGGGATACGACCGAGGAAGTGCTGCGCACAGAAACGCTGGATTATGCGGCGATGCGCGCCCCCGCGACGCCCGCCACGCAAATGACGCCGGATGATGCGCTGCGTCTGCCCCCGCCACCGCCGCCGTTGCGCGTGACACCGCGTGCCAGCAGTTCTACCCCACCGCCCATGGCATCCGTGCCGCCGCGTGCGCCTTCGCCGCCGGCCGCAACACCTTCCGCCATGCCATCCGCCCCGCCCCCGCGGGTTGAAGGCAGCGTGATCCCCGCCACGCCTGGCCAGCCAGCCGGTATTGTGGCGGGCGGCAATGACCGCACGCAGGTCTTCAACCAGCCCGGCACGGCGGGTGGCGGCATTGCGGTGCGTGATGGCGGCACCACCACGATTATCGGGCCGGGCGGGCGCATCACCTCGGTACCCACACCACGCTGAAGCGCCATGCGGGTCCTTTATTTCGCCTGGCTGCGCCAGAAGATCGGCATGGCGGAAGAAGACGTGGCACCACCGCCCGAGGTGCGCGATGTCGCTGGCTTGCGCGATTGGCTCGCGACCCGCAGCCCTGGCCATGCGGCGGCCTTTGCCGATGCCAAGCAGGTGCGCGCTGCTGTCAATCAGGATTTCGCCACGCCGGATCATCCCGTGGCCGCCGGCGATGAGATTGCCTTCTTCCCGCCCGTGACCGGGGGCTGAGCCATGGCGCGCATTCTGGTGCAGGAAGCGCTGTTTGATATGGCGGCGGAAAGCGCGGCGCTGACCGCGGGCCGGATTGATGTTGGTGGTGTGGCCAGCTTTTTGGGCGTCTGCCGTGGCGATGATGGCCTGAGCGCGCTGGTGCTGGAACATTACCCCGGCATGACGGAACGTGCGCTTGCCCGGATTGCGACCGAAGCTGAGGCGCGCTGGCCGCTGACCGGCTGCACCGTGATCCATCGCATGGGCCGGATATTGCCCGGAGACCCGATTGTGCTGGTGCTGACGGCTTCCGCGCATCGCGCCGCCGCGCTGGAAGCCTGCGCCTTTCTCATTGATTGGCTGAAGACCAAGGCGCCCTTTTGGAAGCGCGAGGAATTTGCGGATGGCGCGGCGCGCTGGGTGGCCGCGAAGGAAGAGGATGATGCCGCCGCCGCGCGCTGGTCGGCGAAACAGGGGTGAGGGTCGGCGCGGCGGTATTGACCGGGGCCTTGTTGTTGATCTGGCCCGCCTTCTTCAACGGTTACCCGCTGCTGTTCAGCGATAGTGGCGGGTTTTTGCATCAAACGCTTGGGCCACTGATGTTGTGGGACAAGCCTTTTATCTATGGGCCATTCCTGCATGCCTTTCATTGGCGCATCAGTCTTTGGGGGCCGGTTATCGCGCAGGGCCTGATCCTGTCCCACCTGCTGTGGCTGACGTTGCGCGTGGTGCGTGGTGATGCGCAGCCGCTTTGGCATATCGGGCTATGCGCCTTTGCCGCGCTGGCCACCGCCGCCCCCTTCAGCGCCGCGCTGCTGATGCCTGATATTTTCGCGCCGATTGTTGTGCTGGGGCTGTTCCTGCTGGGCTTTGGCGGCGCTGCGTTGACGCGGCTTGAGCGTGGCTATCTGGTGGCGCTGGTGGCGCTCGGTATTGCCGCGCATCTCGCGCATTTGCCGCTCGCGCTTGGGTTATGTGTTGTCGCGCTGCTGCTGCGCTTGTGGCGCAGGCCGGTACGACTTTTGGCGATGGTGCTGCCGGTGGTGATTGCCGTGGCTGCGCTGCTTGTCACCAATGCCATTGGCCATGGGCGTGTTGCGCTTTCACCCTATGGCTCGGTTTTTATGCTGGCGCGTTTGCAGGAAGATGGCCCGGCGGCGGCGGTGCTGAAGGCGCGCTGCCCTGATGCGGGCTGGTATCTTTGCGCCTTCACGGAGCGGCTGCCCATGCCGGCGAATGATTTCCTCTGGGCGCCGGATAGCCCGGTGAACCGCGATGCTGCGGGCGCGTCGCGCTTTCTGGGCAGTGCGATGCTGGCGCCGGAAGCCGGGCAGATTGTGGCTGAGACCTTGCGCGCCGACCCGCTCGGCGTGGCCCGCGCCATGGCGGCGAATATGTTGCTGCAACTCGGCAGCTTTGGCATTGGCGACACCTTGGACAATGCGCATTTCGCCGTCGCGATCCGCCCCCATATCGAACAGACTTTTTCGGCGCGCGAATTGGCCGCTTTTGATCAAGCGCGTCAGGCGCAGGATGTGCTGAAGGAAACGGTGATGCCGCTGAATCCATTCCATCTGCCGGTGGTGCTGCTGGCGCTGCCGCTGCTGCTGTGGAGCGCCTGGCGCAGGCAGGGGCTGGCTTTGGCCTTGGCGCTTTTCGTACTGGCGGCGGTGCTGGGCAATGCGCTGATTTGCGGCGGTCTTTCCGCCCCCCATCCGCGCTATGGCGCGCGCATCATGTGGCTATTGCCGGTGGCGGCGCTGTTGTGCTGGCCGCGCAAGCGAAAGGTGTGACCCGGTCACGGCCACTTCACCGCCGGCGGCATGGACATCAAAATCGCCTCCACATTGCCCCCGGTTTTCAGGCCGAAAATCGTGCCCCGGTCATGCAGCAGGTTGAATTCCACATAGCGCCCACGGCGGATGAGTTGATGTTCCCGCTCGGCCTCGGTCCAGGCTTCATGCATGCGCTTGCGGATAATGGCCGGATAGGCTTGCAGGAAGGCCAGCCCGACATCGCGGGTGAAGGTGAAATCCGCGTGGGTCCCCTTGCCCGGCGTGCGATCACCCAGCCAATCATAGAATATGCCGCCAAGCCCGCGCGGTTCGCCGCGATGGGGCAGAAAGAAATACTCATCGCACCATTTCTTGAAGCGCGGGTAATAGGTCTCATCATGCTTGTCGCAGGCGCCCTTGAAGGCCGCATGGAAATCCGCCGCATCCGCCTGGGCTTCCGGCGCTTCGGGCTTCATGGGCGTGATATCCCCCCCGCCGCCGAACCAGGCATTCCGGGTCACGATGAAGCGCGTATTCATATGGGCCGCCGGCACGCGCGGGCTTTGCATATGTGCCACCAGGGACACACCTGTCGCCAGAAAGCGCGGGTCTTCCTCGGCGCCCGGAATTTGCTTGCGGAATTCGGGGGAGAATTCGCCAAAGACGGTCGAGACATTCACCCCCACCTTTTCAAACACCCGCCCCTTCATGACGGACATGACCCCGCCGCCGCCTTCCGGCCTTTCCCAGGCGGTACGGGCGAATCGCCCCGGCGGCAGGCCGGTATGGGGGCCTTGGGCCAAATCATCCTCAATCGCTTCAAAGGCAGCGCAAAGCCGGTCCCGCAATTCCTCAAACCAGGCGCGGGCGGGGGCCACGAAGGGATGGCTTCCAGGGCCGTCGGCGTTTTTTTCCATGGCTTAGCTTCCTTTGACACTCTGGGGCGGATTTACACCTTGCAAACCCTACTACTATAAGACCCCGTTTCGTGGCGGGACCGGTCCTTCGGAGCCGCCATCGCGTTTTGAAGATTGCACTCCAAGGGTGCGAACCTAAATCGTGCGGCGAAGCGGAGCCCTCGGCAAGAGGGGGCGCCCGTCGCAAGGGGATGTTGAGGATGGCTGATAACGGACACGCGGCGACCGACGGGGCGCCCCGACGCGACTTTCTGATGCTGGTGACCGGCGCTTTCACCGCGGTCGGTGTTGGTGCCATTGCTTGGCCTTTCATCGCTTCCTTGCAGCCCGCCAAGGATACGCTGGCGCTGGCGAGCACGGATGTGGATTTGGCCCCGATCACGGAAGGCCAGGCCGTGACCGTGATGTGGCGCGGCAGGCCGGTGTTCGTGCGCAACCGTACGGCCAAGGAAATCGAGGAAGCGCGCGCGGTGCCGACCAATTCCCTGCCCGATCCGGCCACCGACCAATCCCGCGTGCAGAAGGATCAATGGCTGGTACTGGTTGGCATTTGCACCCATTTGGGTTGCGTGCCCACGGGCCAAAGGGCCACCGATGCGCGCGGCGAATACGGCGGCTGGTTCTGTCCCTGCCATGGCAGCCATTACGACACGTCAGGCAGAATTCGCAAAGGACCGGCGCCTCGGAACCTTGACGTTCCGGAATACGCCTTCACATCCGATACCAAGATCAGAATCGGTTGAGGAAAAAAACATGTCAATCGGGTTGCACAATAGCGAGTTCAAGAATCCGGTGGTGCGCTGGGTAGATCAGCGCTTGCCGGTCTTCACCATGATGCAGAAGGAATACGGAACCTTCCCAACGCCGAGGAATTTCAATTACTTTTGGAATTTCGGCGCGCTGGCCATGGTCACGCTGATGATCATGATCGCGACCGGGATTTTCCTGTCCATGCATTACGCCGCGCATACCGGCCTTGCCTTCGACAGTGTCGAACGCATCATGCGCGATGTGAATTTCGGCTGGCTGATCCGTTATATTCACATGAACGGCGCCAGCATGTTCTTCATTGTGGTCTATATCCACATCTTCCGTGGCATGTATTACGGTTCCTACAAGGCGCCGCGTGAATTGCTGTGGATGCTGGGGGTCGTGATCTTCCTGCTGATGATGGCGACTGCCTTCATGGGTTATGTGCTGCCCTGGGGCCAGATGTCCTTCTGGGGCGCCACCGTCATCACAAACCTGTTCAGCGCCTTCCCGGTGGTGGGCAGCCATATCGTAGAATTGCTCTGGGGCGGCATGAGTGTGGATAACCCGACGCTCAACCGTTTCTTCAGCCTGCATTATCTGCTGCCCTTCGTGATTTTCGGCGTGGTATTCCTGCATGTGGCGGCGCTGCACATCACCGGGTCCAACAACCCGCTTGGGATCGAACCCAAGGGCCCGCAGGATACCCTGCCTTTCCACCCGTATTACACGGCGAAAGATAGCGTGGGCTTGGTGGTATATTTCATCGTCTTCGCCGTGCTGGTGTTCTTTGCGCCGAATTATCTGGGCCATCCGGATAATTACATTCCGGCCAATCCGCTGGTGACACCGCCGCATATCGTGCCGGAATGGTACTTCCTGCCCTATTACGCGATCCTTCGCGCGGTGCCGGATAAGCTTGGCGGTGTGCTGCTGATGTTTGGTTCGATCCTGATTTGGTTTGTGCTGCCTTGGCTGGACCGTTCCCCGGTGCGGTCCATGCGGTTCCGTCCGCTGGCGCGCGTTTTCTTCCTGTTGTGGACGGCCTGCTTTCTTGTGCTGCTCTGGGTTGGTGCGAAGCCGGCGGAAGGCACCTATGTGCTGATCGCGCGTATCGCGACCGCCTATTATTTCGCCTACTTCCTGGTGGTCCTACCGCTGCTGGCGCGGTTGGAGCGGCCTTTGCCGCTGCCAGAAAGTATATCCCGCCCGGTGCTTGGGGGCGGGCCGTTACCCATGGGCGCGGCTGCCAAGCCGATGGAGAAGGCCTGATCATGTTGCGTCATTCAATCAAGGCCCTCGCCCTCGCCCTTGGCCTTTTCGCCGCCGCCCCCGCCCATGCGGCGGGGGGAGAGATTGCCATCCCGGACCGGAAATTCTCCTTCGATGGGATTTTCGGCACCTATGATCGCGCCAGCGCGCAGCGTGGCTTCCAGGTCTATAAGGAAGTCTGCGCGGCCTGCCATGGCATGCGGCTGGTCGCCTATCGTAATCTGAGCGAATTGGGGCTGACCCAGGCTCAGGTGGAAGCCATCGCGGCGCAGTTTCAAATCACGGATGGCCCGAATGATGAAGGCCAGATGTTCGAACGCCCGGGCCGCCCTTCGGATAGGTTCCGCCGACCCTTCCCCAATGAAGCCGCAGCTGCCGCCGCGAATAATGGCAAGGCGCCCCCGGACCTTTCCGTCATAGCAAAGGCACGGGCCGGTGGGGCGGATTATCTTTTTGCGCTGCTGACTGGCTATGAGGATCCGCCTCCAGGTTTTGTTTTGGCTGATGGCGCGCATTACAATAGGTTCTACCCAGGCCACGCGATCGCCATGGGCGCGCCGCTCAACCCTGATCAGGTTGAATTTGCGGATGGCACCTCGGCCACTGTCGAACAGATGGCGCATGATGTCAGCACCTTTATGCAATGGGCTGCGGAGCCGGAACTTGAGCAGCGCCGCGCCTTGGGCGTGAAGATCATCATCTTCCTGACCATCTTGGCCGGGTTGACCTATGCGGTGAAGCGCAAGGTTTGGGCTGACGTCAAACACTAAGCGCTTCTGAAGCGCTGTAAGAAAAGGCACGCGTCCCTTCCGGGGCGCGTGTTTTTTTGTGACCGCGCTGCCTCAGCGTCATGGCTGTTTCCATCGTTGCGCGATCTTTGCTAGTGGCAGGGTTATGGAGCTCTCCGAACCCGTTCAGCGCTTGAAGGTGCAGGTGACTTTCCTGCGCATGGATGCGCCGCCCACCAGCCCCGCGGCGACCTTGCCTGGCGATGCGCGGGTGGAACGCGTGCGGCATTGTTCCGTGCCCTTCTATCGTTACCTCTACAATACGGTTGGTGAGCCCTGGCTTTGGTGGATGCGCCGTATTGCCTCAGATGCTGAATTGGCCGGCCTGCTGGCGCATCCTTCGGTCAGCCTGCATGTGCTGATGCGCGATGGCGAACCAGCAGGGTTTTATGAACTTGATCATCGCGCCGGGCAGGCGGCTAACCTCTCCTATTTCGGGCTGGTGCCCTGGGCGATTGGCACTGGCATGGGTGCTGCGTTTCTGCGCCATGCGGTGGATGCCGCCTGGCATATCGGCCTGCCTGCCGTCACGGTGAATACCTGCAATGCGGATCATCCGCGTGCCCTGCCGGGCTATTTGGCGGCGGGTTTCCGCAAGCTGCGCGCCATCGAGGAAATCTGGCCGGTGCCGCTTTCCCTTGGCATGCGTATTCCGGCGCATCTGCCGCGCGTCTGATTGCATCGCGCTTATTCCCAAGCGCATCGGTTCCGCCTTTAATGGGGGCGGAGGAAGCATCAGAATGACCAAAACCCCACGCCGCGCGCTGCTGGCCAGCGCCCTTGCCCTGCCCTTCATCCAGCGCGCCCATGCCCAAGCCCCTTGGCCGGACCGGCCGGTGCGGATCATCATCCCCTTTGGTGCGGGTGGGCCGATTGATCTGGTAGGGCGGCTTTTGGCGGAGCATTTGAAGGAAAGACTCGGTCAGCCCTTCATTATCGAAAATCGCCCAGGGGCGGGCGGCAGCATTGGTATTCATACCGTGGTGCAATCGCCGCCCGATGGCACGGCCTTTGTGCTGACCAGCGCCTCGCTTGCTTCCGTCCCCGCGCTTTACCCGAATAGAGGGCTGGACCCGCGCACCGCCTTGGCGCCCGTGAGCCTGGTCGCGGATATTCCAACGGCGATGGTGGTGCGCGCGACGTCCCCCTACCAAAGCGTGCAGGATGTATTGAACGCGGCCCGCGCCGCGCCGGGGCGGCTGACCTTTGGCAGCGGCGGTGTTGGGTCTTCCAATCATCTTTCGGGGGCGCTTTTCGCACTGGCCGCCAATCTGGACCTGACCCATGTATCCTATCGCGGGGCGGCCCCGGCCATGACCGCGCTTTACGCTGGCGAAATAGACATGGTTTTCGCAAGCACTGTGGAAACCCTGCCGCATGTGCAAGGCGGGCGCGCGCGGCTTTTGGGCGTGGCGGGGCCGCGGCGCCTGCCGACCCTGCCGGACATACCTGCCATCATTGAAATCGTGCCCGGCTATGTCGCGCTGAATTGGTATGCCATCGCCGCCCCCCGCGCAACGCCGCCCGCCATCATCGCGCGCATGGCGGAGGTGCTGGGCAGCATCCGTGACCTGCCCGATGTGCGCGCGCGCTTCGCCGCCGCCGGCACCACGCCCTTGCTGACCGGCCCGGCTGAATTGGCCGCCTTGCTGGAAACCGATGTGCCGCAATGGCAGCGCGTGGTGGCGGCAACAGGGATCAAGGTGGAATAAGGGGCAACTTGTCGCGGCGCATAGCGGCGGTCTAGCCTTCGCCGGAAAACAAAAACACGCCGCATCAAAGGGTGTGGCAGGGAGGATAGGGGCATGAACCATTCCGCCTTCAAGGCCGCGCGGGATTTCCTGCTGGCGCAGCGCGGCGATTACGCGACTGCCTATCGCGATTTCCGCTGGCCGGAACTTGGTGATTTCAACTGGGCACTCGATTGGTTCGATGCCGAATTGGCCAAAGGCGCGCAGGGCCAGCAATTGGCGCTGAAAATCATCGGCGATGGCGCGGCCGAGGTGAGCTTTGCCGGGCTTTCCGCCGCTTCCAACCGCGTCGCCAATGGGCTGCGCGCGCTTGGCGTGAAGCGCGGGGACCGCATTCTGCTGATGCTCGGCAATGTTGTGCCGCTGTGGGAAGTGATGCTGGCGGCGATGAAACTCGGCGCGGTGGTGATCCCCGCCACCACGCTGCTCGCCGGCGATGATTTGAAGGACCGTTTTACCAGAGGCCGCGCGCGCTTTGTGGTTGCCAATGCCGCCGATGCGCCGAAATTTGACGGGCTGGAAGCGGGTGTCACGCGCATTGCGGTTGGCGCGGCACCGGCGGGCTGGATTGCCTATGAAAGCCTGCACCGGGGCGCCGAAACCTTCACCCTCGATGGCCCGACCAAAGCGACTGATCCGCTGCTGCTTTACTTCACTTCAGGCACCACGGCGCGGCCCAAGCTGGTGTTGCATAGCCATCAATCCTATCCGGTGGGGCATCTTTCTACCATGTTCGTGCTGGGCTTGCGGCCCGGCGATGTGCATTTGAATATCTCCTCGCCTGGCTGGGCGAAGCATGCCTGGTCCTGCCTTTTCGCGCCCTGGAATGCGGGGGCCACGGTCTTTATCGCCAATCAACCACGCTTCAATGCGCGCGGCATGCTGGAAGCGATTGCGGCCAATGGCGTCACCAGCCTTTGCGCCCCGCCCACGGTTTGGCGGATGTTCGTGCAGGAAGACATGAGATCTTTCCGCACCGCGCTCCGCGAAGTGGGGGGTGCGGGGGAACCGCTCAACCCGGCAATCATCGAACAGGTGCGCGATGCCTGGGGGCTCACCATCCGCGACTTCTTCGGCCAGACGGAAACCACGGCGCAGATCGGCAATCCGCCGGGCATGGCCTTGAAGGAAGGCTCCATGGGCAAGCCCCTGCCGGGTTATCGGATTGTGCTGCTCGACCCCGATGATAAGCCGGCTGATGAAGGGGAGGTCTGCATTGCGCTGAACCCCGCGCCGACCGGGCTGATGATGGGCTATCAGGGCGATGATGGCGCCATCCTACCAGCGGGCGAAACTTTCTATCGCACCGGCGATGTCGCCAATCGCGATCAGGATGGCTATTTGACCTATGTCGGGCGGGCGGATGATGTCTTCAAAGCCTCCGACTACCGGATTTCGCCCTTTGAACTCGAAAGCGTGCTGATCGAGCATGAGGCGGTGGCGGAAGCCGCTGTGGTGCCGGCGCCGGATGCCATGCGCATGGCGGTGCCCAAGGCCTTCATCGCGCTGGCCCCAGGCGCTGAGGCCAACGCCGCCACCATGCTATCCATCTTCCAGCATCTGCGCGGGCGGCTTTCCCCCTTCAAGCGGGTGCGGCGGCTTGAAGTGCATGAATTGCCGAAAACCATTTCAGGCAAGATCAGGCGCGTGGAACTCCGCCAGCTTGAGGAAAAGCGCTTCGCCGCCGGCATCAGGCCTGAGGGGGAGCATCGGGAGGAGGATTTCCCGGAACTCAGGCATGGATAACGATGGGCCTTGCTCCACTTTCGTTGTCGCCTCATCATTTCAAAAGAGCGCGCCGGCTCGGCCGACCATACCCGCAAAGGAGAACCCCATGTTTTTCCCCCGCTCTCCATTCATTTTCATCGGCCTCATTGCTGCACTCGCCCTTTGTCCCAGCACCGCCCCTGAGGCTCAGAATCAGGCCGCCCTCCAGGCGACAACCTACATCGCCCCCCCGATCGGCACAAAATTGGGCAGCAATGGTCGATTCACCCTTGGCCCGCGCCCGTGGGCCCCAAGCGGTTGCCTATTCTATAGAGACAGTCTCAGCGACTCGAATTTCAATGTATCCGGCCAAGCCTTTGCCCGTTACCAAGGCACCGCCAACCGGGTATTTCTGGCTCTCGAGCAAGATCCTCAGAAGCCAGTATGCCCAAGCAAGAGTCCGTCTGGCACCCCAATTGTTCCTTTAGCGTTCCCTATGACTGAAGTTAACGACACTTATACATTCACGCTACCGACAGGGAGAACCTGCACGGGTCACCTTACGCCAAACGGATTTACGAGCGGATTAAGTTGCCGTGGCGGTGGTAGCGGGTAGTGCACGGCCCATCTTTTGGGGTGAATGAGATGTCTCAAGAATTTGGTTCAGATGATTGCGTGATACACATGGGCATAAAGCCATGCACTGACCAGCACGGCGCCCACGCTCATGATCACCGGGATGTGCCGCTGGACTGATCGGGATTGCTTGGCTGTTGTTTCACTTCATTGAACCGCAATATTTCCTTCATTTCACCGTCACAGAGGGAATGTAGCGCAGAACGATTGTCTCGTTCATTGCCCCTTCACGCCTTTGCCGGGAAAACTTCTTTCTCGTGGTGTGAAGTCATCCACTTCGGAGCTAGCCATGCAAACAGCCAATCTTTCCTCATCGGATAAACGCCCCGTCGCACGTGATGTTGGCCTATTCTTCCGTCGCTGGCTTTCCAATCCGCTGCAGATGGGCTCGATCGTGCCTTCCTCCCCGAGGTTGGGTGCGCTTATCGCCGGGCAAATCGACAAGCGATCCAATTCTAGCATTCTTGAACTGGGCGCCGGGACGGGCGCAATTACCCGCAACCTTATCAAGGCCGGAATTTCGCCCACACGCCTTGTCGTGGTTGAGATTGTGGCCGAGATGGCCGAGCATCTTCAGACGAATTTCCCGCACGCCACCGTGGTTCAGGCGGATGCTTTCAACCTACCGATTGAGCGGTTGAAACAGGTTTCCACGGAAATAGAAACCGTCATTTGCGGCATTCCCCTGGTGCTGCTTGGGGAGAAGAAGCAGCGCCAATTCATCGAACAGGTCGAAGCCGTCGCCCCGGGGCGGGGCTTTCTTCTTTATACCTATTGCATCACCTCACCATTGCCATACCGGGCTTTGAACCTTGAGGCACGGCGGCTCGCCTGGACACCGTTGAACTTCCCGCCGGCAAGCGTGTGGCATTATCTGCCCAAATCCTAGACCGTCACGGCACCACAACCCTGAGCGGCCTGAGCGCTGGCGTGATCCGTATTGGCAGCGACCCGGCCGCATCTCCATCCGCCTGAACGGGCAGATCGGCGCCAAACACCTCGATCTCATGCCCGCGCTGGAGGGTCATACTTGAGAGTGCCGGCAGCCTGCCAAGGCCGAGTGCCGCGGCATGCTTCAGCGCATCAAACGCATGATGCTGATAGAGCGATAAGACATGGAAATCCGTCTCTCGCGGGTCTGCCTGGGGCGCGATTTCGAAACGACCAGCATAGAAGCGACCCTTGGTGACAACCAAGCCTGAAGGTTCCAATTGCCTGCCATCTACCTGGACCTTGAAGGAATTGAACGGATGCCAGGTAAGGTCACGCAGGGTTTGCAAGACATAGGCAGTTTTGCCGAAGGCGCGCTTCAAGCCTGGTGGCAACCGATGCACGACAACGGCATCCAGCCCCACGCCCACCATTTGAATAAAAAGGCGATCAGGCGCATTGCCGCGCTTCAATAAGCCCGGAAAGACGGATGTGCTGCGGCCCAGAAGCAAGGCACGGGCCGCTTCCTTTGGGTTCAAGGGTACGGCCAACTCCAGCGCAAAGACATTTGCCGTTCCAAGTGGCAGAATACCAAGTAGAGCCGAAGTTCCATCCAAGCCAGCGGCTACTTCCGCGATTGTGCCATCACCGCCAGCGGCTACTATGATACGGTCCTTTTGCGCCGCCATCCGGGCGAGTTTTTCCGCATCACCCGGTGCGGCGGTTTCCAGCAATTCGAATTGTACCCCAAGGCCATAGAGCACATCCAAGGCGGCATAGAGTCGTGCACGCCGCCGCGCGCCTGCGGTTGGATTGAAGATGAAGCATAGATTCGAAACCATGACCATCGAGCAAAGCAGCAAAAAGTTTCAATTGCATGATTAGCGCGAGAAAATGTCATGACATCCTATGTCGGGGAATAAATGTCATCGAAGGTTCATCCCGTGATTCCAATTATTTGGCTAGCCCGCGTGCAGGAGAAACGCGAGGACTTCGCCCCGATTCGCTTCGGTGCGGAATATCGCTTCAGGAGCGCAGCCAATGCCCCTCGCTTCAACGCCGCAAGTCTTCCGAACGGTTTTTGTCTCGGACATTCATCTTGGCTTACGGAGCTGCAGGAGTGACTCACTCGTCGATTTCTTGCGGCAGGTTCAATGCGAAAAGCTCTATCTGGTTGGTGACATCATTGATGGGTGGCGCCTGCGGCGTTCCTGGTACTGGGATAATCATCATGATGAGGTCATCCGCCTCATTTTGCGCATGGCCCGCCATGGGACCGAGGTGATCTATGTCCCGGGTAATCATGATGAAATTTTCCGCGATTGGCTTGGGCTTGAAATTGCAGGCGTGAGACTTGTGCGGGAGGCGGAGCACATCGCTGCGGATGGACGCCGTTTCCTGGTGATCCATGGCGATGAGTTTGATGGTGTCATTCGCTATGCAAAGTTTCTCGCTCATCTCGGGGATTGGGCCTATGACGCTGCCCTAACAATGAATCGCTGGTTCAACTTCCTGCGTCGCCGGCTTGGCTACCCCTATTGGTCACTCTCCCAATGGTTGAAGCGGCAGGTGAAGGAAGCGGTTAAGGCAATTGACCGTTTCGAAACAGCCCTTTCCCATGAGGCGAAATCGCGCGGCATGGATGGTGTCATTTGTGGTCATATTCACCATGCCGAAATGCGGATGGTTCATGGTATTCTTTACATGAATGACGGGGATTGGGTGGAGAGCTGTACGGCCCTGGTTGAGCATCATGATGGCCGCTTCGAACTGCTCGATTGGTCGCACCGCCAGGCAGCATCAATGGGCAAAACAACATCCACGCCGGCACCCGATCTGGTAGCGGAGTTGTTGCGCGGTGCTAGGTAAGGCGATGCGTATCCTGATTGTCTCAGATGCTTGGTTTCCCCAGGTCAATGGCGTTGTGCGTACGCTGTCGGTTGTGGTTGAAAAGTTACGGGCAGGTGGCGATACCGTTGAGATTATCGGCCCTGATCGCTTTCGGAGTATGCCCACCCCCGGCTACGCTGAAATCCGGCTTGCGATCGCTCCCAAGCGCCGCCTGACGCAGCTTGTCACGGATTTCGGGCCAGAGATTGTGCATATCGCGACTGAAGGACCGCTTGGTTGGGCGATGCGCGCCCTTTGCAGACGCAACAATTGGCCCTTCACAACCGCCTTTCACACGCGCTTTCCTGAATATCTTGAAGCCAGAACCCGCATTCCCGCGGATTGGTCCTGGCGCGTGATGCGACGCTTCCATGAGGCAGGCGCAGGTACCTTTGCAGCGACTGCCTCCTTAAGGCAGGAACTGACGCGGCGGGGCTTCACCAAGGTGCGTGCTTGGACACGCGGTGTTGATCTTGAAAGATTTCACCCGGGCGAGGGTGACGCATGGTCGGGGCTGCCACGACCTGTCTTTCTTTATGCCGGTCGCGTGGCGATCGAGAAGAATATTGAGGCTTTTCTGGCGTTGGATTTGCCGGGTAGCAAGGTTGTGGTCGGTGACGGACCCGCCTTGCCGGCGTTGAAGCAGCGATTTCCGCAGGTTACCTTCACTGGCTATCGCGATAATGGTTCGCTTGCCCGGTCCTATTCAGGGGCGGATGTCTTTGTCTTTCCGTCGCGAACAGACACTTTCGGGTTGGTTTTGCTGGAAGCGCTGGCTGCGGGCACGCCCGTTGCCGCCTTTCCGGTCACAGGTCCGATTGACGTCATCACCGACCCTCGTGTTGGCGCCTTGGATGAGGATCTCCGCGCGGCTTGTCTCAAGGCGCTTGAATGTGATCGCGAGGCATGCCGACGTCATGCAGAAGCCTGGTCCTGGGACGCCTGCGTTGCGCAGTTCAAGGCGGCTTTGGTGCCGATTCGATAAAGCGCCTTTCTGTCATCATTCTTTCATCACTTCGTCACGCATCCATCATTCAATTCAGCCAAAGAATGCTGAGTTTTTGAGAAGGGGTCTCCTATGCTTGGCCGCCGAACCGCCCTAATGTTGCCGGGTCTTGCATTCCTACCGCTGCATGCGCGTGCACAAGCTGATTGGCGCCAACAGCTCCGCGAAGTGCGTTTCGGCATGATCTCGGTCGAGAATGAGCGCGACGCGGTGGCGCGCCTGCAAGGTCTTCAGGCCTATATGGCGCGCGAATTGCGCACGCCGTTCCGCGTCTTCCGCGGGTCTGACTATGCAGCGGTGGTGGAGGCGCTACGCGCCGGCCATTCAGAATTGGCTTATCTTGGCCCGGCTTCCTACGGGCTTGCGCGGCGTGTCATGGGGGAACGCATCACCCCCATATTCCGATACATTGATAATGAAGGCATGGAAGGCTACCACAGCGTCATGATTGTGCGGACGGATAGCCCGATCCGCAATCTTGATGACATGCGCGGCAAAACGCTCGGGTTCAGCGACCCCAATAGCACATCCGGCTTCCAGGTACCTGGCTGGTTCCTGCGTCGTCAGGGGATGGACCCCGCAAGCTACTTCTCCCGCACGGGCTTCACTGGCAGTCATGAGCAAGGCGTCATGACTGTCATCAATGGTACATTTGATGCTGCTGTGATTTCCTATTCAAATGAACGCCGCAATACATTCCAGCGCATGACGGAAAAAGGCATGATCCCGGAAGGCGCTGTTCGTGTCATCTGGAAATCCCCGCTTATTCCGAATGCACCCATTGTGATGCGCACTGATTTGCCGGAATCCTTCCGGCAGGAGGCGGTTGCCGCTTTTGCCGCAATGCCGCAGCGCGATCCCCAGGCTTTCCGTGACATGACATCTGATGCCCGTGGCTTGGCGCCGGCCAAGCACGAGGATTACCTGGATATCGTCGCGATTCTTGAGGAAAATGCCGCGCGTCGGCGGGAACGGCGTTCCTGACCGAATCATCTGCTGTCCTAGCGGCAGAAACGCGGTGGCGTGAGGCACAAGGGCTTCGGCAGCGCAATTGGTTTCTTGCAGTATCTTTGCTTGCCCTGGGCGTTGCGGCCTCCGCCTGGATTGGGGAGGTCAGCATCGCGAGGCTGGTGCGCGGCCTCCCGCTCGCGGCTGATTACATAGCAGGCACCCTACCGCGTCTGCGCCTGGATCATTTTTCGGCTGATCTTGCCCATTGGATGTGGGGTTTTGCGGATTGGGCGCTGCTGCTCGCCGATACGCTACTGATTGCCTATGTTGGGACAGTATTGGGCGGATTGGTGGCACTTCTGCTTTCCTTCCCGGCCGCGGCGACGCTTGCTCCGCCATGGATCGTCACGATCATACGTCGCGTTTTGGAATTGATGCGGACGGTGCCCACACTCGTCCTCGCGCTCATCTTTGTTTATGCCTTCGGGCTTGGCGCCTTCGCCGGCATGCTTGCCATAGCCGTCCATTCGGCGGGCTCGCTTGGTAAGCTATTTGCCGAAGAACACGAAAACGCGTCTCTCACCCAGATGGAGGCAGTGCGTGCCGCTGGCGGCACTTGGGCGGCACAGATGCGTTTTGGTATTTTTCCGCAATCTCTGCCTGGTGTCTTGAGCTATGGCCTACTGCGTTTTGAGATCAATGTACGCGAAGCGAGTGTCCTTGGCATCGTCGGCGCTGGCGGGATTGGTGAGGAGCTTTATCTGGCAGTCCGCCAATTCGAATATCAGGATATTTCGGCGATCCTTGTGCTTATTCTTGTGACCGTCACGGCAATTGACCTTCTTTGTGGGCGCTTGCGCCGTAGCATTCTTGGGGCGGCGACATGACTAAACTGCGCCTGACCACGCCGCTGCTTTTCATGCTTCTGTTCCTGCTGTTGCTGGGTGGACTTTGGCGTATGGATGCATCGTCCGATCGCATCCTCAACGGCATCATGAAGCTCGGTTGGTTGGTGGCGTTGATGTGGCCACCTTCGGCAGGTGGCGTATTGCCGGAATTGCTGGCCAGCCTGATGGAAAGCCTTGCCATGGCGTTTCTGGGAACGCTTTTGGCGGCGCTTGTGGCGCTGCCCCTGGCCTTGCTTGGAGCTGGCAATATTGTCGGCAACATCTTTCTGCGCTTTTCCGTAAGGCGCCTTTATGATGGCTTGCGCGGCATAGATACGCTGATTTGGGCACTTATCTTTGTCTCGGCGGTCGGCATGGGACCCTTCGCCGGCATTCTGGCGCTTGCTGTCCCGGATATCGGCGTGCTGTCCAAGCTTTTCAGTGAGGCCTTGGAATCAGCTGACAAACGGCAGGTCGAGGCAGTGCGTGCGGCCGGTGCCAATCGGGTTTTGGCTGTCAGGATTGGATTGATACCGCAGGTCGCGCCAATCATTCTCTCGCAAATTCTCTACACTCTCGAATCGAATGCGCGGTCCTCAACGGTACTTGGCATTGTTGGGGCTGGTGGCATTGGTTTGGCACTATCAGACCGTATTCGTATCAATAATTGGGATGAAGTCGCCTTCATCATCCTCCTGATCCTGGGCATGGTGGCCTGTATTGATTTGGCCAGCCGAAAGCTGCGCTTGAAGCTGATTAGGTCGGCGTCGAAAGACGCTTACTCATCGTCTCCAAGCTGAAGTGAAGCGGCCAAGAACACCATTCATGAAAAGCTGCAGTAGCTTCGCGCTGAGCGAAATGGCGAGAATAACGCAAGCCATGGCAGCCGCGGCGCTGGCCTGGCCTGCTTCATCCATATGCACCACCGAAACGGAAGCAGGCTTGGTATCCGGTCCATAAAGGAAGATCACGGCGCTCACAGTCGTCATCGCGCTCACGAAAAGATAAACCGCGATTTCAAGAATGGCGGGCAGGCAAATGGGAATGGTTACGCGGGAAAAGGTGCGCCATACCGGGACGTGAAGGCTGGCGGACACAGCCTCAAACTCCGGATCCAATTGCCGGATGGCTGTCACCGCCGTCAAATGACATACGGTGTAGAAATGCACCATGGAATTCAGCACCAGAATGGCGAGGGTACCATAGATGATCCCCAAGGGGTTGCCGGGTGCATTGAAGAAAATGATATAGGCTAGGCCAAGCACCAGGCCGGGGACGGCAAGGGGAATGGTGGCAAGGAAACGGAGCGGACCCGCCAGGAAGCCGCTGCGCGGACCGCGTTCCAAACTATAAGCGATGATGAACACAAGCGCCGTTCCAAGCACAGCTGTCATCAGGCTGAACTTGATGGAAAGCCAAACGGCCTGCCAGCCCGCCGTATCAAAGCGGGAGAAATCATAGTTATCGAGGGTGAGTGCGAGGTTATAGGGCCAGAAACGGATTAGCGAGCCCCAAACCGCAACGCCAACAATCCCGATCAGGGTCAGCGCAATGGTCAAGCAAAGCAGAAAGGCGGGATGATCGCGCGCCGCCCTTGGCTTCGGACGATAGGGTACCGCGCGGCCAGACAGGGTGGCGCTTTTCTTGGTGAGCGCCCAACGATCCAAAAGGAAAGCCAGGATGGCTGGGACCAGCAACACCATGCCGACCACCGCGCCCATGTTCAAATCCTGACGCCCAACCACCTGCTTATAGACGTCGGTCGCCAGAACATTGAACTGTCCGCCAATGACTTTCGGGATACCGAAATCCGTGACCACCAAGGTAAAGACAACAACAGCTGCCGACACCAAACCATAAACCGCCCCGGGCAGGGTGACGGTCAGGAATATCCTGAAGCGGGAAGCCTTCAACGCCTCGGCGGCCTCATATAACCGGCCATCGGCGGTGGACAGTGCGACGGCGAGGATGATGGTTGCAGCAGGGAAGCAATAGAATATCTGCGCGCCGATAATACCCCATGGCCCGTAAATGCTGCCGCCATCCATGATCCACCGCAGCA
Organism: Roseomonas sp.; assembly: GCA_020249285.1. Taxonomy (GTDB): domain Bacteria; phylum Pseudomonadota; class Alphaproteobacteria; order Acetobacterales; family Acetobacteraceae; genus Neoroseomonas. Next base: position 7,181 of record JADCFX010000017.1, on the reverse strand, counting down.
TCCCCTGATTGCCGAACAGATAAATAAGCGACAGCGCAGGCAAGAGCGAAGGGGCGAAAATCGGCAGGAACATGACGGCGCGGAAGAACCATTTGCCGGGCATATTCGATCTTGTGAGGCCATAGGCATAGGCGAAGGCCAGCGGCACCACCACCAGCGTTGTCAGCGCCGCGGTCCAAATGGAATTCCAGGCGGATTGGATGAGGCTTGGGGTGGTGACATAGATGGCGAAATTGCGCAGGCCCACAAAGTCACCCTGCTGGTCCTGAAAGGCACGCAGCAATAGGCTTGAAAGCGGCAAGGCCAGGGCCAAGGCCAGAAATAGGAAGCCCAGGATGTGAAGGGCGCGCAGCGCCGTTTCATCAGGTGACGCCTTGACCCGCACGGTGCCCTGTAAGGGCGCAGTGATATCAGCCATTGGACCGGAATACCATCAGCCGTTCCGGGCGAAACCGTGCCAGAAGGCGCGCGCCGGGGGAGGTGTCGAAGGCCGCGGCCTCGCTTGGCGCAATATCCGCCTCAAACCTGAGGCCATTGGCTTCCAGCGAAACGCGACAAACGGGGCCTAGAAATTCGAGCCCGGTGATCCTGGCTTCAAAGCTGCCCGCGCTTTGGGCTGAAAGCGGGAATAACTCAACATCCTCCGGGCGGATGAAGGCTTCGACCTCCTCACCATAGAGCAGGGGTGCGGCGGCCATTGCCGGCAGCACAAGGCCATGCGACGTGATTTGCCCCGCCGGCGTATGGATTTTGGCGGAAAAATGCGCTGAGCGCCCGACAAAACTCGCGACAAAGGGGGTTGCGGGCGCGCCGTAGATTTCCTCAGGCGTGCCGATTTGTTCAATGCGGCCCTGAGACATGACCACGATGCGGTCGGAGACACTGAGCGCCTCTTCCTGATCATGGGTCACCATGATGGTGGTCACGCCAAGCCTTTGTTGCAAGGCGCGGATTTCCTGGCGCAAATGCAGCCTGACAATGGCATCCAGCGCGGAAAGCGGTTCATCCAGCAAAAGCAATCCGGGTTCGGAAGCCAGGGCGCGGGCCAAGGCGACGCGTTGCTGCTGGCCTCCAGAAAGCTGCGCCGGGTATTTGGCGATCTGATCCAAAAGCCCAATCAGTTCCAATAATTCCGTCACGCGCTGCTGTCTGCGCGCCTTGGGCCATGCTGTGCCCCGCAGGCCATAACCAATATTTTCCGCCACTGTGAGGTTGGGGAACAGGGCATAGGATTGGAAAACAATGCCGAAATCACGTTCGGATGGCGGCAGCGCCGTGATGTCGCGTCCAGCCTGGATGATGCGCCCCACTGTTGGCGGATCAAGTCCCGCAATGGCGCGCAGCAAGGTGGTCTTGCCACAGCCCGATGGCCCGAGGAAGGAAACGAATTCGCCTGATGTTATGTCCAGGCTCACCCTGTCCAGTGCGACGAAGCTGCCGAACTGCTTGCCGACGTCGCGAATGGCTAGATATCCCTGGCCGGTGCCGGGGTCAGCCCCGACACCAGCGTTCACACCAGCATCAAGCGCGACGCCCATGGGCATCAGCGTGGCGCAGACTTGGCGTCATAGCGACGCTGCCATTCCGCGAGCAACCGATCGCGCGAAGCGGCGATTTCGGCAAAATTCGCGCTCACCAGACGCTGCGCAAATTCCGCCGGATAGCCGCGCACGGTCGGCTCAACGCCGGGCAGGGCAAGCATGGCATAGAAGCGGCCATAAAGCTCAGCAGCGGTCTTGGAGACGGTGAAATCCGCAAGGCGCTTCGCCGCTTCCAGATTGCGCGTCCCGCGCAGGATGGCAGTGGCTTCCAGGTCAAAGCCCACGCCATCGGTCGGCACGATGATGTCAATCGGCGCGCCCTGATTCTTCAGCGTGACTGAGCGCATATCGAAGGAGAGCCCCACGCCAAATTCACCACGCGCGGCATTGTTGCAAGGCGCGCTGCCGGAATGGGTGTATTGCTGAACATTCTCATGCAGCCGGTCCATGAAGGCCCAGGCGCCTTGCTCACCCATATTGGCAATCCAGCCCGAAATGGTCAGGAAGCCAGTGCCCGATGAATTCGGGTTCGGCATCACGATCTGGCCACGGAAGCGCGGGTCCAGCAAATCCTGCCAGGTAGAAGGGCGCGGCAGGTTACGCTGCTGGGCGACCACCGTATTGAAGCAGATGGCAGAGACAAAAGCATCCATGCCGGTCCAGGTCATGGGGCTGCGGTTGCTCCGCATATTTGCACGCAGCGCTTCGGCACCCTGCGGCGTATAAGGTTCCAGCATATCCTGCGACTCCATCTGCAGGATGGAGAATACAGAAAGCCCCCAAACCACATCGGCGCGCGGATTGGCCCTTTCAGCGATCAGGCGTGCGGTGATCACGCCAGTTGAATCGCGCACCCAAGCGATTTCGACATCGCGAAGCGCGGCTTCAGCGGCCTGCTTAAAGGGCGCGAGCTGTTCATTTTCGAGCGCCGTATAAACGGTCAGCCGAGTGCGCTGCTGCGCTTCGGCCATGGGCGCCAAGCCAAGAAAGGCCAGGGCAAAAAGGATAAAACGCATGAATGAGCCTCCTGTTTAGGTGGGTTCGGCTATCGCGCGATCAGCGACGGCATCATGACGGATAAGTGACACTTCCGTGTCAATTTGCTTCCAGAAGCCCAGGCTTTTCGCCGGCTTCTAGCCGGGCTTCGATATGCTCCACCAGCCAGGGCAGCTCTGCGATACTGTCAATCACAAGATGGGCGCCCGCGCGCAGCAAAGGTTCACTCGCCGCGCGGCGGAGCTCCGCACGTTCATCGGGCGGAAGGCGCGCAAGCTCCTCAGCGGCAAGACCGGGGTTATTGCCGGTAAGCGCTGCGCCAACGGCCCAGCAGCCCGCCGCGCGCGCTTCGCCAATTCCAGGCGTCGTATCATCCAGCTTAATCACGCTGCTGGCAGGCCAGATGCCCATTTGCGCCAAAGCCGACCAGATTTGCAGCGGCGCCGGGCGCCCCGCAGCCAAATCGCCGGCACAGATCGTGACTTCCGGCACAAAGCCTTGCGCGGCAGCGAGCGGCATCAGCCTTTCCATGATCGGGCGCGTATAGCCGGTGGTGGACCCAACCCGAATGCCGCGCGCCTTGCACCATTGAAGGGCATCATGCGCGCCAGGTATCAGCGCCGAATGGGCTTCCACCGCGGCCACATTCAAGGGTTCGAAAATCTCGAAAATCGCATCAATGGCTGCATCATCGAAATCGCGCCCATGATTTGCCCGCCAAGCGGCAGCGACGGCAGGGGCAGTGCCCACCATGCGGATATGGTCGCGCTTGGCCATACCCATCGGGCCGCGGGCATCGGTAATGGAAATGGTGACGCCAAAATGGGCGAATGCCTTCACAAAGGCACCCATTGGCGCGCTGCTGCCATGGTCCACCACGGTACCCGCCCAGTCCAGAATAACAGCCTTGATCTTTTGCGTCATGGGTTTGCTTCCATATCAGTCAATACCTCCTCAGCAAGGCCAAATCCCGTGCTCGCCCCAGTGCCAGAGGTAACCGAAACCAGCCGCACGCCCTGCATGGGCGCTTCGAAGAATGCATCATCCGGGCCAGAGGGATAAAGCCCGGTCCATCTTTCGATGACTTTCGGCGCAGGCAGATCAAGCACAAGCTGCGCTTCGCGGATGATCAGCGCGTCCACATCCTCAGGCTGAAAGGGATCGGGCGTTGGGCCGTAATGATGGCTGTCACCCACAACGAGCGACCCATCGGCGCTTTGCACCACTATCAGGTGAACGCCGTTGTCAAGTTCATCCTTTTGTTCACGCTGCAAGCGCTGGCGCAGCAGCGGCAATGATGGGCAGTCCGCATAGCCGCGATAACGATGCAGCCCAAGGTCAGTCATGATCGCCGCCGGCAGGCGCCACCCGGGATCCACGAGACGAAGCATGTGAAGCTTGCAGAGCGTGACCTGCCGACGCGCAAAAACATCGGGAAACAGCGTTGAGATATCCGGCCCCGGGCACACCACAATGCGCGGCGCAGCAAAGCTTCCCTGCGTAGTGGTCACTTCACCTGATGAAATGCCATGCACGGCGGTACGCCAGAAAAACCGCACATCAAGGCTTTGTTCCAGCCAGGCCGCGAGGCGTGGAATGGCCGCCCGGCTTTCGACCCGAAGTTCATGCGGGCTATGCAGCGCAGCGAGGAGATCGCGGCTGCGGAGTGGCGGGGGGATATCAGTGCCTTGCAGCAGGCGGCAGCCTTCACCCATCGGGCTCTTGAGAAATTCCTGCAAAACATTGACTGCTTCGGGACGCCTGACCGCCATCAGCAAGCCGCGGTGATGGACGGGAATACCGGCGAGCGGCGCGATTTCCGCCCATACGTCCCGCGCACGGCGCGCTCGACGCCAGGTGTGATGTTCGGCCTGCCCGGTGACGGTGACAAAACCAAAATTGCGAATACTGGCGCCATTGGCCTGCGCGTCACGGTCGAGCACCGCTACCTTGAGGCCTCGCCGGGCCGCATGCAGGGCATGGGCCAAGCCGATGATACCGGCGCCAATGACCAGAAGGTCAAATTCTTGTTTCATGCATCAATTCCACGGGCGAGGAGCCGCCAAGGCACTAAGCCAGGAGTGAATCATTTAAGCACAGGATTTGGTGCGATCCATCCCGCTATCTGATCCGCGTAAGGCGGGCACCGGCATCTTTTTCTAAAACCAGAAAAGTCGGCCTAACCGCCAAGTGATCAAAATGCCTAAAAACATTGCGGCTGAGGGATGAAGAATCCCCCAGCCAATCGGTCAAGACCCGCGCAGAATTACCGAGCGCGCAGCAATTCCGGCACATGCAACAGGATGAATTCGTTCGAATCAGCCTGGAAGAAGTGACGCCCAGCGCTGAAGGGCAGGTTATTGTCATTGCCGACGATGATATGATCCCCATCCACTGCCGCCACATTCTCGATCGTGAAGAAGGGGAAGTTGAAGCGGTCACGCGGTGCATTGGCCGGGCGATCACCACTCAGCCGCGCACGCGTATTGGGGTCCCGAATGGCCATCAGGTCAATATGGCCGATCTTGCGCACAAAGCCTTCTGCATCGGCCTGGGCCATATCGACAAGATAGACACGCTTGAAACGCGCCGGCAGCGGGAAGCAAGGTTGCTGAGCCGAAGGGCGAACACCCTGGGCGCAAGCCAAACCTGGATCACCTTCGCCATTGTCGCGTTCAATCACCAAGGCGCGGGTGGCATCAATGAAATTGAAGTCGCCAATGGCTGTCGCGCCCGCTTCAAGGCGGTAGCGCAAGGTGCGGCCGGTCCATTCCATGCGTGGCACGCTGAATTCCAGAATACGCAGGAACTGGCCTTCGGATTGATCCGAATTGGCAGCAAAAAGCGGTTGTTCCAGCAGAGCCCATAACGTCTGGCCATCCGGCGTCAGAGCCATCCCTTCGTAACCACCGGAACGCCGCACACGAAACGGCACACCGGCGGCTGGGCTGGCAGGCACTTGCAGCGCCGGATGGTCGGGGGACATCAAAACCTGACCATCCATGCGCGTTTCAATCACGCGCTGCACGATGCCATTCGCCGAGACATGGATGAGGAATGGCCCAAATTCATCGCCGATCATGAAGGACCCATCAGCCAGTGGCTGGATGCTCTCAAGATCAAAATCAGAACCGGTCAAATAGCGTTGCTCCGTGCCCTCATAGGCAATGCGGAACGGGATGCGACGCATCGGATCACGCAGGAAGGTTGTCTGCAGCATCGCCACCTGGCCCGTGGTCCAATCCGGCCGCACCTTATGGAACATTAGCAACGCATCTGGGCTATTGCGACGATTGCCGAAGCCGTTATCGGTCAGAACCCAGTAGTGCCCTGGCTCATTCGCAACCGGCTTGATGCCGGAGAAGCCTTGGACCGGCTGGCCAATAAAGGGAAAGGCAATGCCAGTCTGGCGATTGCCATGCATGGCCCCCGTATCGCCCATGATGCTTCCGGGGGCGTCAACGCGCAGATTGCCCGGCCCAGCGAATTTACCCGAAACCAGCGCATCACGCGGCGCATCTGCCGGCGGCAGGGCCATGGTGAAGGCAGGCAGAATAGCGTGACCGGCCAAGGTCGCTTCAAAGCGTTGGTCCGCAAGCGCGGGGCCCACAAGACAGAAAACGGACGAAAACAGCAGATGACGCAGCTTCAACATTGTGAACTCCTCTAGGACCATGAAGTCGGTTGGGTATCATTGGCCCGTTACAAATCGAGGACCGAATCATTGCAACATGATGAAAGACAGAGAGACGCATTGAATCCAGCTATCAACAGATCGCGGATTGACCGATTTTAGCGGGGTACTGACATGCTGGTCGGTGCGAGGCAGGATGGAGGGCGATATCGTCGCATTCAGCACGGCCGCAACATAAAACGAGATTGAGCCAGACTAGGGTCTGTTGAGATTTGGGATTTTCAATGGGGTTTGTTTTTGATTCAAGCTTTGGGTGGATCGCTTTGGATTGACTGACGCCCAATGGGCGAAGATGGAACCGCACTGCCAGGGTAAGCCAAGCGACCCAGGGCGGAGTGGTTCTGACAACCGTCGTTTCATTGAGGCAGTACTTTGGATTGCCCGAGCTTGCAGTCCTTGGCGAGAGGGGGCGACAAACCCGCACTATAGCCCATTAAAAGAACGAAGAAAAAATCCGTCAAAATCAGTGAAGAAAAGACATTGTTTCATATTCTGTGACACAGGATTGTGCAGCACGCAAGCATCATGGTTGTCATCGCAATGGCGGTTATGCGACCGCGTCTGGATTAAGGGGCCGGCATGTGTCCGTCGTCAAATGATCAGAGACCAATTGGCGTTCTGTTTAATGGTACGGATGCATCTAGGCTCAGGACTCATTGTCCGCACCGGAAGATGACGGTTGCGGCAAGAGTATTAGCGCTGAAGATGGTATGTGCGCAGCGGTCGTAGCGCATTGCGATACGCTGCCAATTCTTGAGCCTGCCAAACATGATCTCGATGCGTGAGTTCATAGCAAGTAAGTTAGCCAACCAAGCCACGTGTTCGGTTTAGGCCGTGGACTCATAATGCCGCAGGCGTATCCTGATGCAAGCGAGTTTGGTCATGGCTAGGAAGGTTGATCCGAGCTTGTCATATCTGGTTGCGATGCGGCGATAGTATTTGAGTTTGTT
>JADCFX010000016.1 GCA_020249285.1 Roseomonas sp. | reverse complement strand
TGGTGCTTTTCGCCCTGGTCGCCTGGCGGCGTGGCTTTGCCGTGGCGATTGGCTTTGCCATTGGCGCCATCCTGTCCGGTGTCGCGGGCTTCATCGGCATGAATGTCTCCGTGCGCGCCAATCTGCGGACCGCGCAGGCTTCCACGCAATCCCTCGCCGCTGGCCTTGATGTTGCGTTCAAATCGGGCGCCATTACGGGGATGCTGGTGGCGGGCCTCGCGCTGCTGGGTGTGGCGGTTTACTTCTTCATCCTGAGCGTGCTGGGCGGCTTCGCACCCAATAGCCGCACGGTGATTGATGCGCTGGTGGCCCTTGGCTTCGGCGCTTCGCTGATTTCGATTTTTGCGCGCTTGGGCGGCGGCATCTTCACCAAGGGTGCGGATGTGGGCGGCGATATGGTGGGCAAGGTGGAAGCCGGCATCCCCGAGGATGACCCCCGCAACCCCGCCACCATTGCTGACAATGTGGGCGACAATGTTGGCGATTGCGCCGGCATGGCCGCTGACTTGTTTGAAACTTATGCGGTGACCATGGTTGCCACCATGGTGCTGGCGGCGATTGCCTTTGCCGATCCGGCCATGATGGTGCGCGGCATGATCTATCCGCTGGCGATCGGTGCGGTGTGTGTGGTGACTTCCATCGTCGGCACGTATTTCGTGAAGCTGCCGGCGAATAATTCCATCATGGGCGCCATGTATCGCGGCTTTATCGTGACCGGCGTGCTTTCGCTGATTGTGTTGCTGCCGTTGACCTATCTGGTCTTTGGCTTCGGCACGATGACGGCGGCGGGCACCAGCTTCAATTCCTTCGACCTGTTCCTGTGTGGCGTGGTCGGGCTGGCGGTGACGGGCCTGATTGTCTGGATCACGGAATACTATACCGGCACGGGCTACCGCCCTGTGCAGGCCATTGCCGAAAGCTCGGTCACGGGTCATGGCACCAACGTGATCCGCGGGCTTGCGGTTTCGATGGAAAGCACGGCCATTCCGGCGCTGATCATCATTGCGGGCGTGCTGATTACCTATGGGCTGGCGGGGCTTTACGGCATTGCCATTGCGGTCACGACCATGCTGGCCCTGGCTGGCTTTGTGGTGGCCTTGGACGCTTTCGGCCCTGTTACGGATAACGCGGGTGGCATTGCCGAAATGGCCGGCCTGCCCAAGGAAATCCGCCAGACCACGGATGCGCTGGATGCGGTTGGCAATACGACCAAGGCCGTCACCAAGGGCTATGCCATTGGTTCAGCCGGTCTTGGTGCGCTGGTGCTGTTTGCCGCTTACACGCAGGATCTGAACTACTTCGTGCAGAATGCGGCGCAGTATCCGTATTTCCAGGGTGTTGGCACGCTGACCTTCTCTCTCTCCAGCCCATACGTTGTGGTTGGCCTGCTGTTTGGTGGCTTGCTGCCGTATCTGTTTGGCGGCATGGCCATGACGGCGGTTGGTCGCGCGGCGATGAGCGTGGTGGAAGAAGTGCGTCGCCAATTCAAGGAAAAGCCGGGCATCATGCAGGGCACCGACAAGCCGGATTACGGCCGCGCGGTGGATATGCTGACCAAATCGGCGATCAAGGAAATGATCATCCCATCCTTGTTGCCGGTGCTGTCGCCGTTGGTGGTGTATTTCGGCATCAATGCCATCGCAGGTAAGGCCGCGGCCTTCGAAGCGCTGGGGGCGATGCTGCTGGGTGTGATCGTGACCGGCTTCTTTGTGGCGGTTTCCATGACCACCGGTGGTGGCGCCTGGGATAATGCGAAGAAGTACATTGAAGATGGTCATCATGGCGGCAAGGGCTCGGAAGCCCATAAGGCTGCCGTGACCGGCGATACTGTTGGCGACCCGTATAAGGATACGGCGGGCCCGGCGGTGAACCCGATGATCAAGATTACCAATATCGTGGCGCTGCTGCTGCTCGCGATGCTGGCGCATAGCTAAGTTTGTTGGGGCGGCTTGGCCGCCCCAATGAAAAAGCCCAGGAGGTTTTGGCCTCCTGGGCTTTTTTGTGTCTGCTGGCTTGGCTTGAAGGCGCCCTACAGTGCCCCGCCCTTGCGCCCCGCCATGGCACCCAGACGCAGGCGCAGGGCATTCAGCTTAATGAAGCCCTGGGCATCGAATTGGTCATAGGCGCCCTGGTCATCTTCAAACGTCACATGCTTCATGGAATAGAGGCTATTGGGCGATTGCCGCCCAGTGACGATGGTATTGCCTTTGTAAAGCTTCAGCCGCACCGTGCCTGAGACGCTGTGCTGGCTTTCATCAATCAACGCTTGCAGCATGCGCCGCTCAGGCGCGAACCAGAAGCCATTATAGATCAGCTCCGCATAGCGCGGCATTAGGCTGTCTTTCAGATGCGCCGCTTCGCGGTCCAGCGTGATGCTTTCCATGGCGCGATGCGCGACATAAAGGATGGTGCCGCCTGGCGTTTCGTAGCAGCCGCGGGACTTCATGCCGACAAAGCGGTTTTCCACCAAATCCAGCCGGCCAATGCCGTTTTCCTTGCCCAGCGCATTCAAGCGCGTGAGCAAGGTGGCGGGCGACAGACGTTCGCCATTGATGCCAACCGCATCGCCGCGTTCGAATTCGATGGTGATATCGGTCGCGCGGTCTGGCGCATCCATCGGGCTGATGGTGCGTTGCCAGACCATTTCATCCGGCGCGTCCCAGGGTTCTTCCAGGATTTTGCCTTCGCTGCTGCTATGCAACAGATTGGCATCCACGCTGAAGGGCGCTTCACCGCGCTTGTCCTTGGCGATCGGGATCTGGTGTTCTTCGGCGAATTGGATCAGGCGCGTGCGGCTGGTCAGATCCCATTCGCGCCAGGGGGCAATCACCTTCACATCCGGCTTCAGCGCGTAATAGCTGAGTTCAAACCGCACCTGGTCATTGCCCTTGCCGGTCGCGCCATGCGCCACGGCATCGGCGCCCATGGCTTCGGCGATTTCAATCTGGCGCTTGGCGATCAGCGGGCGGGCGATGGAAGTCCCCAGCAGATACATGCCTTCATACAGCGCATTGGCGCGGAACATGGGGAAGACGAAATCGCGGATGAATTCTTCCCTGAGATCATCAATGAAGATATTCTCTGGCTTGATGCCAAGCAGCAAAGCCTTGTCGCGCGCCGGGCCTAATTCCTCACCCTGGCCAAGATCGGCGGTGAAGGTAATGACTTCGCACTTGTAAGTGGTTTGCAGCCATTTCAGGATGACGCTGGTATCCAAGCCGCCAGAATAGGCGAGCACGACCTTCTTCACATCTTTAACGCGCATGATCTTTCCCTTGAAAACTGCAAGATAGAGGGGCGATATGCCCCCCGCGCGCAGTGAGGGCAAGCGGGGCTTGCGGTGGCAGCACAGCCTGGGGAAAATGCCCGCCGATTGACGGGGAATTGTCTATGGCGGCTTGGGGGGGTCTTGTCGCGACGCTTGCAGGGATTGTTGGACTGGCCCTGGCCCCGATCAGCCATGCCCAGGCGCCGGCCGCGCCCATTCTGGAAGCGCCGACCATTCTGGGCCTGCCGGAGGCCAGCCATCCGAGTGTCCGGCGCTTTCTGAACCTCAATACGCCGCGGGTGTTGGCTTTTGGACCGAATGGCACTTTCGGCTGGCAGGCTGGCGGGGGCGATGCGGCCTTTGTTGAACAGACCGCGCTGACCAATTGTGAAAGGCGCGCTGGTGCCGGCGCCTGCAGCATCGCGCTGCGTGATCTGACGATTGTGAAGCCAGGCCGGGAATGGGCGCCGAACCCGCCGCCCGAGGGTGTTGCGATCACCTCCGCCCATCACGCCACTGTGCCGGATGAGCGCTTCATCTGGTGGGGGCCGGAAAGGGCGCGCGGCGTGCTGGTCTTTGGCCATGGCAGGGAAGCGCTGACCGATCTCCGCGGCCGTCAACCGCAAAGCTGGACGCGGCATTTCAACAATGCCGGCTTTGATGTGTGGCGCTTTGACCGTGAGCCCAATGCCGATGGCGCGCGGCGCGCCGCCGCCTGGTTGCGCGATGATTTGGCCGAGTTGCGGGGGCGCGGCTATCGGCAGGTGATTGTGGCGGGGCAATCACGCGGCGGCTGGAATGCGCTGATGGTGCTGAACCGCCCCGGGCTTGCCGATGTGACGATTGCAATTGCCGCCGCCGCCCATGGCAGGCCGAGTGATGAAAACAACCGCCTGCATGCGCAGATCGCGGAATTGGAAGCGCTATTGACCGAGGCCGCTGGCGCGCGCCGCACGCGGCTCGCCATCGCGGATTTTCGCGATGATCCCTTCATGGCAGAGCCCGACAAACGCGCCGAGGCACTGCGGCGGCAACGCGAACGCTTCGGTGCGTTTTTGCTGATTGACCGGCCAGAGGGCATGACCGGCCATAGCGCCGGCGCCACGACGCCCTTCAATGATCGTTACGGGGCGTGTCTTTTGCGCTTCGCCACCGCGCCGCGCCCGCCTTCTGCTTGTTGAGGCTGGGATCGCTTTTCCGTTTTATCCAAATACATTGAATGGGCTTCTTGCTCTCGGGCAAGGATCGCTTGCCCTTGGCGTCATGCTTGTTGCAATATTGCGCGGAAAACATGCCTTCCCCGGGGGAAATATGCGTCGGTCTTCAGGTTTGATCTGCTGCCTTCTGGTGCTGGTCCTGGCGCCGATGCGGCCTGCCATGGCACAGACCGCGCCCATTCTGGATGCCGCGCGAGTCCTGGGGCTGCCAGCTTCCAATAATGCGGATCTTGAGCGTTTCCTGCGCCTGAATACGCCGCGTGCCTTTGCTGTGGGTCCCAACGGTACCTTCGGCTGGCAGGCCGGCGGTGGCGATGCGGCTTTTGTTGAGCAAAGGGCCATTGCCAGTTGTGAAAGACGCGCTGGCCCCGGCAATTGCGCCGTTGCGCTGCGTGATCTTGCGATCGTCAGGCCAGGGCGGGAATGGGCACCTGCCCCGCCGCCCGCCAATATCGGCATCTCCTCCATGGCGCATGATACGGTGCCGGATAACCGCTTCATCTGGTGGGGGCCGCAGCAGGCGCGCGGCGTTTTGGTTTTTGCCCATGGCCGGGGCGAGCGCGGGAATATGGATGATTCCCGTGGGTCCCAGCCACAAAGCTGGACCCGGCACTTCAATAATGCCGGTTACGATGTTTGGCGCTTTGATCGTCACCCTAATTCAGATGAAACCGCGCGTGCAGCGCGTTGGCTAAAAACCGATTTGGCGGAGCTGCGCCGCCGTGGTTATCGACATATCATTGTGTCAGGGCAATCACGTGGCGGGTGGAACGCCATGATGGTGCTGGATCAGCCGGGGCTTGCGGATGTGGTCATTGCCATTGCCTCAGCCGCGCATGGCCGTGGCGCTGACGCCAGGAATGACCCGCAATGGCAACAGATCAGCCAATTGGAAGCGATTTTGACGGCAGCTCAGGCATCATCCCAGGCGCGGCTGGCAGCGGCCAATTTTCGCGATGATTCTTTTGATGCGGAACCAGATCGTCGCGCGGCCCTGATGCGCCAATATGGCCAGCACTTTGCCGGATTTCTGCTGATTGACCGGCCCGAAGGCCTGACCGGCCATGGCGCGGGTGCCAGTTCTGCCTTCAATACGCGTTACGGGGCGTGTTTACTGAATTTCGCGACTGCGCAGCGCCCGCCTTCTGCTTGTTGAGGCGGGCGCTGCGCGCCTGATTCATGTCCGCAAGGTGCCGTTGCGTGCCGCATCATAGCGCGCAGCGATCTTTTCCCAATTCAGCACCTTCCACCAATTCGCCAAATACTCCGCCCGGCGATTCTGGTAGCGCAGGTAATAGGCGTGTTCCCAAACATCATTGCCCATCAGTACGCGCTGGCCATCCATCAAAGGATTATCCTGATTGGGCCTGGTGACAATGGAAAGCCCACCCGCCGGCGTCACGACCACAAACGCCCAGCCTGAGCCGAATACGCGCATGCCAGCCGCGTTGAAATCCGTTTGCATCTTGGCGAAGCCGCCCAGGTCTCGGTCAATCGCGGCTTTCAGATCACCGCTGGGCTCGCCGCCCTGACCGCCCATGATTTCCCAGAACATGCTGTGGTTCGCATGACTGCCGGCATTATTGCGGAGCGCCGTGCGCACGGTATCGGGCGCCTGAGACAGGCGCATCAGCACATCGTCAATCTGCATGGTAGCAAGGGCCGGATAGTCGCGCGCAATATTGTTGAGTGCGGCGACAGCGGCGGCATGGTGGCGGCCATGGTGCAGTTCCATGGTCATGGCATCAATCGCAGCCTCATTGGCATTGGCGGCATAGGGTAGCGGCGCAAGGGTGAAGGGACCATCAGCTGTCTGCGCAAGAATCGGGCGGCGGGCTGAGGCAAAAACGCCGGCAGCGGCAAGCCCAGCCGCCAGAAAGCCACGGCGCGCGAGATGAATGGTCATGATGCTTCTCCCCAAGGATGCGCGATGTGTTTGTCACTGGGCGCGAGACGCAGGCTTACGCCCGAAGATGCTGGCTTGTCCAAGAAAATCCCGGCTAGTGCCGAAAGCGATTATGGATTGGGCGCGGCATCAGCGCAAAATGAGCCGCGCCGCGTCTTCTCCGCTCAGCCAGGCGCCCGCAACGGTGGCGGCGAAGCGCGGATGGCAGGCTTCGCCGGCGAAGATCAACCGGCCATCAGCAAGCGGTTCCGCCAATGCCCGACGCGCCGCCTGCGCGCCTGGGATGGCGTGGCTATAGCTGCCGAAAAAGGCAGGGTCTTCACCCCAATCGGTGATGATGGGTGGGCCGAGCGCTGCTGCTGCCTCAGCGCCGAAAACATGCGCGAATGCGGCGCGGGCATGCGCTTCCGCCGCGTGCTTGCCGGCGCGCGAGAGTTCCCAGGCCAAAGACCCACCGATGAAGGCCAGCATCACCGGCGCGCCAAAGGGCCGCGCGATCCAGGAAATGGGCCGATCACCCACGCCCGCGATATCGCGCCGCAGGCTGGCGAAGGGTCCGAATTCAGGCAGTGTGCCGGGCGGGATGGGGAAAGACAGCTTGGTGAGCAAGCCAAGCGGCAGCGCCTTGATGGCGTCCAGCGTGCCCGCCGGTAAGTCAGGCGTGAAGGCAATACTGGCTTGCGCCAGCACGCCGGTTGATACCGTGATGATCGCGGCCCGCGCGCGGATGCGCCCGAAAGCGCCGGAAGCCTCCACCCCGTTGCCGCCCCAATCAAGCTTTGCGACGGGGGCGTTGAGGCGAATGGGCAGGCCATCGGTCAAGCTTGCCACCAAGGTGCCAGGGCCGCGACGCAGCAGCAGATTCGGGCCATCGAGGGCGGTCGCGGCGAAATCATGCAGGCTCATGCGCGAAAGTTCCGCCGCGCAAATCTGCGCACCTTCCCAATGCGCGACCAAGGCATCGAAGCGCCCTCCCTGTGGTGCTGCGTCCAACGCCGGGCGATCCGGCGCGCCATCCGCAGCGGCGGCTTCAATCACGCGCCAGAAGCGATCCTCTGCCGCGGCGACTGCCCCACGTTCAGCGGTGGTAGCGAAGCGGCCTTCGGTGAATAGCAGGCGCTGGCGGAGCTTATCGTGATCCACTGTTTCGAAGCCAAGTGCCTCGGCGAAAGCGGTCAGCGGATTGTCATTGGCCTGGTGCAACCAGGAAGCGCCGTGGTCAAAGCCTGTCGCATCGGTATAGGCGCGCCCGCCGATTCGGTCCTTCGCTTCCAGCACCAGGCAAGAAAGCCCGCGCGCCCGCAAAGCGCGGGCGGCGGCAATGCCGGCGACGCCGGCGCCAACTACCAATACATCGGTGTCATCAGCGTTCATGCAGCGCCTTCAAAATAGAACGTGACCCGCCACAACAAATCACGCCTGCACCGCCTCACGCATTCCCGCTCAAATAATCCATCGCCGCCTGCACGCCGCCGGATTGATGCGGCACACCCGCGGCGCGCAGCCCCATCTCCACGCCGCTCAGCGTGCCGGTCAGTTGCAGATCGCCGAAATCACCGAGATGGCCAATGCGGAAGACGCGGTCGTTCAATTGGCCGAGGCCATTCCCTAGGCTCATGTTGAAGCGTTCAAGGATGGTGGCGCGCAGCGCATTGGCGCTATGGCCTTCGGGCAGGCGCACAGCGGTCAGCACTGATGAGTAATGGCGCGGATCGGCGCATTGAATCTCAAAGCCCCAATGGCGCACGGCGCGGCGCGCGGCTTCTGCGTGCTTATCATGCCGGGCAAAGACGTTATCCAGCCCTTCTTCCAGCAGCATATCCACCGCCGTATCCAGCCCGTACAAAAGATTGGTGGCCGGCGTATAGGGGAAATAGCCCGTGGCGTTGGAAGCGAGCATCGGCTTCCAATCCCAGAAGCTGCGCGGCAGCTTGGCCGTGTCACTCGCTTTCAGTGCCTTGGCGCTGATGGCGTTGAAGGAAAGCCCCGGCGGCAGCATCAGCCCCTTTTGCGAGCCCGATACGGTAACATCCACGCCCCACTCATCATGCCGATAATCCATGGACCCGAGTGAGGAAATGGTATCCACCAGCAAAAGTGCCGGATGCCCCACCGCATCCATCGCACGACGCACTTCGCCAATGCGAGATGTGGCGCCGGTGCTGGTTTCATTATGGACCACGGCGACGGCCTTGATGGTATGCGCCTTGTCTTCGCGGAGCCGCGCTTCAATGGCTTCCACATCGGCGCCGCGGCGCCAATCGGTTTTCACGAAATCCGTCACGATCCCAAGGCGCGTCGCCATTTCATCCCAAAGATGGGCGAACCAGCCGGTTTCGCACATCAGCACGCGGTCGCCGGGCGAAAGCGTATTGACAAGCGCCGCTTCCCAGGCGCCGGTGCCGCTGGCGGGGTAGATTACCACCGGGCCTTGGGTCTTGAAGACATGGCGTGTCTTTTCCAGCAAAGCCTTGCCGAAGATGCCAAAATCCGGGCCGCGATGGTCCATGGTGGGATTGTCTATCGCGCGCAGCACGCGGTCCGGCACATTGCTTGGCCCCGGAATTTGCAGGAAATGACGCCCGGCAACGGGCTTGGATTGGAAATAAGCCATGGTGGAATCCTTGTTTGTGGCCTCTACATGGGCGAAACCCCCCATTCATGCCAAGACCACCCGTGCAGATGATGTTTTTGGACCCTGAAGAATGAATGCCCTGCCCCCTGGCCGCATCGCCCCCGGAGACCCCCGTCTGGCCGCCCGCCTTCGCCGCGAGACCGACGCCGAGGTGCTGTTCCGCCCTGCCGATCGCGGTCGCTATGCCACGGATGCGTCTATCTACCAGCAGGAACCGATCGGGGTAGTGGTGCCGCGTTCCATCGCTGATGTGGAAGCGGCGCTCGCCATTTGCCGGGAAGAAGAGGTGCCGATCCTGCCAAGGGGTGGCGGCACCAGCCAATGCGGGCAGACGGTCAACCGCGCTTTGGTGCTGGATTGCACGAAATACCTGAGGCGCGTGCTGGAAGTGGATGCCAAGGGGGGTATCGCGCGGGTGGAACCGGGCATTACGCTTGGCGCCTTGAATGACGCGCTGAAGGCGCAGGGCGTTTTCTACCCGGTGGACCCTTCCACCTGGCAGCGCTGCACCATTGGCGGCATGGCGGCGAATAATTCCTGCGGGTCCAAATCCATCCGCTACGGGCTGATGGCGGATAATGTGCTGGCGATTGATGCGCTGCTGGCGGATGGGTCTCGGTTCCGCTTTGGCGATCTGCCGGATAATCTGGGCGCGGAAGTGCCGGGCGGCATTGCTGATCTGATCCAGCGCCTGCGCGCGCTTGGTGCGCGGGAGGCTGAGGAGATCGCCGCCCGCTTCCCGGAACAGCTCCGCCGCGTGGGGGGCTACAATATCGAAGCGCTGACGCCGGCGGCGCGGGCCGCGGGGCGTGGCAATCTGGCCCGGCTGCTGGTGGGGTCTGAGGGGACCTTGGCCTTTTCGGCGGCGCTGGATTTGAAGCTATGGCCGATCAAGCCGCGCAAGGTTTTGGGCATTTGTCAATTCCCGAGCTTCCGCAAGGCGATGGAGGCATCGAAGCACCTGGTTTCGCTGATGCCGGAAGCAGTGGAATTGGTGGATCGCACCATGATTGATCTGGGGCGTTCCATTCCGATCTATCGCGCCACCATCGACAAAATGCTGATCGGTGAACCGGATAGCCTGCTGATCGTGGAATTCCATGGGCAGGAAGATGGCCCCCTGCTGCGCGATTTGGCGCGGCTTGACGAAACGATGGCGGATCTTGGCCATCCCGGCCAGGTGGTGCGCGCGACCGATGCGGGTTTTCAGGCTGCGATTGCGGAAGTGCGCGAAGCGGGTTTGAACATCATGATGTCCATGAAGGGGGATGGAAAACCGGTTTCCTTCATTGAAGATTGCGCGGTGGGGCTGGATGATCTGGCTGATTACACCGAAAGACTGAATGAGGTTTTCGCCAAGCACGGCACCAAGGGCACCTGGTATGCGCATGCTTCCGTGGGGTGCCTGCATGTGCGGCCTGTGCTGAACATGAAGGACGGCGCGGAAGTTCAGAAAATGCGCGCCATTGCCGAGGAATGCTTCGCGCTGGTGCGCGAATATAAGGGCAGCCATTCCGGCGAACATGGGGATGGCATTGTGCGGTCTGAATTCCATCGCCCGATGTTTGGGGACCGCATCGTTACTGCCTTTGAAGAAGTGAAGGACGCGTTTGACCCGCGCGGTTTGCTGAACCCAAATCGCATCACACGCCCGCCGCGCATGGATGATCGTTCGCTGTTTCGCTATGGGCCGGATTACGCCGCCGATGCGGCGATAACGCCTGCGCTGGATTGGTCTGATTATCCGGGGCCTTTGGGCGGCCTGCTGAGCGCCGTTGAGATGTGCAACAACAACGGCACCTGTCGGAAGTTTGATGCCAATGTCATGTGCCCATCCTATCGCGCCACGCGCGACGAACAGCACTTAACGCGCGGGCGGGCGAATACGCTGCGCCTGGCACTCACGGGTCAATTGGGGCCGGATGCGCTGGCGGGGGATGAAGTCGCTGCCGCCATGGCGCTGTGTGTTTCCTGCAAGGGCTGCAAGCGCGAATGCCCAACCGGCGTGGACATGGCGCGCATGAAGATCGAGGCTTTGGCCGCGCGCGCCAAGCGCCATGGCGTGCCTTTGCGCGAACGCCTCATTGCGCGCCTGCCGCGTATTGCCCGCTTCGCTTCCATGGCGCCGATTCTGTTCAATCTGCGCGACATGATCCCCGGCCTGCCGGCGCTGACGCAAAGCATGCTGCGCTTGGCGGCGGAGCGGCCTTTGCCGCGTTTTCGCGGTGATGCCTTTCATGATTGGGAAGTGCGAGCACCCGATGGCAGGGCAGGCGAGGTGATCCTGCTGCCCGATGCCTTCAACCGCTATTTTGAGCCGGAAAATCTGCGCGCCGCGATCCGCGTGTTGCGTGCTGCCGGTTATGACCCCGCCGTGGCCCGCCCGCCGCGTGGCATGCGCCCCTTGGATGAAGGCCGCACGCTACTCGCCGCTGGCATGGTGGATGAAGCGCGCACTGAAGCGCGCCGGGTGATTGCAGCGCTCAAGCCCTTTACATCCCCAGTGGTCGGTATTGAACCTTCATCGCTGACGACTTTGCGCGATGAATTCCTGGCGCTCCTGCCCGGCGAAGAAAGCCGTGCCTTGGCCGCGCGCGCCGTGTTGCTGAGCGAATTGCTGGAACGCGACAAGCCGGCGCTGCCTTTCAAGCAAATGGAGGTTACCGTGCATATCCATGGCCATTGCCACCAAAAGGCTTTCGGTGCCTTTCCGGCGGCGGTCGCGCTGCTGAAGCGTATCCCGGGCGTTACGGTGAAGCCCATCACATCTTCCTGCTGCGGCATGGCGGGGGCTTTTGGTTATCAGGCAGAAAGCCAGGAGGCATCCAAGGCGATGGCGGAACTTTCTCTGTTGCCCGTGGTGCGCGCGGCGGGGTCCGGGGATTTCATCATCGCCGATGGCACGTCCTGCCGACACCAAATCGGCGATCTTGGCGGGCGAGAGGCAATTCATTCCGTGCGGCTTTTGGACCGCGCCTTGTCATGAGCGACGCTGAAGCTATTCTCGACTTCTGGTTCGCCGAAGGCCGCGATGCCTCTCGCCCGATCTGGTTCCAAAAGAATGATGCTTTCGATTCGGAAATCCGCGAGCGTTTCGGCGCGCTGATCCGCCCGGCGCGTGAAGGCGCTTTCGATGCCTGGGCTGAAACGCCCGAAGGCGCCCTGGCGCTGCTGATCCTACTGGATCAATTCCCGCGCAATGTCTTGCGCGGCAGCGCCGAGGCCTTCGCGAGTGATGCGCATGCCCGCGCCATTGCGCGCGCCGCCGTGCTGGAAAAGCGCTTTGACCTCAAGCTTGGTTCTTTCGAGAAGCCTTTTGTCTATCTGCCCTTTGAGCATAGTGAATCGCTCGCGGATCAGGATTTGTCAGTCGCGCTATTCGAAGGCTTGCGGGATATCCCGCATCATGCGCAGGAAAATGGCGCGATTGATTACGCTTGGCGGCATCGCGTGGTGATCCAGCGATTCGGACGCTTTCCGCATCGCAATGCTGCGCTGGGGCGGGTTTCCTCGCCGGCGGAACAGGCCTGGCTTGATGCGGGGGGTGGCTTCTAGTGGCGCTGCCGATTGCCATTATCGGCGCTGGTCTGGCGGGCATTTCCGCCGCGCGCGTATTGATGGCGCAGGGCCATGCTCTCACGATTTTTGACAAGGGCCGCGGCCCGGGCGGGCGCTTGGCAACGCGGCGCATTGACGCTGAAGGGCGTAAGCTGCAATTCGATCATGGCGCGCAATATCTGCGTGCCGAGGGCGCGGGCTTCGCGGCTGCCTTGGCTGAAGCTGGAACCGCACCCTGGCCGGATGTGGCGCGGCGCGTTGGCGTGCCTTCCATGTCCGCCGTGCCGCGCGCCTTGCTGGGTGCCATGCCCTGCGTGGCTTCCCGCCATGTCGGGCAAATCAGGGGCAGCCCCGGCGCCTGGATACTGCGCCATTGGGATGCGCGGCTGGTGCGCCCGGGTCAGCCCTTGCCTGATGTCGCGCCGGAAGAAGCCGGCCCCTTTACCGCAGTGCTGCTGACCATGCCGGCCACGCAAGCACGCGAGGTTTTGGGCCATACCGCGCCTGGTTTGCATGAAGCACTCGCCACCATTCGCTACGCGCCGTGCTGGACCGTGATGGCCGCCTTCAATGCGCCGCTGGCCTTGCGGGAGACGCTTCGCCCTGAAGCGCATGCCATTGGCTGGGCGGCGCGGGATTCCGCCAAGCCTGGGCGCGATGCGGGTCAAGAAAATTGGGTGATCCAGGCTGGCCCGGCATGGACTCGCGCGCATCTAGAGTTGCCTGCGGACGCCATCGCGCAACCCCTACTGGCGGCGCTGGCGGGCTTCAGCGCAACACCCTTGCCCGCACCCTTCATGGCGGTGGCGCATCGCTGGCGCTATTCGCTGCTGGAAGCGCCCTTGGGCGAGCCATGCCTTTGGGACGCAACAGCACGCATTGGCTGTGCCAGCGATGGCTGCATTGGCGGGCGCGCGGAAGCGGCTTGGGATAGCGGCGCGGCGCTTGCCGCCAAGGTGCTTGCATGAAGCCGCCTCGGCCCGCCTTCGCCGATGATTTGTCGGCCAGCCTGCAAGAAGCCTTTCGACTGCTGGCCAATGCCGTACCGGATCGGCGCAGCCCCTTGCACACCCCAACGCTTGCGAGCCTGGATGATGCGGGTGCGCCAAGCCTGCGTACCGTGGTGCTGCGCGGCTTTGATGCGGATGCGCGCAGCCTGCGCTTCCATACTGACCGCCGCAGCGACAAGGCGCGCGGCATGGCGCGTGATGGCCGCGTGATGATGCATTTCTATGACGCTGCCTTGCATATCCAGATTCGCGTCGCGGGCCGCGCGGCATTGCATCTGGATGATGCGGTGGCCGATGCCGCTTGGGCCGCCAGCCGATCCAGCAGTCGTATGTGCTATGCCGCCCCCGATGCGCCTAGTGCCATTGTTGCCGCACCGCCCGCCGCGCCGCAGGATAGCGACATTGGCCGGCCGCATTTCGCTGCGGTGGTGATTGGTTTTCACCGACTGGAATGGCTTTGGTTGGCCGCTGCTGGGCATCAACGCGCGCGCTTCATCTGGGATGAGGCGGGCAAGCTTACCGTTGATTGGATCGCGCCATGAATATCGAAGCCATCACCGCTGCCATGTTGCGCATTGCCGCTGAGCGCGGGCCTGAAAAAAGCCTCTGCCCCACCGATGTGGCGCGCGCTGTTTCCGCTGAGAATTGGCGACCCTTGCTGGGGCCGGTGCGAAAGGTCGCCGCTGATTTGGCGCGCCAGGGCAAGATTGAAATCCTGCGCAAGGGCAAACCCATCAACCCCGATGACATGCGGGGCGTCATTCGCTTGAGGGCCACATCATGATCTCCAGCCTATTTTCGCGTGGTGCCGAAGGCGTTCCAGCACCGACGCCGCTTGATTTCGCCACACTGCAATTGCCCCCCTCGCCCAATACCTGCCTTCTGACGCCAAGTGTCGCACCTGGTCAGGGGCATCTGCACCGAGACCCGCTGCCCGCTTCACTGGAAGCGGTGATGGCGGCTTTGGATCGTGTTGCGGCCAGCATGCCGCGCACCTTTCCCCTCGCGCGTTTTCCGGCGCGCAACCAGGCGCAATGGGTGGTGCGCAGCGCGCTCATGAATTACCCGGATATTGTTGTGGCAGAAGCAGCACCCGTTGCGGGCGGCACCGGGCTTTGGCTCTATTCGCGCAGCCTGATTGGCTGGTCGGATATGGGCGTCAATCGCGCCCGCGTGATGGCTTGGCTTGAAGCGCTGGAATCAGCGCTGCGCGCGGGCTAGGCGCCGCGCCATGCGCTGGATTGTCACCTTCATTGCCGAAGCCTGGGCGCTAATCGCCCCCTTTTGGCGGAGTGAGGAGCGCTGGCGCGCGCGCTTGCTGCTGGCGGTGGTGATCACGCTCAATCTTTCACTGGTGGGCATGACAGTGCTGCTCACTTTCTGGCAGCGCGCCTTCTACAATACACTGGAGAATAAGGATTGGGATGGCTTCATCGCGTTGCTTTTCAGCTGGCATCGTACGGAAGCCGAGGGGCTACTGCCGGGCTTTGTGCTTGTCGCCGCGCTTTATATCCTGATCGCAGTGTATCAGCTTTATCTGCGCCAAGCCCTGCAAATGCGTTGGCGGCGCTGGCTGACTGATGTGTATCTGACCGAATGGCTTTCTGATCGCGCCTATTACCGGATGGCACTGACCGATCCCTATATGGATAATCCTGATCAGCGCATCGCTGATGATGCGCGGTTGTTTGTGGAAGATACGCTTTCGCTCGGCATTGGCTTGCTCAATTCCATCGTGACACTTGGGTCCTTCATTCTGGTGTTATGGTCCCTTTCCGGATCCATCACTGTTTTTGGCGTCGAAATTCCTGGCTATATGGTCTGGGTGGCGTTGATCTATGCGCTGCTTGGCACCTGGCTGGCGCATTTGATTGGGCGGCCGCTGATCACGCTCAATTTCAACCAGCAGCGTTTGGAAGCGGATTTCCGCTATGCCTTGGTGCGCTTTCGCGAGAATACCGAAGGTGTTGCGCTTTATGGTGGGGAGGCTGATGAGAAACGCGGCCTCACGCAGCGCTTCGGCAAGTTGATGCTGAATTGGTGGGACATTATGCGCGCCACCAAGCGCCTGACTTTCTTCACCGCGGGCTATGGGCAGGTGGCGTCCATCTTCCCAATTGTGGTTGCGGCGCCGGCTTATTTCGCGGGGCGCCTGCCGCTTGGTGGGCTTATCCAGACCAGCAGCGCCTTTGGCCAGGTGCAAGGCGCGCTTTCCTGGTTTGTTGAGAATTACGCGCGCCTGACCGAATGGCGCGCCACAGTTGAACGGCTTTCCGGCTTTACCCAGGCGGTCGCCAAGGCACGTGAAGCGGATGGCGGGCCGCGTTCAGGCAAGGCTACAGCGAACGAGCTTACGTTGAGAGATATTACACTCTCACTGCCTGATGGGCGCGTGTTGCTGAGCGGCGCAGAGATGACGGTCACGCCTGGCGAAGCGGTGCTGATCAATGGCCCTTCGGGTTCAGGCAAATCCACGCTGTTTCGCGCCATTGCCGGCATTTGGCCCTTTGGCAGCGGCAGTATTTCACTGCCACAGAATGCGCGCGTTCTGTTTCTGCCGCAACGCCCTTATCTGCCGCTTGGTACCCTGAAGCGCGCCGTTTGCTACCCGGAAGATGAGGTGCGCTTCAGCGATGCTGAAGTTCTTGCCGCGCTCAATGAAGCGGGGCTTGGCCATTTCGCGGCGCGCTTGGATGAAGCTGATAGCTGGGGCCAAAGACTTTCGGGCGGCGAACAGCAAAGGCTATCCTTCGCCCGCGCTTTTTTGCAGCGCCCGGATTGGCTTTTCCTGGATGAAGCCACCGCAAGCCTGGACCCGGAAGCGGAGGAAGCCATGTATGAAAGGCTGAAGCGCGCAGTACCTGGGCTGACCATGGTTTCGATTGCGCATCGCCCGGCGGTGGCGCGCTTCCATGACCGTATTTTGCGCGTGGAAGAAGGACAGCTTATTGAGAAGGCGCGGGGCTGAGCGCTTTTTTCATTGAGGGTCTTTTTCAGTGCATTTTCAAACCGCGCGCATCCGCCGCGCCGCCGCTTCACCAATCATCACACAGGTGAAATGCAGATTGGCGCGGCAATCACTTGGCATGATGGAAGCATCTGCGATACGGAGCCCTTCCACACTGCGCACCTTCAGATCAGGGTCAACCACACCGCGCGGGTCCTCATGCGCGGTCATGCGGCAAGTGCCGGCGGCGTGCTGGATATCGCCTGCCTGATCGAGCATCAGCGCATCCAAAGCATCATCCGAAAGCGCGGCGGCTTCCGTCATGGTAAGCGCGGTTTCGCCAAAGGTGATGGCGTCCGCAATATCGGCCACCGGCGACAAGGCGCAAAGCTTCGCAAGGCGCCGCACGCCATCACGCATCCGCAGCCGGTCCGCCGGATGGTCCAGCATATTTTCTTCCACCACCGGCTGCGCACCAGGATCGGCTGAGGTCAAACGCACTTCCCCGCGCGACAGCGCATCATAAAGTGCCACACCTATGCCGCCATTAGGCGCCACGCCGCCTTCAGCCAGGCCGCGATGGTTGTAGGCGATGATGATCATGTCACGCTCACCACCACCGCCAAGCTTGCTGCTATAGGTCAGGCAGCAATTGGTATGCCGCGCATCAGCGCCTTCAGCGCGAAAGCCAGGCTTCAGCGCAAGACTTGCGCGTAGGATCGGGTGATCCATGAAATGCTGCCCGACAGCAGGCGCATCATGAAGCACGTCAATACCCAAGCCGCGCAAAGCCTGGGCAGGGCCGATGCCGCTGCGCATCAAAATGCAGGGGCTATGGATGGCGCCGGCACAAAGCACCACTTCTCGCGCAGCAATATCCTCTAAAGCGCCGGCACCGAAGCGCACGCGCACACCAGCCGCGCGGCGCCCTTCGAAGATCACGCGATCCACCAAGGCATCACCGCGAATGGTCAGGTTCGCCCGCCCACGCGCTGGTTCCAGATAGCCATCATTGGTCGTCACGCGCTGGCCGTGCCGCAGATTGATCGGGTTGCAGGAAAGCCCTTCGCCTTCCGGCGCGTTCAAATCGGGCTTCACGGGATAACCTGCCAGCCGCGCGGCATCACGCAGCGCACGATCCACCGCGCCCCAATTTTCTTCCGGCATGCGCCAGACCGGGATGGGGCCGCCTTGGCGCTTGCCGGGCGTTCCATAATTCGCATCATCTTCGATGGCATCGAAAAGGGGCATGACATCAGCCGCTGACCAACCCTCACATCCTGCTTCCGCCCAGGCATCGAAAGCGGCTGGCACGCCACGGATGGCGATTTGTGCATTGACTGTGGAGGAACCACCCAGCGCCTTGCCGCGCCAATAGAATTTCGGTGCCTGAGCGCGGGTGCGCCGCGTCATCAGCCCTGGCCATTGCCAGGCGGCCTGGTGCTTCGGGTCATGCATGAAGGGCACGATATTCGGGCTGCGGAGTTCAGGTGGTGCTTCCGCCGAGCGCCAATCGCGCCCTGCTTCCAGCAGCAACACGCGCCGATGCGAATCCTCAGAAAGCCGAGCAGCCAAAGCCGCGCCCGATGAACCCGCGCCCACCACAATCACATCATACATGCGGCAAACCTCGATCAAATCATGGAAACAGTGAAGCAGGCCGGGCGCGTGGCGCCAAGCGCTATGGTGCGTTCAGGAAATCCTGAATGGCGCCGATTTGGCCCGCCGCCATCAGGGCCGGCGCATGGCCGGCATCGGCAATTTCAATCAGCCGCGCGTTTGGCTTGCGCGCCATTTCCGCCGCGACTTCCGCGGGCAAGATATCGCTGGTGACACCGCGCAGAATCAGCACCGGAATGGCAATGGTCGTCCAGAAGGGCGTAAGATCAATATCCGCAATATCGCCCGTGCTGAAGGCATGCGTGATCGCGGGATCGTAATGCAATTGCAGCGCGCCTTCTGCATCGCGCCGGGCAGAGGTTTCCGCCAAATGCCGCCATTCGGCATCGCTTAGCTTGCCAAAGGGCGCATGCACCTTGCGCAAATGCGCTTCCAGCGCAGCGATATCGCGAAAGGCCTGCGCGGGCTGATTGATGTAATCGCGAATGCGTTTTAGGGCTGCGGCGGGGATGATGGCGCCGACATCATTCAGCACCATGCGCCTGATCACATTACCGGGTGTTGCGGCAATGCCCATGCCGCAAATGCCGCCCAAAGATGTGCCGACCCAATCCACCGGCCCATCCATGCGCGCCAAAAGATGCGCCAAAGCCTGGGAATAGATCGGTGGCTGATAGAGCGCGGGGTTGGGCAACCAATCCGAAGCACCACGCCCCGGCAAATCCGGGCAAAACACGCGCCGACCGGAAGCGGCAAGTGCGGCGGCGAGTGCATCAAAATCCCGCCCACTCCGCGTCAGCCCATGCACACAAATCACAGGCGCGCCATCAAGCGGGCCCCATTCCAGCCAGCGCAGCGCGAAGAAACCCGCAGGCGAAAGCCAGCGCAAAGCGCCGGCGCGGGCACCCGCGGGCAGCGCCATCACAAAATGCCTTTGTCCTTGAGTGCGGCAATTTCCGCCGCACTCATCTTCAGCACATCGCCCAGCACGGCATTGGTGTGTTCGCCAAGCACGGGCGGCGCGCTGCGATAGCTGGGCGGGGTCGCGGAAAGCTTCACGGGATTGGCGATGACCTTCACCGTCTCACCACTGCCATGCGCCATTTCCACGACCATTTCGCGCGCCTGCACATGCGGGTCGGCGAAAACCTGTTCCAGCGTATTGATGGGGCCACAGCCGATCTTGAGCGCTTCCAGCGCATCAATCCATTCCGCCGTGGTTTTGGATTTCATCA
Organism: Roseomonas sp.; assembly: GCA_020249285.1. Taxonomy (GTDB): domain Bacteria; phylum Pseudomonadota; class Alphaproteobacteria; order Acetobacterales; family Acetobacteraceae; genus Neoroseomonas. The sequence continues at coordinate 30,808 of JADCFX010000016.1, read as the reverse complement.
CGGGCGTCAGCGTATCCGTCACCAATTGGCGATTCTGCACACGGATCGGGTTGGTGGCGAAGCGCGGGTCGGCCAGCAAAGCTTCCTGGCCGAAAGCCTTGCAGAAGCGTTCAAAAGTCGGGTCATTGCCAACCGCCAGGATGATATAGCCATCCTTGGTCGGAAATTCCTGATAGGGCGCGATATTCGGGTGCTGATTGCCAAGGCGCGGCGGGTTTTCGCCTGTCGCCAGATAATTCATGCCCTGATTGGCGAGCCAGGCCACATGCGTGTCCAGCATGCCGATATCAATCTGCTGGCCTTGCCCGGTATTGTTACGATGGTTCACCGCCGCCAGAATGCCAATGCAGCCATAAAGCCCCGCGAAAAGATCAGCGACCGGCACACCAACCTTTTGCGGTGAGCCATTGGGTTCGCCCGTGAGCGACATGACACCACCCATGGCCTGGATCAGCGCATCATAACCAGGGCGCGGCGCGTAAGGGCCTGTCTGGCCGAAGCCAGTGATGGAACAATAGATCAGGCGCGGATGGGTCTTGGCCAATTGCTCATAGCCCAGGCCGTATTTCGCCAAGGCGCCGACCTTGAAGTTCTCAACCAGGATATCGCAATGTTCCAGCAGCTTATGGATGATCGCCTGACCCTCGGGCTTGGCGATATCCAGTGTCACGGATTTCTTGTTGCGATTGACGCCGACGAAATAAGCGCTTTCCTTCGTATTCGGCACGAAAGGCGGTGCGAAGCCGCGCGTATCATCGCCCGCTTCCGGGCGTTCAATCTTGATCACTTCCGCGCCCAAATCGCCCAGCATTTGGGTACAGGTGGGGCCGGCCAAAACGCGCGTCAGATCAAGCACACGCAAACCAGATAGGGGACCAATGGGGGCAGCCATAAAGTTTTCCTCTCAACAACCTAAGCGACGCCTTCAGGCGCCCTTCTTGACACTCCGCACCGCCGCAGCCAGCGCCGCAACCTGATCCAGCACCTTCTGCGCGGTGCCAGGCTTGGCGCGGCCTTCCGCGTCCAGATCATTCGCCAGAACATCAATCAACGCTGAGGCCACCACAGCGCCATCGGCAATCCGCGCGGCCTCAGCCGCCTGTTCCGGTGTGCGCACGCCAAAGCCAATCGCGATTGGCAGCTTGGTGTGTTTGCGGATGCGCGGAATGGCTTCGGCCAATTCGGCGCCGGTCGCGCTGCGTGTGCCGGTGATGCCGGTGATGGCAACGTAATAGATGAAGCCGGATGTCGCGGCCAAAACCTTGATCATGCGTGCATCATCTGTGGTCGGCGCAATCAGGCGGATCATATCAAGCCCGGCGGCACGCGCTTGGGGTTCAATTTCATCCGCTTCTTCCGGCGGCACATCCACAATGATCAGGCCATCCACGCCCGCCGCCGCAGCATCAGCGCAGAAATTGGCGCCATAGGACAGGATAGGATTGTAATACCCCATCAGAATGATCGGCGTTGCGGCATCTCCGGTGCGAAATTCGCGCACCATTTGCAGGGTGCCGGCAAGCGTCGCGCCCGCCTTCAGCCCGCGCTGGCCGGCGCGCTGCACGGTTGGGCCATCGGCCATGGGGTCCGTGAAGGGGCAGCCGATTTCAATCAAATCCGCGCCCGCACCCGGAAAGCCGCGCAGGATTTCCATGGCGGTCGCGCGGTCCGGATCGAAAGCTTCCAGAAACGGTATCAAGGCGCCGCGCCCTTCGGCGCGCAGGGAAGCGAAGCGCGCGGCGATGCGGGAGGTTTGGGTCATGACACTCACATCGATACGCCAAGGGCGCGCGCCACGGTGAAGATATCCTTATCGCCACGCCCGCACATATTCATGATGATCAGCTTATCCTTCGGCATGCTGGGCGCTATCTTGATCACATGCGCCAGCGCATGCGCCGGTTCCAAAGCGGGGATGATGCCTTCCATGCGCGAACAAAGCTGGAAGGCCGACAGCGCCGCATCATCCGTCGCACTCATGTATTCCACGCGCTTGATGTCATGCAGCCAGGCGTGTTCGGGGCCAACACCGGGATAGTCCAGGCCGGCGCTGATCGAATGCGCTTCCAGTATCTGGCCGAAGTCATCCTGCAACAGATAGGTGCGGTTGCCGTGCAAAACGCCGGGGCGGCCCTTCGTGAGCGACGCCGCGTGTTCTTCCGTATCCATGCCCTTGCCGGCGGCTTCCACGCCGTGCATTGCAACGCTTGGATCATCCAGGAAGGGGTAGAACAACCCCATGGCATTGGAACCGCCGCCAATCGCAGCCACCAGCAAATCCGGCAGGCGCCCTTCGGCGGCCATCATTTGCTCGCGCGCTTCTGTGCCAATCACGGATTGGAAATCGCGCACCATCATCGGGAAGGGATGCGGGCCAGCGACCGTGCCGATGCAGTAATAGGTATCGTGCACATTGGCGACCCAATCGCGCAGCCCTTCATTCATCGCATCCTTCAGCGTCGCAGCGCCGGAGGTCACGGGCACAACCTCTGCCCCCAATAGCTTCATGCGAAACACGTTAGGCTGCTGGCGTTCCACATCGGTGGCACCCATGAACACGGTGCAGGGCAGGTCGAACAAGGCACAAGCAGTCGCGGTGGCAACGCCATGCTGCCCGGCGCCGGTTTCCGCGATGATGCGCGTTTTGCCCATGCGCTTCGCCAGCATGATCTGTCCAAGCACGGCATTGATCTTATGCGCGCCGGTATGGTTCAGCTCATCGCGCTTGAAATAGATTTTCGCCCCGCCAAGCTTTTGCGTCAGGCGTTCCGCCAACCAAAGCGGGCTTGGCCGGCCCACATAATGGGTCAGCAAGCGCCGCCATTCATTCATGAAGGCAGGGTCGCGCTTCGCTTCCTCATAGGCTTTTTCAACCTCAAGGATCAGCGGCATCAGCGTTTCAGCAACGAAACGCCCGCCATAAGGGCCGAAGCGTCCACGGGCATCAGGCCCCTGGCGGAAGGAATTGGGCAGCGGCTTGTTCAAGGCAGTCTCTCAATTTGCGTGTGTTGCTGCCTGTTTAGTCTAGAACCCGCCGGGGGCAAACCCGGCGGGCGCGGTGCGCCTATTCCAGCCGCGCGGCCTCATCAAAGGAAAGCCGAGGGCTGCGGGGGAACAGGCCGGCGGGGTCGCCATAGCCCAGATTGACCAGGAAGTTGGACTTCCAGCCGGTGCCGAACAGGAACAGCTCATCCACCTTGGCATTGTCAAAGCCGCTCATGGCGCCGACATCCAAGCCCACCGCGCGCGCCGCCAACATCAGATAAGCGCCCTGAAGAGAGCCATTCCGAAACGCAGTCTTTTCCGCGAATTCAGGACTTGAGGTGAACCAGGGCTTGGCATCTGCATGCGGGAAAAGCTGGCCGAGCTTGTCGTAGAAATAGCTGTCGTAGCAAACAATCGCCGTGACCGGCGCGGTCATGGTTTTCTCGGTATTCCCCGCCGAAAGCGCTTCCTTGAGCTTCGCCTTGCCTTCCGACGTGCGGATGAAGACAAAGCGCGCGGGTGAGGAATTGGCCGAAGTCGGGCCCCATTTCAGCAGATCGTAAAGCTCATGCAGCTTGGCATCCGGCACGGGCCGGTCCTGCCACTTGTTCTGGGTACGCGCAGCGCGAAAAAGCTGATCTAGCGCGAGGTCATCAAGGGGCGCGGCAGTTTCGGACATGGTTTGGCTCCGTAAAGGCGGCAGGAAAAAAGGCTATAGCGTCAGGCTTCCACCTGTTCCACCGCCACCACTTCCGGCACGTAATGGCGCAGCATGTTTTCCACGCCATGCTTCAGCGTGGCGCGGGAAGATGGGCAGCCGGAACAAGCACCCTGCATGCGCAGCCGCACAACGCCATCGCGGAAGCCGCGAAACACGATATCGCCACCATCACTCGCCACCGCCGGGCGCACGCGCGTATCCAGCAATTCCTTGATCTGGGCGACGATTTCCTGATCGGCTGCCTCAAAATCCTCGGCATGTTCCTCGGCCGCGGCACCTTCCAGGATCGGCATGCCGGCCAAATAATGTTCCATGATGGCGCCCAGCACCTGCGGGCGCAGCATCTGCCAATCGGCATCCAGCATCTTGGTCACGGTCACGAAATCCGAACCGAAGAACACGCGCGCCACTTCACCCAGGCCAAAAAGCCGCTCAGCGAGTGGGGAGCGGCCCGCAGCTTCCTCGACGCTGGTGAAATCCGCCGTGCCGCGATCGCCCATCACATCCCGGCCTGGCAGGAATTTTAGCGTGGCGGGGTTCGGGGTGGCTTCGGTTTCGATGAACATGGCGTGGCCCTTTGGGTAGGAGGCGGTTTCCGGACCTATGTGGTCCTTTTTCCTCTGAAAGGCAACAGGCGGGGCGTGATCTCAGGTCCCGCAGAAGGTGGCCAGCACGCGTTCTTCCGGCTTGGGCGGGTTGGCGTATTGGGAGTGATCCGGCTGATCTTCAAAGGGCCGCGCCAAGACTGCCATAAGCGCCTCAAAGGGGCGGAAATCATCGCGGTCCTCGGCGGCGCGGATGGCAGCCTCCACCAAATGATTGCGCGGGATGAAGGCGGGGTTGCTGGCGCGCATCAGGCGCGCTGGGTCAGCCTCTTCTGCCAACCTTGCGCGCCAACCCTCCGCCCAGGAATCAAACGCTGCCGGGTCGGTGAATTGTGCGCGGGCTGCCCCCGCATCGCCCGAAGCCGCATCGGCCAAGGCGCGGAACGTCAAGGTGAAATCAGCGCCCTGTTCCGCCATGCGGCGGAGCAAATCCTCGATCAGCGCGGTATCTTCCGGCAAGCGTTCCGCAATGCCGATCTTCCGCGCGAAGCCATCGAAATAGGCGGCTTCAAAGGCAGGGGCGAAGGCGCCAAGGGCGGTTTGTGCAAGCTCCAGCGCGGCTTCTTCCTGTTCTGCCAAAAGCGGCAGCAGCGCTTCCGCCAGACGCGCCAAATTCCACTGCGCCATGCGCGGCTGATTGGCATAGGCATAGCGCCCGCCATGATCAATGGAACTCAATACCGTTCCGGGATCATAGGCATCCATGAAGGCGCAGGGGCCGTAATCAATCGTCTCACCGCTGATGGTCATATTGTCGGTATTCATCACGCCATGAATGAAGCCGATATGAAGCCAGGTCGCGATCAGCCGCGCCTGACGCGCAATCACGCCTGACAGCAGCGCAGCATAGGGGTTTTCTGCCTCAGCCGCCGCAGGATCATGCCGCGCAATGGCGAAATCCGCGAGGATCTTCAGCGCTTCCTGATCTTCCTGCGCGGCGAAATATTGAAAGCTGCCGACACGAATATGGCTGGCCGCCACGCGCGTCAGCACGGCGCCCGGTTGCAATTTTTCGCGCAGCACCGCCTCACCCGTCATCGCCACGGCAAGCGCGCGCGTGGTCGGCACGCCAAGCGCTGCCATGGCTTCGCTGATGATGGCTTCGCGCAGCATCGGCCCCAGCACGGCGCGGCCATCGCCACCGCGCGAAAACAACGTGCGCCCGCTACCTTTCAGATGGATATCGCGGCGTTGCCCGTCACGGCCAATCACCTCGCCTAGTAGTAGCGCGCGGCCATCTCCCAAGCGCGGACTGAAGCCGCCAAATTGATGCCCGGCATAGGCCATGGCCAAGGGCTCCGCGCCCTCCGGCACAAGATTGCCAGCGAAAATCGCCGCCCCCTCAGCGCCGGCAAGCACCGCCGCATCAAGGCCAAGCGCTTCCGCAAGCGGCGCGTTGAAATACACCAGCCGAGGCGCCGCCACGGCAATGGGTGCCTGCCGGATGTAGAAGTGTTCCGGCAGGCGGGCATAGCTATTGTCGAAGGAAAAGCGCGTGCTCATCCCAAGCGTGGCATGGGGTTGGCGATGGGCATGGCCATTTTCGTCTTGCCGAGCGCATTCCAGCCACGATCATATTGCGGGGGCGTAGGCACCGCTTCCGTGCGGCCGAGTTCGGCTGCTGCATGCAAGGGCCAATAAGGGTCGCGCAGCAACACGCGCGCCAGATAAATCCAATCCGCATGGCCTTCATCCAGAATGGCCTGCGCCTGCTTCGCTTCCGTGATCAGCCCGACCGCGGCGGTGACGATGCCGGCACCTTTTTTCACCGCCGCCGCACCTGGCACCTGATAGCCAGGCCCCAGCGGGATTTGCTGGCGCGGATCATTGCCGCCGGAAGACACATCCATGAAATCCACGCCAATCGCCTTGAAGCGGCGCGAAAGCTCCACGGTTTCTTCGGTGGTCCAGCCGCCTTCCACCCAATCCGTATGCGAAACGCGCACACCCAGCACCGCATCGGCTGGCATGGCAGCGCGCATGGCGGCGGCGATTTCCAGCGGCAGGCGCGACCGGCCATCAAAATCCCCGCCCCAGCGATCATTGCGTTTATTGGAAAGCGGGCTCAGGAATTGATGCAGCAAATAGCCATGCGCGGCGTGCAGTTCGATCAGCCGATAGCCGGCCTTGATGGAACGCTTGGTCGCGGCGACAAAGGCTTCGATGGTGGCGGCAATATCCGCTTCCGTCATGGCGCGCGGCGGGATGAAATCACCAAAAGCATCCCCGGAAGGGCCAAGGGTTTCCCAGGAAGGCTCGGCGGGGCCGGGCAGCCAGGCCTGCTTGCGCGATGCCTTGCGGCCGGCATGCGCCAATTGAATGGCGGGCACGGTGCCGAGTGCAGAAAGTGCAGATGCCAATTGCGTGTGGCTTGGCAGATGCGCGTCAGACCAAATGCCGACATCGCCGGGGCTGATCCGCCCTTCCGCCGTCACGGCGGTGGCTTCCACCATCACCATGCCAGCGCCCCCGGCGGCACGCGCGCCCAGATGGACCAAATGCCATTCGGTTGGAATGCCATCATCATGGCAGGAATATTGGCACATGGGCGCCACGCCGATGCGATTGGAAAAAGTGACGCCGCGCAGCGTCAGCGGGGAAAACAGATCGGTCACGGGCGTGAAGCCTCCGGGTTGGGCAGTGCGGTCCAGGGCGGCAGCCGCCCAAGTCGGTTTTCGAATATGGCGAACCATTGCGGCGCGCCAGGGGGGGCAGGCAGCAAAATGCCGCGCCGGTCGGTCGGGAAGCGGGCCTTGGTCACCGCATCCTGAATATTGCCGCCAATGGCTTCAACCATGCCGTTGTGGTTGCGGATGACAATATCGCAATGCATGGGCCGAAACCGCCCCTGATCCCCGGCGCGGTCCTGCCAATGGGCCAAGGGCCGCCTGGATCGATCAGCGCAGAGCAAATCCCCAGGCGCTGCAACGCGGTCCCGCACCCGATGCGGGATGAAGGGTGCCTGGTGCGGAAAATCCCGCGCATCCGCGACCATGCCATCAATGCTGGTGCCATGCGCGGCAGAAGGCCGGAATTCCCGCGCATCAATCCCGGCTGTCTGCATCACAAAAGAAATGAAGGCGGCGGACCAGGCATCCTGCTGCCATTGCCCTTCATACCCCGCGCGGAAAAGCGCGCGATTGCGCGTGATGATGTCGCCCCCTTCAGGCACCGCCCGCCAATAGGCTTGTAGGCGCGGAAAGCCGGCGGGGTCCGATTCCTGCGCTGGCCCCGGCTGCCGGTCTGAAACCTGCCGCCCCCATTCTTCCCATTCCGCAACCGCAATGCGGAGCATGCGTTCGCGCGCCAGCGGCGGATAGGAAAGCGGCGCTTCCCGTGGCGCCGGCGGCGCTACGGCGCAGGCCGTGAGCAGCACAGTCAGCAGCAATGCCAGATAAAGCCGAGCCTTTCTCATGCTTGCGTTCAAGCCTTATCCAGCGAGGCAAAGGCTTCCTGCGCGATATTCAGCGCCTTCAGCATGAAGGCGAACCCGTTATAGGGCCCGCCCTGGATCAGCGCTTCAATGATGTCACCCCGGCTGGCCCCGATATTGAGCGCGGAGAGGATGAATTTCCGCAGCAGAATATCATGATCCAGCGCAGCGAAGGATGCAACGGCGCAAAGTGCCCGCAACCGCCGATCAAGCCCTGGCCGATCCCAGATCTCGCCATAGCAATACTGCACCACCAGCGGATAAATGCTGCCCGTGACGGGGTTATCTGGCGCGGCATGGCCTTCATGCCGGCGTTCCGCATGCAGCGCGCCTTGCAGGTCTCGGCCACGTTCCATCAGCACTTCCAACGTATCGCTGCGCGGTGGGTCGGCTTCAAGCGTGATGCCTTGCTCAGCAAAGACCGCCAAAGCAGTTTCCAGTGCGGTTTCGGATGCGGCGAAGCCGCGATAAATGCCGATCTGGATCAGGATTTCCACAATGGCGCGCGGCGTCAGGCCAAGCTTCAAGGCAGCCGCAACGTGGCGGCGCAACTGCGCCTGGTTTTGCACGGAACAGAGCACAGCCAGCGTTACCGCCATGCGGTCCTGGCGGGAAAGCCCGGGCCGGTTCCAGATTTGGCCATAGACAAGCTCGGCCATCAGATCGCCAAAGCCAAGCACATCATTGGCCAGCGCGGCTTCGCCCGCGCCGAAAATCTCAGCGCGCTCAGCCTTGCCAAAGCGGTTCAAATCCTCGCGCTGTGTCATGGCCTACCCCTTCTGGTGCGGGGGCAAGCTAACGCCCCCCATGGATCAAGCAAGCGCCGGGGGCCTTCCCCTTGGCGCCCAGGCAGTCCACATGAGGGGTCATGTTCCGCCGCGCCCTGCTTGCCGCCCCCCTTTTGCTGCCGTTCCCTGCCCTGGCCCAGGCCCAGGGGGCTGCGCTTTCCGAACGCGACCGGCGCGATATCGCGGCTGTCGAGGCTTATTTGAACCGGCTGACCACGCTGCGCGCCCGGTTTCTGCAAATCGCACAAAATGGCGCCTCGGCGCAAGGCTGGGCCTATATCTCCCGCCCTGGGCGAATGCGCTTTGATTATGACCCGCCCGAGCCCCTGTTGCTGGTGGCGGATGGCAACCAATTCCTGCTCTATGACCGGGAATTGAAGTCGCCCACCACACTGCCCACCGGCGCCACCCCACTGGGGATGCTGCTGCGCCCAGAAATCCGGCTTTCCGGGGATGTCACCATCAGCCGCATCCAGCGCGATGGCGGGTTTCTGCGCATTACCCTGTTCCGCACCAATGACCCGCGTGAGGGCTCCCTGACCCTGGTTTTCCAGCCGGAACCGCTGGAATTGCGCCAATGGGCGGTGCTGGATGCGCAGGGGCGGGAAACCCGCGTGACGCTGACTCAGATTGAAACCGGGCTGGCGCTGAATGCGCGCATGTTCCAATTCAACCATCCGCAGTTTTTTGAGCCCGGCGGGGCAGGGGGCAGGTGATCAGGGCTGGTTTGCCGCCCTGCCCCTCGCGTGCTACCGCCCCGGCCACATAAACGGCCTTGGCCGCCCCCGTTTCGAAAGGCTTTATCATGTCCGAACAATCCGCCGCCCAGCCCGTGAATGGCCCCGGGCAGATGGCGCCCAGCCCCATCACGCTCAATTTGCAATACACCAAGGATCTGTCCTTCGAAGTGCCGGGCGCGCCGCAGATCTTCATCAATCTGCGCGAAGCGCCCAAGGTTGACATTGCGCTGGATGTCCAGGCCCGCCGCCTGCAGGAAGGCCAGGAGAATTTCGAGGTCACGCTGCAAATCCGCTGTGAAGCAAAGCTTGCCGGTGAGACACCCGCCTTCATCGCCGAATTGGTCTATTGCGGCATTTTTACCGTAAATGGCATCGCGCCGGAGATGCTGGAACCCGTGCTGCTGGTGGAATGCCCGCGCCTGTTGTTCCCCTTCGCGCGCAATATCCTGGCCGATGTGACGCGCGATGGCGGCTTCCCGCCCGTGCTGCTGGCGCCGATCGATTTCGTGGCCCTATGGCAGAATCGCCGCGCGCAGCAGCAGGCCGCCGCCGCCCCTGTCCAAGGAAATGCCTGAATCTGGCGCCTGGGGGCGAAAAAACGCTCCCCCAGCCGCTTTGAACCCTTGACCCCCAGCCCGCGCATGTCATGTGCGGGCGTATGGATCAGATGATGCCCGCAACGCCGCGCCGCCAGCGCCTGGCAATCGTGCTGTTCAACCTCGGCGGCCCCGATGCGCCGGAAAGCGTGCGGCCATTCCTGGTGAACCTGTTCACGGACCCCGCCATTCTGCGCGTGCCGGGCTTCATCCGCCCCTGGCTTGGCAAGCTGATCGCCTGGCGCCGCACCAAACCCGCCCAGGAAAACTATGCGGTGCTGGGCGGGCGTTCGCCGCTGCGGGAATTGACGGAAGAACAGGCGAGCAGCCTTGAAGCCGCCTTGGCCAATGAACCGGGCACGGAAACCCGCTGCTTTGTCGCCATGCGCTATTGGCACCCGATGAGCGATGAATGTGCCCGCGCCGTGAAGGAATGGGCGCCGGATCGTATTCTGCTGGTGCCGCTTTATCCACAATTCTCCACCACCACCACGGGATCAAGCCTGGTTGCCTGGCAGGATGCCACGCGGAAGATTGGGATGGATGTGCCGACCACGGCGCTGTGCTGCTGGCATTCGGATCAGGGCTTTGCGGCAGCAACTGCGCGGCTGGTGCGTGAAGCCTATGCCAAGGCGCGCGCGGAATTGCCGGCGGAAGTACCGCTGCGCGTGTTGTTTTCCGCCCATGGCCTGCCGGAATCCATTGTGAAAGCGGGTGATCCCTATCAATGGCAGGTCGAACAAACCGTCGCCGCGGTGGTTGCTGAATTGGCGATGCCGGAACTTGACCACATTGTCTGCTATCAATCCCGCGTGACACCTCAGGTCTGGATCGGGCCTTCCACAGAAGGCGAGATTGAACGCGCGGCCAAAGAAAAAACCGCGATCCTGATCTGCCCCATCGCCTTTGTGTCGGAGCATTCCGAAACCCTGGTGGAATTGGATGTGGAATACCGGGAAGAAGCCGAGCATCTTGGCATCCCCGGCTATTTCCGCGTGCCGGCGCAGAATAGCGATCCGGCTTTCATCGCATCCTTGGCGGGCTTGGTGCGCGGTGCGCTGCAATCCGGGCGCGGCCTGTGTTCCTTCGCGGGCGGGCGGCAATGCCCGAAGCAGCATCGTGATTGCCCGCATGAGAAGCTGCGCGTTGAGGCCCCTGCGCGCGCCAAAGCCGAGGCATGAAGCGCCCCGCCGCCATCCTGTTTGATTGCGATGGCGTCTTGGCCGATACCGAATTGGTGGTGAATAGCATTGTCGCGGAGGAATTGACTCTGCGTGGCTGGCCCATGACGGCAGCCGAAGCGCGGGAGACATTTCTGGGGCTGGCCCTGCCCGATATGCTGCCCCGCATTGAAGCGCGTGTGGGGCTGCTGCCGCCCGAATGGGGGCAGGAAATCTCGACCCTGATCGCGCGGCGCATGGCGGAAGAAACGCTGGCCATTCCAGGTGCGGTGGAAGCGGTGCGTGCCTTTGCTGCCGCAGGTGTGCCGGTGGCGGTTGCATCCAATTCCGCGCGTTTTGAATTGGCCGCGAAGATGCGGAGCCTGGGTCTGGCGCAGATTTTCGCCGGGCGGGTTTTTTCCTATGAGGATGTGCCGCGCCCCAAGCCCTGGCCGGATATGTACCTGGCCGCCGCCGCGGCCTGTGGCGCGGCGCCGCAGGATTGCGTGGTGATTGAAGATAGCGTGCCCGGCGTACGCGCGGGGCGCGCGGCTGGCTGCCGCGTGATGGGCTTCTGTCATGAAAGCCCTGCTGGCGTGCTGGCGGCGCATGGGGCGGAGACTTTTTCGGATATGGCGGCTTTGCCGGGGTTGTTGTTGGGGGGGTGAGATTTCCTTCGGGCCCCATACGCGATAGTCTTGCAGCTTAAGACTGGAGAGGAAGGCCCATGACCCTGGCACAATGGTTCAGCTTCAATGGCCGCATCAGCCGCAAGACCTGGTGGATTTTCTATTTTCTGATCCCGATTGGCATCAACATCGCCGCCAGCGCGCTGGATGCGCAGTTCTTCGGCGCCAGAAATGCCCTGCCCGATAAATCAGGCATGGGCGATGTGAATATGGGGCCTTTCTCCATCATCGCTGGTCTGGTTGGGCTTTGGATCGGCCTCGCGGGGCAGGCCAAGCGTTGGCATGACCGCGACAAATCCGGCTGGTGGGTGCTGGTGAATTTCATCCCCCTGATCGGCTGGCTTTGGGCCTTCATCGTTGCGGGCTTTCTGCGCGGCACGCCAGGCTATAATCGCTTCGGCCCTGACCCGCTGGCGCCGGAGCTTCCTCCCGGAGGCTATGGCGGCGGCTATCAACCGCCCTATCCGCAGCAGGCGCCGGGGGGATGGCAGCCGCAAGGTCCTCCGCCGTCGCCTTCCGGGGGTTGGGGCGCACCGCCGCCACCCCAGGGCGGGGGCAGCGTGCCGCCCATTCGCCGGGGCTGAACTTTTCAGCGCGATTTCCTTGGCGCGCGTTCCGCGTTAAACCCGGGCCGTGCCCGATACCTCCCCGCCGCTCGATCGCCTTTCGGAAGCTGAGGCTCAGCCGGAACAAGCGAAACGTGGCTTTTCGCCCTTGCTTCGGCGCATCCTGCTGCTGAACGCCCTGCCACCGGCGCTGCTCGCGGCCTCCTTGCTCTACCTCGACCAATATCAGAACGCGCTTTTGGGCGCGGAGGTTGAGGCCATGCGCACCCAGGCGCGCATCTATGCCGGTGCTATCGCCGAAGCCGCGGTGCGGCCTGAAGGCGAACGCTATGTGCTGCAATTGGAAGCGGCGCGGCCCTTGCTGCGGCGCCTGGTGGACCCTTCGCCCAATACTCAGGCGCGGTTGTTGGACACGGCCGGCCTGCTGGTCGCCGATAGCCGGATTCGTGATGGGGTGGGCGGCGCCGTGATTGCCGAACCCTTGCCGCCGCCGGAACCGCGCGGCGCGCTGACCTCCACCGTGGCCGGCATTTACGAAAGAACGGTCGGCCTTTTCCCGGCCCTGCTGCGCGGGCGCGGCGGCCCGGGCATGGTGGTAGATAGCGCCCCCGATGCGCCGGATTTCGATTGGCAGCCCGATCTTGGCCCCGATCGGCGCGAGGAATTGCGCATGGCGCTTGAAGGCGGCGTCACCCCCTATATCCGCCGCAGCGCCGATGGCCGCTTGCTGGTGAGTGTCGCAGAACCCGCGCGGCGCGGCACGCAAAGTGTTGGCATTGTGCTGCTGACACGCGAAGCGCGCGAAGTGGATCGGCGGCTCTTTGAAATCCGCGCTTCCGTGCTGCTGCTGTTTGCCACCGCGCTGATTCTGACGGTGGCACTTTCGCTTTATCTGTCCCGCACCATCGCAACGCCAATGCTTGACCTGGCGCGCGCCACGCAACGCATCCGTGAAGGTGAAGGCCGCGCGCAATCCGTACCGGACGCATTGCTGAAGCGCAATGATGAAATCGGTGTATTGGCGCGGGATTTGCAGAATTCCGCCCGCGCGCTTTGGGCGCGGATTGACGCCAATGAACGCTTCGCCGCCGATGTGGCGCATGAATTGCGCAATCCGTTGACGAGTGTGCGCAGCGCCATTGAAACGCTGCGCCGTGTGGAAGACCCCGCCAGCCGCAACCGCTTACTCGCGATCATTGCCGATGATGCGGTGCGGATGGATCGGTTGATTGGCGATATCAGCGATTCATCGCGCGTGGATGCGGAATTGTCGCGCACCGTCTCGATGCCCGTGGATATCGCGCCCATCCTGGCGGCGCTTTCTGAACTGCACGCCGCGACGCGCGATGATGATGATGACCCGGTGGTATTGCTGGAAGCCGAGGCCGGGCCGCTTGTGGTGCGTGGCGTGGAAGGGCGCATTGTGCAGGTGTTCCGCAATCTGCTGGGCAATGCGCTTTCCTTCAGCCCATCGCATGGCACGGTGAAGGTCACTGCGCGCCATGCCGGCGCCATGGTGGAAGTGGTGGTGGAAGACCAAGGCCCCGGCATTCCCGAACATAAGCTGGAAAGCATTTTTGAGCGTTTCTATTCCGAACGCCCCAGCGGGGAGCGCTTCGGCCAGCATTCCGGCCTTGGGCTTTCCATCAGCCGGCAGATTGTAGAAGGCCTGCGCGGGCGCATTTCGGCGGAGAATATCCGCGATGCCGGCGGCGCCGTGACCGGCGCGCGCTTCATGGTGCTGCTGCCGGCGGCGTGATTTCCCTTCTCAAGCGGGGCTTTCATGTTAGGCTTGGGTCAAACCAAGGCTAACACGGGGGGAAAGAGATGATCACGCGCAGAAGCATGATTGCGGCTGGGGCGGTGCTTTTGGCGGCACCGGCAGTGAAGGCGCAGGGCACCTGGCCGGATAAGCCGCTGCGCTTCGTGATTGGCGGCGCGGCAGGCGGGGTTTCCGATATCTTTCTGCGCATGATGGAAAACCGGCTGCGCGAAAGGCTGGGCCAGCCGATGATCATAGACCCGCGCCCAGGGGCGGGCGGCATGGTGGGGGCGGAAGTCACCGCACGGGCGGCGCCGGAGGGCTATACCTTTTACGTTAATCACATCGCGTCCCACGGGATTGGGCCGACGCTTTATCGGCGGCTTTCCTTTGATCCACTCAAGGATTTGCCAGGGGTGGCGCGCATCGCCGCCATGCCGAATGTGCTGATCATCAAGGGCGATAGCCCGATCAAATCCGTCGCGGAATTGGTGGCTTTCTGCAAGGCCAATCCGGCGCGGGCGAATTTTTCCTCGGCCGGGTCGGGCACGTCTTCGCATCTTTCCGGGCTGCTGTTTGGCATGCGCATGGGGTTTGAGGTGACGCATGTGCCCTATCGCGGCACCGCGCCTTCCATGGCGGCCGTGATGAATGGCGAAACACTTTTCGCGATTGATAACGCGCCGGCATCACGCCAGCAGGTTCTGGGTGGCTTGTTGAAGGCGCTTGGCGTTTCGACCGCAAAGCGTTCCAGCACCATGCCGGAAGTGCCAAGCCTGGAAGAACAGGGCGTGCCAAATTTCGATGTCGCTTCCTGGTATGGCATCACCGCCCCGGCCGGCGTGCCGGCGGCCATTCGCGAAAGGCTGGGGGCAGAGATTGTCGCGGCACTTAATGATCCCGCCATCGCCCAGCGCGTGCGTGATTACGGCGCGGAACCCTGGCCGCTTGGCCCGGCGGAATATGACGCCTTCATGCGCCGAGAGGTTGAAATCTGGGCGCCCGTAGTGCGCGCTTCCGGGGCGCAGATAGACTGACGCCCGCGACGTATCGCCAAACCTCTTTGGTCACGGCATAAGCGGGCGCTGTGACCAAAGCGCCGATCCTGACGCGACGCATCGCTTTTCTGGCCCTGGCCAGCGCCATCATGGCCGGGTTGTTTTGGCTTGCCTGGGCCACGCTGGCGCCGGGCGGCTGGACGGTGGCGGAAATCCTGATTCTGGTCTGCATCGCGGGGACTTTGCCTTGGGCGGCGCTTTCGGCAGGCAATGCGCTGATCGGGCTAGGCATTCTGCTGTTTGCGCGCGACCCCGCCGCCGCCGTGCTGCCGGCGCTTGCCGCTGCGCGTACTGGCTTGCCGCAAGCCCGCACCGCGATTGCCATTTGTATCCGGCGCGAAGACATGGCGCTGGTGCTGCCGCCACTTGCACGTTTGCTGGCGGGATTGGCGGCTGCCGGCGCGGCGGATCGTTTCTCGCTCTGGTTCCTGTCTGATACGCCCGAAGGCACCGAAGCCAGCGCCGAAGAGGAAGCCTGCCGCGCTTTTGCCGCCGCGCAGCCCATCGCGACGCATTACCGGCGCCGTGCGCAAAATACCGGCTTCAAATCCGGCAATGTGATGGAGTTTCTGGACCATCACGCGGGCGGGCATGACTTCATGTTGTGCCTTGATGCCGATTCAGAAATGACCGCGGATGCAGTGCTGCGCCTTGTGGCTTGCATGGAAGCGGATCCGAAACTCGCGATTCTGCAACAGCTTATTCACGGCAGGCCCACGACTGCGGGTTTTCCGCGCCTGTTTCAATTCGGCATGCGCCACGGCATGCGCGCTTGGGCGACCGGGCAAGCCTGGTGGCAGGGTGATGAGGGGCCCTATTGGGGCCATAACGCCGTCATCCGAATCGCGCCCTTTCGCACCCATGCGCGGTTGGAAACCCTGCCTGATGGGTCGCATATCCTGTCTCATGATCAGGTAGAGGCAACGCGCCTGCATGCCGCTGGCTGGAAGGTGCGCGTGCTGCCCGATGATGCCGGCAGCAGCGAAGGCAATCCGCCGAGCTATAGTGATTTCATCACGCGCGATCTGCGCTGGGCCGCGGGCAATATGCAGTATCTGGCGCTGCTCCGCCTGCCGGGCCTGACCCCGATGGCGCGCTGGCAATTGATCCAGGCGATTCTGCTGTTCCTGAGCGCGCCCTTTTATGTCGTAATCCTGTTGCTAGCCGCCTGGAATGGCCTTGGCGGAGGGGGCGATACTACGCCAATTGGCGCCTTGCTTGCGCTGCTTTTTGCCGGCTGGTGCTGCCATTACGCCGCGAAGCTTGTCGGCTATGCCGAGGTTTTACTGAAACCCGATCTTGCCGCGCGCTACGGCGGGCGCGCGCAATTCCTGCGCGGTGCTTTGGCCGAAATGGTCTTCACCGCCTTCATGGAACCCGCGCGGCTGATGAGCCAATGCCTGTTTCTGCTGGTGCTGCCCTTTGGCATGCGCGTGGGTTGGGCCCCCCAAAATCGCAGCGAACGCGGTATCAGCTTTGCGGATGCGCTCAAGCAATTCTGGGCGCCGACGCTGGCAGGATTGGCGCTGAGCTTTGTATTCGCGGCGGTGTCCCTCACCGCGCTACTGATTGCGGCACCAGTCCTGATCAGCCTGCTTGGCGTCATTCCCTTCGCGATGCTGACAGCCAATCCGCGCTTTTCCGCCTGGCTGGTGGCGCAGCGGGTTTGCGCGTTGCCTGAGGAATTACCGCGCTAAGCTCTCTCGCTCAATGCGCGGCGAAAATCGCGCAGGGTGCGCGGCGCAGCAAGTGCTTGGTGGCGGAACCGGTGAATAGGGCGCGTAGCCCCGTATGTTCAAACGCGCCCATCACCAGCATACGTGCCGGCATGGAAGCCGCCTCCGCCAAAAGCGCTTCCACCGGATGCGTGCCAATCACCGGCAAGGGCTTGGCCGCCACATCATGGCGTTGCAGGAAGCCCGCCGCCATGCCGGCAAGTGCTGCGGCTTGTGCTTCATCCTCTGAGACACTCAGCACTGTGGCGCCGTTTTGCCCAAGCCCGAGCAACGCAAAAAGCTGCACCGCGCGCATGGCCCCCGCCGAGCCATCATAGGCAATCAGCGATGCCGCCGCAGGATCGAAGGCGGCGCCAGGCGGTACCACCAATAAGGGGCGGGTGCGGTCACGCAGCAGCGTTTCGATGGTGGGCGAAAGCCCATCATCCGCTTCTTCCCGGCCCAGGGTGGAATCGCGCCCAACAATCAGAACATCATGCGCGCCACCGGCAGCCAGCAGCGCATCGGCTGGCGCGGCTTCCAGGGTTTCCACGGCGAAGGGCTGCCCCGCCGCGGCGTCGCGCAAGCCTGCCAGAGCTTCTTCCGCCGCTGCTTGAGCCTTTTGCAGCAAAGCCGCATCGCGCCTTTCCTTGAAGGCGGCGGCACCTGGCGGCACGGCCTCATGCGCATCGCCCAGCCCGGGTTTGTCCAGGATGATGGCGGCAGTCAGCGCCGCACCCGTATGGCGCACGAGTGCGAGCGCATAATCCCGCGCGGCAATTGCGCCGGGCGTATCATCAAGGGCCAGAAGAATGCTGCGCAACATGGCTGATGCTCCTTCAAGCAAGGCCGGCGGAAAGAACCCGCCGGAAGATCGGCACCGCCGCCGCCAAATCGGCCAAGGCCACGCATTCGCGCGGCGTATGGGCGGTGGCGATGGTGCCGGGGCCCAAAATCACACAGGGCGCGATATCCTGCAATTCGCTGGCATCGGTGCCATAGGGCGCGGTGGCGGCGGGCTTGCCGGTAATGTTGACCGTCAATTGAATCAACGGATGATCAAGCGCCAATTCCGGCGGCGTTCCTTCGCGCCTTTCGGTCAATTCCAACCCGGCGCGCTTCGCTGCTGCCTGCACCGCGGCTTCAATGCCACTCACATCAATGCGCCGGCTGCGGCGGAACTTTATCCGCACCGTTGCCTGCGCCACGGTCACATTCTCCGCCGTGCCATGATTATCAATCACCATATTGAAATCGGAGAAGGGCGGGTCGTAAGCCGCATCATGATAGGCAGGATCGAAGCGCAGCTTTTCGTAAATGGCTTTCATTTCGACCATGAAGGGAATCAGCGCCCAATTCGCATTCAGCCCCTTGCCGGTGGAAGAATGCGCCTGCTCACCCCGCGCGATGGCCGTGTATTCGATATGGCTGCGATGCCCACGCACCGGCGCCAGCGCCGTTGGTTCCGCCACTACAATCCCCTGCAAGCCAAGCGATGCCGCAAGCTTTGATCGCGCGGCGATGATGCGCGCGCCCTGCTTGCTGGTTTCCTCATCCGCCGTCAGCAGCAGCGTTGCCGGCACATGCGCTGGCAGGCCGCGCGCGGCGATGATGCAGGCCGCGACCGGCCCCTTCATATCTACGCTGCCCAGGCCGTGCAGCACGCCATCCATGATGCGCGGTGTCCAGGGCGGGTCTGTCCAGCTTGTTTCCGGCACCGTATCCATATGGCCTGACAGCGCATAACCGCCGCGCGGGCCACGATGCGCGACCAGCGCGCGCTTCGCCACCCCTTGCGGGTCTGTGTAATCCAGGCGTTCGATCTCAAAACCCGCCAATTCGGCTTCGATCCTATCAGCCACGGTCAGGTTGGAGACCGAAGAACGGCTATCAATCGCCACCAGATCGGCGGCCAGGCGTGTCACGGCTTCGGCGTCATTGCTCATGGCCCCAGCATCCCTTGCGGCGTGGCGCAGGGCAAGCGAGGTTAGGGTTATGACCGAGATCACCTATCTGGACCCCCGCAGCGGGGCCACCTATCCGCTTGCCACGCCGCGCTGGTGTGGTGACGGCCAATCCCCCCTGATGTTGACGCCGCTGCCCGGCATTACCCGCGCGGCCATCCGTAGTGAGGATCGTTCGCTCTGGCGCTATAGCGCGGCGCTGCCTTTCGCGCCGGATGACCCGATTACCATGGGTGAGGGCTGTTCGCCGCTGGTGCCGCGCGTGCTTGGCGGTGCCTCCGCTTTGGTCAAATGCGAATGGTTCATGCCGACCGGGTCCTTCAAGGATCGCGGTGCATCGGTGATGCTGTCCCTGCTGCGCGCGCAAGGTGTGGCGCATGTGTTGGAAGATTCTTCTGGCAATGGTGGCGCGGCGGTGGCGGCCTATGCCGCGGCGGGGGGGATGCGGGCGAAGATTTTGGTGCCGGCTTCAACATCCCCGGCCAAGACCGTGCAATCGCGTGCCTCGGGCGCCGAGATTGAATTGGTGCCAGGCAGCCGGCAGGATTGCGCGGATGAAGCGTTGCGCCAGGCTGCTGATATCTTCTACGCGAGCCATAATTGGCACCCCTTTTTCCTGCATGGCACGAAAACCCTGGCCTATGAATTATGGGAGGATTTGGGTTTTGTCGCACCCGATAATGTGATTGTGCCCTGCGGCGCGGGTTCGAATGTGCTCGGCTGCGGCATTGGTTTTGCTGAATTGCAGCGTGCGGGGGAAATCAAGAAACTGCCACGCATTTTCGCCGCTCAGCCGGAAAATTGTGCGCCGATTGCGCGCGCCTTCCTGAAGCAGCCCGCCGTGGCCGCTGTGCCGACCATTGCGGAAGGCACCGCGATTGCGCAGCCCATCCGCACGCCGGAAGTGCTGGCTGTACTGCAAGAAAGCCAGGGTGGTGCGGTGATGTTGAGTGAGGCAGAGATTGCCGCCGCGACGCTGGATTTGGCACGCACCGGCATTTACGTTGAACCCACCTGTGCGCAAGCAGCAGCAGCTTTCGTGAAATTGCTGCAAGCCGGCACCATTCGCGCCGATGAAACCACCGTGGTGGTGCTGACCGGCACGGGGCTGAAATCCACCCCGCGCATCGCAGAACTTTTGGGAGTAGCCATCTAATGGCCGGGCCGCGCATTGCCCTTTTGGGCTTTTCCATTGAATGCAACCGCTTTGCACCACCAGCGACATTGCGGGATTTTGAAACGCGTTGCCTGATTGCCGGCGATAACATTGTGGCCGATGCGCGTTCCGCCGCCCCTGCGGCACTCGGTGAAATGCCGGGCTTTGTCACCGCCATGGATGCCAGCGGCGCTTGGGAACCCTGCCCCATTCTGCTGGCCATGGCGGAACCAAATGGCCCGGTGGAGCAATCCGTTTTCGATGGTTTCATGCAGCAATGGCGCGAAGGGCTGATAGCGCTGAAAACCCGTGTGGATGGCGTTTATTGCGTGCTGCATGGCGCGGGCTTGGCGACCGCTGATCTTGACCCGGAAGGCTGTTTGCAAGCGCTGATTCGGGACATCTTGGGCGATGTGCCGCTGGTCTGTTCCTACGATCTGCATGCGAATGTTTCGGATCGTATGGTGGCGTTGACCGATGCCTTTGTTGGCTATCGCACCAACCCGCATCTGGATATGCGCGAACGTGGCGCGGAAAGTGCCGGGCTGATGCGCCGCCTTTTGGCCGGTGAGCGTTTCCATCGCGCCTTCCGCCGCTTGCCGATTGTGGCGCCCACCGTTTCCATGCTGACGGCGCAGGGACCTTATGCCGAGGTGATCAACCTCGGTCAGGAATGGGCGGCGCAAGAGAAGCGCATTGCCAATGTCTCCATCATGGGCGGCTTTGCCTATGGCGACACGCCTTTCAACGGCATGGCGGTGATCATCACGGCGACAGATCAGGTAGCGGCGGAAGCGTTGGCGGATCGGCTGGCTGCCGCCATTTGGGAAAGGCGTGGGCGCTTCACCGCCAATCTGACGGCACTTGAAGACGCGACGCAGAAGGCACTGCATAGCCCGGTGCCATTGGCTTTCGCTGATGTCGCCGATAATCCGGGCGGCGGCGGGCGCGGCAATACCATGTGGATGCTGGAAGCCTTCCACCGCGCCGGCGTGCAGAATTGCCTGGTGGGCGTGATTCATGATCCTGCCTTGGCTGCGCAAGCACATAGTCTTGGCAAGGGCGCGCGCTTCACCGCGCGTTTCAACCGCGATGTCGCTGCCAATGATCCCTTCAGCAAATCCTTCAGCGCGGAAGCCGAAGTGATGGTGCTTTCTGATGGCCGCGTGACTGGCCGGCGCGGCATTTTCGCCGGCACGGCCATGACACTTGGCGCCACTGCGGCCTTGAAGATAGGCGGCATGACGGTGGTAGTGATTTCCATCCGTACGCAATGCGCCGACCCGGCGTTTTTCGAGCATCTCGGCTTGGATGTGGGGAAGGCACGCGCTGTAGTGGTGAAGTCTCGCGGGCATTTCCGTGGCGGCTTCGACGAATTCTTCAAGCATGAACAGATTATCGAGGTGGATTGTCCCGGCCTTACTTCCCCGATTCTAACGCGCTTCGATTGGAAGCATATGCCAAGACCTGTTTTGCCGATTGATAAGGAAGCGCACTGGCCATGAAGCTGGAAGATCTGCCCACCCCTTGCCTGATACTGGAACTTGGCATTCTGAAGCGCAATCTGGCGCGCATGGCGGAAGCCGTGGCGCGGCATCCTGGCTTGAAGCTGCGCCCCCATATGAAAACCGCGAAAAGCCTGGCCGTGGCAGCATTGGCCGCGCCAGACCATGGGCCGATCACTGTCAGCACGATTGCGGAGGCGCGCTATTTCGCCGGTGGCGGCTATCGCGATCAGATTTATGCAGTTGGCATCACGCCGCAAAAGCTGGATGCCATCGCGGCGATTAATGCGCAGGGTAATGAAGTGAAGATCATCACCGATGATCCGGAAGTCGCCAGCGCCATCGCTGCGCATCCGGGCATTTTGCCGACGCTGATTGAAGTGGATTGCGGTGAAGGTCGCGGCGGTATTGCGCCTGATTCAGCGGCGCTGGCGGAAATCGCCACGCGCCTTGGCGTGCGTTGCGCCGGCATCATGACCCATGCTGGGCATTCCTATGCGGAACGCAGCGAAGACGGCATGCACAAAGTGGCGGAAGCAGAACGCGCCGGCGCGGTGCTGGCGGCTGAAAGGCTGCGTGGCATGGGGATTGTGCCGCGTGTGGTTTCGGCCGGGTCTTCGCCCACCGCGCTTTACGGGCAATCCATGGCGGGCATCACAGATATTCGCGCTGGCGTCTATATGTTTGGCGATTTGTTCCAGGGGCAGATCGGCACGCATGCCATGGAAGATATCGTGGTGACCGTGCTTTCGGCTGTGACATCTCGCAAAATGGACCGTAATGCGGTGCTGATTGATGCGGGCGGTATTGCGCTTTCCAAGGATCGCAGCACACAAGCCGCGCCGAAGGATCTTGGCTTTGGCGTCATGCTGGACCGCCACGGCAAATGGGGCTTCGGGGAAGCCATCGTCACCCGCACCCATCAGGAACATGGCGAAGTGCGCGGCGATGGTCCGCTACCTTTCGCAGAACTGCCTGTCGGCGCCCTGGTGCGCGTGGCACCGAACCACACCTGCCTGACCGTCGCCGCGCATGACCGGTACTACGTGGTGGATGGCGGGGATGAGGTGATTGCTGTTTGGGACAGGGTGAATGGCTGGTAGGGCGCCCGCCCTGTCATGGAAATTTCACATGCTTTGCGGATCGTTTCCATTATACTGGAATCATGGAAACAGAATCCGCCGCCGCGGCTTTTGCCGCCTTGGGCCAGCCCACCCGGCTGGCCCTGATCCAGAACCTGCAAAGCGCGGGACCTGAGGGCCTGCCCGCAGGGGAAATTGCCGAGGCGCTGGGCGTGCCGCCCTCCACGCTTTCCTTCCATCTACGCGCGCTTGAAGACGCCGGGCTGGTTACACCGCATCGCCAAGGGCGCCAGGTGCTCTATGCCAGCGCCCCGGCGACTTTTGCCGCTTTGGTCGGGTTTCTGGGTGGGGCAACGGCACCCATCACCGCGCCCGGACGCGCCTTGCGGGTGCTATTTCTGTGCACGCGCAATTCGGCGCGCTCCATCATGGCGGAAGCCATTTTGAACCGCATCGGCGGCGGGCGTTTTCGCGCCTATTCTGCGGGCTCTGAGCCCGCGCCGGATGGACCGCTGCCGGAAGTGCTCGCGCAGCTTCAGGCGCTTGGGCATGATGTAGCACCCTTGAGGTCCAAATCCTGGGAAGAATTCGCGGCACCCGGTGCGTCGCGCTTCGATTTCATCATCGCGCTTTGCGATACGCTGGAAGGCCAGCGCTGCCCAGACTTTGGCGATACCATCACCAGCGCGGCCTGGCCCTTGCCGGACCCTGCAAAATTCTTGGGCGCCGGTGCCGAGCGCGCGACGCTGTTGAACGAACTTTACGCGGCGCTGCGGCGCCGGCTGGAAATCTTCATAAGCCTGCCCTTCACCACCCTGGATCGCCTGGCGCTGCAGGCACGGGTTGAAGCCTTGGGCAATCCAATGACAGGGGCAAACGCATGAGGGTCGGCATTAATGGCATGGGCCGCATTGGCCGGCTGGCGTTTCGCGCCGCTTTTGGCGCGGCGGAGCGTGGTGAGGATGATCCGCGCCGCGCCAATCGGCTGGACATTGTGCATGTGAATGAAGTGAAGGGCGGCGTTGCGGCAACCGCGCATTTGCTGAGTTTTGATAGCGTGCAGGGACGTTGGCGCGCGCCCATCGCGGCGGAAGGCGCGGATGCTTTGCGCGTTGGTGAGAAGCGCATCGGTTTCACGGAACACGCGACACCAGCGGCGATTCCCTGGGGTGATCTTGGTGTTGATCTGGTGCTGGAATGCAGCGGCAAATTCCTGACCGAAGCAACGCTCCGCGGGCATCTCGACCGCGGCGCCAAGCGCGTGATTGTCGCGGCACCGGTCAAGGAAGCCTCAGTCCTGAACATCGTGGTTGGCGTGAATGATGCGCTTTATGATGCCGCGAGGCACCCGATTGTCACCGCCGCATCCTGCACCACCAATTGCCTCGCCCCCGTGGTGAAGGTGGTGCATGAGGCGATTGGGATCAGGCATGGCCAGATCACCACCATCCATGATCCCACCAATACCAATGTGGTCGTGGATGCGCCCCATAAGGATTTGCGCCGCGCGCGTTCGGCCATGCTGTCCTTGCAGCCCACCACCACAGGCAGCGCGACGGCGATTGCGCTGATCTATCCGGAATTGAAGGGCAAGCTGAATGGCCATGCGGTGCGGGCGCCGGTGTTGAATGCCTCGCTCACCGATTGCGTGTTTGAATTGCAGCGTGCGACCAGCGCCGAGGAATTGAATGCGCTTTTCCGCACCGCCGCAGAAGGCCCGCTGGCTGGCATTCTGGGCTATGAGGAGCGGCCTTTGGTTTCTGCCGATTACGCGCGCGATACGCGAAGTTCCATCATTGATGCGCTATCCACTTTGGTGACAGATGGCACCATGGCGAAAATCTATGCCTGGTATGACAATGAAATGGGCTATGCGTGCCGCATGGTGGATCTGGCCTGCATCATGGAAGCGCGCGGCATCTGAGATGCGTAACTACGCCATCGTCACCGCTGCCTATTGGGGATTTACGCTGACCGATGGCGCCTTGCGCATGCTGGTGCTGCTGCATTTCCACAAACTTGGCTATTCGCCCTTCGCGCTGGCTTTCCTGTTCTTGCTGTATGAAGCAGCGGGGATCGGCGCAAACCTTGTCGGCGGTTGGCTTGCCACACGCTTTGGCATTGCGCGCATGCTGGCGGTGGGGCTTGCCGCGCAGATCGCGGGGTTCCTGATGCTATCAGCGCTATCGCCAGGCTCGGTGCCGGGCGTGGCGCTGGCTTGGGTGGTGCTGGCGCAAGGCATTTGCGGCATTGCGAAAGATATCACCAAAACCGCGTCAAAATCCGCGATCAAACTCACGGCGGGTGATGCCTCTGGCCGCTTGTTCCGCTGGGTGGCCTGGTTCACCGGCAGCAAGAACGCCATGAAGGGTATCGGGTTTTTCCTCGGCGGCGTGCTGCTGGAAGCGCTGGGCTTTCAGGGGGCGCTTTGGCTGATGGCGGGGCTGCTCGCGCTTGTGTTGCTCGGCGTTGTGGCCTCCCTGCCGCCGATGATGGGCAAGGCCAAGGCGTCAGCTTCTGTCCGCGAATTCATGGCGCGGGATCGCGGTGTCAATCTGCTGGCGGCAGCGCGCGTTTTACTTTTCGGCGCCCGCGACGTCTGGTTTGTGGTGGCGCTGCCCGTGTTTCTCTACGCCTCCGGCTGGAGTTTTACCGCCGTGGGTGCCTTCCTCGCCATTTGGACCATCGGTTATGGGTTGGTACAGGCAGCAGCGCCATCACTCATTCAACGCAGCGCCGATGGGCTGAGCGCGGAGGTGCCTGCAGCGCGGCTTTGGTGCCTTGGCCTTGCGGTGATACCGCCCGCGCTTGTGGCCGTGCTTTGGCTTGATGTGGGTCGCGCTGATCTGGTGCTGGTGGCGGGGCTTTTGGTGTTTGGCTTTGCCTTCGCTGTGAATTCCTCGCTGCATTCCTATCTGATCCTGGCTTATGCGGGCTCCAAAAAAGCCGCCGAGGATGTGGGGTTTTACTATGCGGCCAATGCCGCCGGGCGCTTTGCCGGCACGCTGCTGTCGGGCTTGCTCTATCAGATGGCCGGCATCATGGGCGCTTTGGCGGGTGCTGCGGTGATGCTTGGGCTATGTTGGGCCATCACGCACTTGCTGCCCGAAGGGCGCGGTGCTTACGCTAAATCCGCATGAAGACGCTTCTGGTTATTCATCATTCCATGACGGATGGCGCGCGGCAGATGGCGCAGGCTGCGCTTGAAGGTGCCATGGCCGAAGGCCAAACAGCCGTTGGTGGGCTGCATGCCACGGAAGCCGCGCCAGAAGATTTGCTGGAAGCGGATGGCTATATTTTCGCCTCACCGGAAAACCTGGCCAGCATGGCCGGCGTGATGAAGGATTTCTTCGATCGCTGCTATTATCCGCTGCTGGATCAGATCCAGGGCAGACCTTACGCGACGATGATTTGCGCCGGGTCCGATGGCACGGGCGCCGCGCGGCAAATTGCGCGTATCGCGACCGGTTGGCGGCTGAAGCCCATTGCGGAACCGCTGATCATCATCACCGGCGCGCAAACCCCCGAAGCCATTGCCGCGCCGAAGATTATCGGTGCAGAGGAACTTGCGCGCTGCGAAGAACTCGGCGCTGCTTTCGCTGCCGGGCTTGCTGCAGGGATTTTTTGACTTAGCTTTCCGGCTTCAGCCCAAGCCGGCGAATCAGCCCGCCCCAGCGCGCAATATCGGAAGCGAGCAGCGCGCGGAAAGTCTCTGTATCACTCCCCACCACGGTGAAGCCCGCGGTTTCCAAAGCGCGGCGCTGATCGGGCACGGCAAGCGCCTTGCCTGTTTCCTCCGCCAGCCGCGCGATGCGATCCGCGGGGAAGCCCGCCGGCGCGAATAGCCCAATCCAGGCAACAGCCGGATCGGAAGGCACGCCGGCTTCCGCCATGGTCGGCACATCGGGCAAAGCAGGGAAACGCTCCGCACTCGTCACCGCCAGCGCACGCACGGACCCATCACGCACCTGGCCCAGCACGCCACCAGTTGCGGCGAAAAACGCGTGGATGCGCCCTGCCACCAAATCCAGCATGGCCTGACCGACAGCGCGATAGGGCACATGCACCGCCTCAAAACCTTGAGACGCCGCCAAATCTTCCATCACCAAATGGGAAAGCGTGCCGGGCCCGGTGGAGGCATAGCTGATCTTGCCCGGATTGGCCTTGGCGAAGGCCACAAACTCCGCCGCGTTGCGCGCGGGCACGGAAGGATGCACCACCAGCACAAAGGGCAGCCGCGCCAAAAGGCTGATCGGCGCCAGATCCGTCGCCGGGTCATAGCCAAGCGCTGGGTTCAGGATTTTCGCCGTGCTGCCCGGCCCGCCAATGGTGACGCCCAAGGTATGGCCATCAGTCGCGCGCGCCACGGCTTCCGTGCCGATATGCCCGCCGCCGCCAGCGCGGTTTTCCACAATCACCGGCTGGCCCAGCACCTGCTGCAAATGCGGCGCAATCGCCCGCGCCGCGAGGTCCGGCGTGGACCCACCCGGAAAAGCGCAAATGATCCGCACCGGCCGATCCGGCCAAGCGGCCTGCGCGCGAAGGGTGCCAGGGCTTGCGGCAAGCCCGGCGCTCAGCGCCAAAAGAGACCGGCGATTATAGCTATCCATGAGGTGATGCCCGGTAAGAATGCACCCCCACAATGGCGTGAGCCCGCCCGCGCCGCAAGCGGCATATGGCTGCGCGCCCGTTACTCCGGCTGGAAATTCGCAAGGCGCAGCAATGCTGCATTGCGGGCGACATCGGCGCGGATAAAGGCTTCGGCTTCTTCCACTGTTTCCGCGACGGGTTCAAAGCCAAGCCCGCTCAGCCGCTGCACCGTGGCGGTTTCGCGCATGCCATCCACCAGAATGCGATTGAGCCGCTGCAGGATTTCCGCCGGCACGCCGCGCGGCGCCCAAACGCCATACCAGGAATAGAATTCAAAACCCGGCAGCCCGGCTTCCGCGAGTGTGGGCAGATCCGGCGCCAAAGGCGTGCGCGCGGCGGTCGCAACGCCAAGGCCGCGCAATTGCCCCGCGCGCACCATGGGCAGTGTCGCCAGCACCGGATCGAACATCAGCTGCGCATTGCCGGCAGCGACATCCGTGAGCGCCGGGGCGGAGCCGCGATAGCCCACAATTTCGATATTCGCGCCGGTAAGCCGATTGAATTCAATGCTGCCCAAATGTCCCGCCGCCCCAAGGGAGGATGTTGCGAAGGACCATTTGGCGGGCTCACGCTTCGCGGCTTCCACCACTGCCGGGATGGTGGTTTGCGGCAGGCGTGGGTTCATCACCAGCACCAAGGGGCCGCGCGCGGTGCGGGCGACCGCGACAAAATCCTGCACGGGATCATAAGGCGCGTTCTTCATCACCTGCCGCGCCATGGGATGAATGGAAGCGGAACCAAGCAGCGTATAGCCATCTGCCGCGGCTTGCAGCACGGCCTGGCTGCCGACCGCGCCATTCGCACCGGCGCGATTTTCCACCACCACGGTGACGCCCAGCGCATCGGCCAGCTTGGTGGCGGCAAGCCGCGCCATGGCATCGGTTGCCGCACCTGGCGTGAAGGGCACGATCATGCGCAAGGGGCGATTGGGCCAAGCGCCTTGGGCGATGGCGGGGCTTGTTAAGGCAGTGCCGGTAAGGCCAAGCAAGATGTGGCGCCGCTGCATGATGACCCCCGGTTGTTCGAGCGCGTGGCTCATTAGGGAGAATGCTTGCCCGCGCGTCAAGAAATCCCTGGGATTGACGAAGCGCCGCGGCACCTATGAGCTTACACTTCAAGGAGAGTCCGTACCATGAACCACATCCCCGCCACCATGAGAGGAACCGGCATCGGCGCACCCGTGCGCCGGATTGAGGATATGCGCTTCCTGCGCGGGCAGGGGCGTTATGTGGATGATCTGGGCGGCACTGATGCCGCGCAGCTGGTGATGCTGCGTTCCCCCCATGCATCGGCGCGCATCACGCGGCTTGATGCCAGCAAGGCGCGCAGCATGCCTGGCGTGCTGTTGGTCTTGACGCCCGAGGATATCGAAGAACTTGGCGTGCTCCGCTGCATTACACCGCGGCTGCAAAGGAATGGCTCGCCTTTGGCGCAAACGCCCTGGCGCATGCTGGCGATGGGGCAAGTGCGCTATGTGGGTGATGCGGTGGCGGCGGTAATCGCAACATCTCGTGCGGCGGCGCAGGATGCGGCGGAAGCGATCATTGTTGACTATGAACCCTTGCCCGCAGTGACGGATGTGGCGGAGGCGATCAAGCCTGAAGCGCCGCAGCTTTGGCCCGATTTAGCCAAGGAAAATGAGAGCGTGTTGTTCCGCCTGGGCGATAGGGTAGCGGTGGACGCTGCCTTTGCCCGCGCGGCGCATGTCACGCGTTTTGATTTCCGTATCACGCGGGTTTCCGCCAATCCCATGGAACCGCGCAATGCGTTGGCGAGTTACGATCCGGTGGAGGAACGCTATACGCTGACGACCGGGACGCAATTGCCGCATGTGATGCGCAATGAAATCGCTGAATTCGCGCTGAAGATACCAACCAATAGGTTGCGCATCATCTCACCCGATGTTGGTGGCGGCTTTGGCATGAAGGAAAGCCCGTTTCAGGAACATGTGCTGGCGCTGCATGGTGCGAAGCGGCTTGGGCGGCCGGTCCGTTGGACGGCGACGCGCACGGAAAGTTTTTTGGCTGATACGCATGCGCGGGATAATGTATCAACGGCTGAATTGGCGCTGGCCGCCGATGGCACCTTTCTTGGCTTTCGCGTCCATACGCTGTGCAATGTTGGGGCTTATCTGGCCTGGCAGGGGCCGGTTTCGGCCACCAATAATGTCGGTGGGCTCGCGGGGGTGTATCGCACGCCGCATATCTTCACCGAAGTGCGCTGCATTTTCACGCATACGCAACCAACCGCACCCTATCGCGGTGCCGGGCGGCCAGAGGCGATTTACGCCATTGAACGCATCATTGATTTGGCCGCCGATGAAATGGGCATGGACCGGATTGCGCTCCGCGAAAAAAACCTGATCCCGCCCGAAGCGATGCCGTTTCGCACCGGGCTTGATTACACCTATGACAGCGGTGATTTCCCGCAGAATATGGCGCTGGCATTGAAAGCCGCTGATTGGGCGGGTTTTGAGGCGCGCCGTGCGGAGGCAAAAGCGCGCGGCAAGCTGCGCGGGATTGGCATTGCCAATGCCATTGAAAGCGCCGGCGGGCCGCATCGTGGGCCAATGGAAGAAGCGGCTGAAATCCGCTTCGATTCCGGTGGCAGCATGACCTTGCTGATGGGCAGCCATAATCACGGCCAGGGGCATGAAACGGTGTTTCGCCAGATTGCCTCTGAACGCCTCGGGGTTCCGGCTGAACGCATCCGTTTCATCAATGGTGACACCGATATTGTGACGCATGGGCGCGGTACCATCGGGTCTCGTTCCATGATGGCGGCAGGTGGTGCCTTGGTGGGCGCGGCAGAACGCATTATCGCGCGCGGCAAAAAAATCGCGGCGCATTTTCTGGAAGCGGCGGAAGCCGATATTGAATTCAGCGAAGGGCAATTCCGCATCGCCGGCACGGATCGCGGCATTGGCATCGAAGCGCTTGCGCGCCGCAGCTATATCCCCGGCCAATTGCCATTGCAGGAGGAGCTTGGGCTTTCCGCTTTGCTCATCAGGCGCCCCGGTGACGCAACCTTCCCGAATGGCTGCCATATCGCGGAAGTGGAAATTGACCCTGAAACGGGCGAAGCGCAGACCGTTGCCTATACCGTGGTGGATGATGTCGGCACGGTGATCAATCCGTTGCTGCTGAAGGGCCAGATCCATGGCGGCATCGCGCAGGGGCTTGGGCAAGTATTCGGTGAGGATATTCGCTACGATGCCAACGGCCAGCTTCTGACTGCAAGCTTCATGGATTATTTGATGCCGCGCGCGGCAGATTTCCCGGATATGGTGGTGAAGAGCAACCCTGTGCCAACCAAGACCAATCCGCTTGGCGTGAAAGGTGCGGGTGAGGCCGGTACTGTCGGCGCCTTGCCCGTGCTGATCAATGCGGTTGTGGATGCGCTGCGCCCGCTTGGCATCACCCATATTGAAATGCCGGCCTCACCGGAACGCATTTGGGCGGCGATCCGCGCTGCGGGTTAGCCGCGCGCTTCTTCTTCCAAGGCTTCCAGCAGCCGCGCCGGCCACCATTGCGGAATGCCCTGGCCGATCAGCACGAGGCGAGCGCGCCGATCTGCCGATGGCCAATCTTCCAGCCATTCGATCGGGTGCAGCACATGGCGCACGCCATGCAG
>JADCFX010000015.1 GCA_020249285.1 Roseomonas sp. | reverse complement strand
CTGATTGCCGGTGTGGGCGGGCAGGGCGTGTCTTCCATGGCGGCCATTCTGGCGCAGGCCGCGCATTTGGAAGGCCGGCCCGTGCGCACGCTGGCTTTCTTGGGCCTCGCGCAAAAGGGTGGCGGTGTTTACGCGCAGTTGCGCATCGGCCCGGTAGGTGCGGCAGCGGATCAACTCTCCGGCGCGCGCATCGCGGCGGGGGAGGCGGATTTGCTGCTGGCTGCTGATATGGTGGTGGCGCATGGCCGCACCGCGCGCCCCTTACTCGGCCCCGCACGCAGTACGGCGATTGTGAATGCGGATTTGTCGCCGACGGCACAATTCGTAAAGGATACTGAAACCCGCTACGACAACAGCGCCATGCTGCAAAGCCTGCGCGCCGCCTGCCATGATGCGCTGACCATTCCAGCGCTGTCGCGGGTTGAGCATGATTTGGGTGATGCGATCTACCTCAACCCTTTCATGCTGGGCTTTGCTTGGCAGCGCGGGCTGGTGCCGCTTTCGGCTGAGGCAATCCTGCGCGCTATCGAATTGAATGGCGCTGCCGTGGAGCGCAACAAGAATGCTTTTGCACTAGGGCGCATCGCCGCGACCGAAACACCGGAGGCGCCGCGCGGGCCGGAAACCTTGGATGAGATGATCGCGCGCCTCACGGAAGACCTGAAAGCCTATCAATCTTCACGTTACGCGCGACGCTATCAGGATTTTGTGGCGCGCATCCGCGCGGCAGAAGCGGCTGCTGTTCCCGGCGAAGAACGGCTCTCACGCGCCGTGGCGCGGCAGTTTTATCGCCTCATGGCCTGTAAGGATGAATTTGAAGTCGCGCGGCTGCATAGCCTGCCGGAATGGCGCAGCATGCTGTCGCAGGGTTTTACGGGCACGCAGCGCATTGAGATGCATCTGGCGCCGCCGATCATGACCAAGCTGAACCCGGATACGGGCCTGCCCGTGAAACAGGAATTTGGCCCCTGGATGCTTAAGGCGATGGGCTTACTGCGCCACGGCAAGTTCCTGCGCGGCACCTGGCTTGATCCTTTCGCGCGCACCACGGAACGGCGCGAAGAACGCGCTCTGCCCAGCGAATACCGCGCGGGGCTTGAAGCGCTGCTGCCCAGGCTTTCGCCAGCAACCCATGGCGCGATTTGCGAATGGGCGGAAGCTGCCGCCGGCATCAAGGGTTTTGGCCATGTGAAGGCGCGCAATCTGGCTGCGACACGCGCGCGTATGGCCGATATCGCCAAGGGGATGTCAGCATGAATGCTGTCGCCTTCGACCTGCCGGAAGAAACCCGCGCGCTGCAATCAGTAGCACGGGATTTCGCCCGTGACGTGCTGGCACCGAAAGCGCTGCAATGGGACAAGGACCAGCATTTTCCCGTGGCAGAAATGCGCGAAGCCGCCGCGCTTGGCATGGCGGCGCTTTATGTGCGGGAGGAAACGGGCGGTGCGGGCCTGACGCGGCTTGATGCGGCGGTGGTATTTGAAGCACTCGCCACCGGCTGCCCCACCATCAGCGCCTTCATGTCCATCCACAACATGGTCGCCTGGATGATTGACCGCTTCGGCAATGATGCGCAGCGCAGCGCCTGGTTGCCGAAGCTGATTACCATGGAAGCGATTGCTTCCTATTGCCTGACAGAACCTGGTTCCGGCAGCGATGCGGCAGCGCTGAAAGGCCGCGCCACACGCGATAATCAGGGCTATGTGCTGAATGGCACCAAGCAATTCATCTCAGGCGCCGGCGCGTCTGATCTATACTTGACCATGTTGCGCACCGGCGGCGACGGGCCAGGCGGTGTTTCCGCGCTTCTGATCCCGAAGGATACGCCGGGGCTTTCTTTCGGTGCGGTTGAACGCAAAATGGGCTGGAATGCGCAGCCGACGCGGCAGGTGATTTTGGAAGATGCGCGCGTCGGCGCGGATGCCTTGCTGGGCGCGGAAGGGCAGGGGTTTCGTTTCGCCATGGCGGGTTTGGATGGTGGGCGCTTGAATATCGCTGCCTGTTCGCTGGGTGGCGCGGAAGCGGCTTTGGATATCGCGCTTCGCTACACGCAAGAACGCCGCGCCTTTGGCAAGGCAATCAGCGATTTCCAGAACACCCAATTCAAGCTGGCCGATATGCGCATTGAATTGGAAGCGGCGCGCGCGCTGCTGTGGCGTGCCTGCGCCAAGCTTGATGGCGGAGAGCCAGACGCCACCATGTATTGCGCGATGGCCAAGCGCTTCGTGACGGATACCGCCAGCCGCGTTGCCGATGATGCGCTGCAATTGCTGGGTGGTTATGGCTATTTGGCCGAATATGGCGTTGAGAAAATCGTGCGGGACCTCCGCGTGCATCGGATTTTGGAAGGCACGAATGAGATCATGCGCCTGATCGTCGCGCGGAAGATGCTAGAGCAGTATTCGATCTGATGGATTCGTTAGATCGAGTGTCTTTCATTGAAAAAAAGAAAACTAGAGCATCTTTTATTTTCTTCCTGTCGAAAACACACTGCGGTTCCGACAGATCAAACGCTAGCCTAGCAGACCGCGAGAATCATAGCCAGATTTCCGCAGCTATGTTCCACTGTTGTTAGTGCTGTTGCAGTTGGTCGAGGTAGAAATGCGAAGCAGCGACACGGTGGCTGGATCTTTGTCAAGCTATATGGATCTTGAGAAGTGGGTGCGCCCTGACCATCCGCTGCCGGTGATGCTCGGCCTCGTGAAGGGCGCGTTGGAAGATCTTTCGGCGGCCTTCGACGCGCTGTAATTGCCATTCGGTCGGGAATCTATCCCGCAGGGGCGACTGCTTCGCGCCCTACTGTTGCCGGCCGTCTATTCGATCTGTTCGGAGCGGCGGCGCCCCGTAGCAACCAAGTCGAGGCCCTTTAGCCACTCGGCGGTACGGGAGTTGCGAGCGGCTGCTTGCAAGTTAGAGAGCGCGCTAGCGATGAGGGCGGTCTGCCCGGAGCGCGAAAGGCCTGCCACAGCGATGGTTACTCGTGCCGTCGCCCCGCGAGGAGGACACAGGCGGCCCCCCCCTGGATCGCCGCCGCAGCGACGAAGATCGCTGCTGGGTCCAGCACGCGGAGCAGTCCGAAGGCGGCCGGCGCGAAGGCGTAGGCCGCCTGGCTCGACGCGGTGACCATCGCCACGACGCGCGCCGTGTCGGCGGGCGCGAAGTCGCTCTGCGCGATCATCGGCGGCAGTGATGTTGCGTTTCCCAGCCCGAGGCCGAACAGGGCGATGCCGATCAGCAGCAGCGCTGGGTCGCTTCCGCCCGCCGCCAGCAGCACGAGGGAGCCTACAATCTGAAGGGTGAAGTTGCCGGCCGCGGCAGCCCGCCGGTCGGTCGTGGGCCGCATCAGCCAGCCCATGCCCGTGCGACCAGCGATTGCGCAGGCGGTGGCGAGACCGGCGGCGAAGCCCGCGAGCTGCGCGCCGAAGGGGCCCACCAGCAGCGAGAACAGATGCGCAATCAGTCCGATCTGCGCAAAGAGCCCAAGTGAGGTGCCGAGGGCCAGGGTAAGGAAACGCCGGTTGCGCCACAGGCTACCACCCGGGAGCGGCGCGTGCGGCGAGGGCGGTCGGGCAGCAAAGGCCGCCGCATCGTCGCCGTCGGGGAGCTGCCCGACGGCGTCGGGGCCAAGCGCGAAGTAACGGCCGGCCAAGACCCACAGCGCGAGCGCCATCACGCCGCCGACCAGCGCCGCCGCGAGGGGAAAGCCGAAGGCTCCGATCAGCGCCACCCAGAGTGGCGACAGCACAACACCGCCGACGCTCGCCCCATTGTAGGCGGTGGCGAGAGCCGCCGGGCGGCGGCGGACGAACCAGGGAGAGACCATGGCGTTGATCGCCGCCCCGCCCGTCATCGCCCAGCCCGCGCCGCTGACGGCGGTGGCGAGGAAGAGCTGCCAGGGTTCGGCGGCGAGTGCCCAGCCTGCGATGCCTAGGGCCGAAAGGACTCCGCCTAGCCGAGTGGCGCCCGCCACGCCAATTCGGCGGTGCAGCGCGGGCAGCTTGGCCACCACCAGCGCGCCGAGAATGAAGTGGCAGGTGACCGCGGCCGAGACGAGCGGCACCGACCAGCCGCGCGCCTCATGCACCGCAAATAGGAAGACCGGCGGGCCATAGAAGCCCACGCCCCAGCCGAATACGGCGACGACGAAGGCAGCCCATACCACGCGCCAGCCGTGGAAGGGTGGCGTGGCCGCGCTCACGACAGCGTCTCCAGGAGGTAGGCATCGGCGTCGCCGCCGTGCCGCACCCAGGCCTCGGCCTCGCGGGCAAGCAACAGCACGTCGTCTGTGGTGCCGAGGGAGCGCGTCAGGGAGGGGCATCGCCGGGGCGGGGCGCCATGCTCCGGCAACAGCAGCGCCTCGCGCAGTAGCTCCGCGCCGCGCCAGACGTAGACGTGGAGTAGCCAGCCCCCACCCTGGGCCGGGCGGAGCAGAGCGAAGCCGGCCGCCGCCTCACCCGGTGCCGCAAGCACCGCACGCACGGCTCGGCGTGCCGCGTCCGAGGTCGTCGGCGGGGCCGCGCCCGAGTGCAGCCGCAGGCGCCAGCCGCGTTCGGTGACATCGTGAAGCCTGGGCAAGGGGAGATGAGCGACGGCCATGCTAAATCCTGTTGCAGCGGCCAACACCTTGCCCTGCCCGTACCGGCCGATGCTAAGGGCGCGGCCGAAGTGTCACTCGCGGCATTGTGCTAAGGTGCCTCTGCCAGAGTCTGCGAAAGGGGAGTTCCTCCGCCATGCTCACCATCGTCGCCATCGCCGAGACTGCCGCTCTGCTGGGCGAGCCCGCGAGGGCTGCGATGTTCTCCGCCCTTATGGATGGCCGCGCTCTGACGGCCGCCGAACTGGCCGCGACCGCTGGCGTGACGCCGCAGACAGCGAGCGGTCACCTCGGGCGACTCATCGAGGCCGGACTGTTGGTGGTGGAGAAGCAGGGGCGACACCGCTACCACCGCCTCGCCTCGCCCGCCGTAGCCCGCATGGTCGAGAGCATCATGCAGGTCGCCGGCGCTGCGCCGCGCCAGGCCAGGCCGCCGCGCGTCGGCCCGGCGGATGCGGCGCTCCGGGCGGCGCGGACCTGCTACGACCACCTCGCCGGGCGCTTGGGCGTTGGGATCGCCGATGCGTTGGTGGCGCGCGGGCACGTGGAACTTGGCGCGGATGGCGGGGCGGTGACGCCGACGGGCGAGGCGTTCCTGGCCTCGTTCGGCATCGCCGCGCGGCTGGACGGCGCGCGGCGCGGGCGGCCCTTCTGTCGCCCCTGTCTGGATTGGAGCGAGCGCCGTCCGCACCTCGCGGGTGTGCTCGGCGCTTCGCTCTGCGTGCGGTGTCTCGAACTGGGCTGGCTGCGGCGGCGGCCAGGCACGCGCGCGCTGGAGATCACCCATGAAGGCCGCCGTGGTTTTGGGGAGAGATTCGGAGTCGACGCGGGCTGACCTCTCCATAGCCTTAGCGATTGTTATGTTGTCTGGAACGACTTGCGATTTGGATGGACCGTTTTGCTGCCATCAAGGGTGAAGTCTGGACCAGTATAATCACATCCTTCAACGCGTTCGGAGCAACACGCATCGAAGCCTGAGCGAGCACGATGCAATCGCTTGCTCGAACCCTTCCAAGCCTTTCCTTGATGCTTCTAGGAATGCTGTCTGCAAATTCATCGATGTTTCCGGCCTCAAAAAAAAAAGCCATGTAGCATCGCGCTAGCAGACCTAGGTATCGATCTTCTTGTTGCTTTCACTAGACATTGTTCCAATGACCCAAGTGTTGCCTGGCGAGTACCTTCAAGACAGATAGCCACGAGAATACGACTGCCGATCCTGCATGCTTCTGGGGGCATAAACCAATCAGGCGCGGCGCCCTCGCAGCCAAGCCAGCGTCCCGCCAAGCCCCGCCAGATCGGCGCGCAATTTTTCCAGGCGCAGCGTGAGCCCATGCCCAACAGCCTTGCCGCTATGATGCCCCACCCGCGCCCAGGCTTCGTGCCGCGCCGCCGCGCTACCCCGCATCAGCGCCATGTAATGCAGCCTGCTCCAGGCCATGTGCCGCGCTTTGAAGGCGGAAAGCGCTTGTGATGGCGCGGAAGAACCGCCCCCCGCGTGACGCATCACCGCATCCGGCACCAGCACCAGGCTACGCCCTTTCGCGCGGGCGGCGGTGCAAATCGCGTCATCCTCATAAAACAGGAAGAAGGCTTCATCGAAGCGCAGCCCATCGGACGCCCGCAGCAACATGCAAGCGCCCGAGAGGAATTCCGCGCATAATGGCCCTTCCGGCCAGGGCTCGGCGCCACGTTTGCGCGAAAGCAACCGACGATGCAGTTGTTCCACATCCCAGGACCTGACGCGCTCACCGTTTTCATCGCAAAGCATGGGCGCCAGAATGGCCGCATCGGGAAATGCATCGGCGGCGGCCACAAGCCGCGCAATCGCTCCCGCATCCAGCCGCGTATCGGGGTTGGCGAGCAGCACGAATTCCGTCTCTGCCGCATCCATCCCGATATTGCAGCCCATGCCAAAGCCAAGATTAGCCGCATTGCGGATCACGCGCGCGCCGGCAGCTTCCGCCACCGCCGCGCTGTCATCGCGGCTGGCATTATCCACCACAATCACCGCAAGGCCGGGCGGTACGCTCCCCAGCAGCCCGCGCAAGGCGGCAGCGCTGTTATAGGCAACGGTGACGACGCAGACCCGCCCCAAGGCAGCTGAAGTATTCAGCCCTTCAAGCTCCGCAACCCAACACAAATGCGTTCCACCTGCGCATCGGTCAATTCGGGATACATGGGAAGGCTCATCACCTCCCGCGCGGCATCGGCAGTCTCGGCACAGCCGGCCGGCCCCAGCGGCACGCGGCCCTGATAGGCCGGCTGCAAATGCACCGGCACCGGGTAATGGATGCCCGTGCCAATGCCTTGTTCCTTCAGCTTCGCCTGCACTGCGGCACGATCTGGCACGCGCAGGACATATTGATGGAAGACATGCTCCGTGCCGGCGCGGCGCTGCGGCGGCGCGTAAGGGCCACCCGCCAGCGCCGCATCATAGGCGCCCGCAATCGCGCGGCGGCGTTCATTGCCAGCATCAAGCGCGGTCAGCTTCACGCGCAAAATCGCCGCCTGCACTTCATCAAGCCGCGAATTCACGCCCACCATGTCGCTGATATAGCGTTCCTTCCAGCCATATTGCCGAATGGCGGCAATGCGATCCGCCAGCGCCTCATCATTCGTCGCCAGCACACCACCATCACCTAGCGCACCAAGATTCTTGGTGGGATACAGGCTGAAGGCGGAAGCCGTGCCAAGCGTGCCAAGCTTGGCGCCATCAAGCGTCGCGCCATGGCATTGCGCGCAATCCTCAATCAAAGCGATGCCCGCCGCGCGCGTTGCTTCAAGCATCGGTTCCAGATCACTGGCCTGGCCATAAATATGCACCGGGATCACGGCACGCAAAGGCGGCAGACCTGGCGGCGGATGATCCATCACGCTCAGCAGCTCATCCGGATCCATGGTGTATGTATCGGGGTCAATATCCAAAAGCAGCGGCGTGGCGCCGACCATTTCAATTGCGGAAACGGTTGCAACGGCAGTGTGGGAGACAGTAGCCACACTCATCCCCGGGCCAATGCCAAGCCCGCGCAGGATCAGCGCCAGCGCATCCGTGCCATTGGCGCAGCCAATCGCGCGGCGGGTGCCAAGCCAGGAAGCGTATTCTTCCTCAAACGCGGCACCCTCCTTGCCCAGAATATACCAGCCGCTTGCCAGCGCGCGCGCCACTGCCGCATCGATTTCGGCCTTCTGGGCGCGATAGCCGGCGCCGGGATCGGCCTGGGGGATCATGGTAATGACGGGCGCATTCATTGTGCGTTCTTTCCCTTCAGGGTCACAAATAATCGGCAAGGCGCTGGCGATACCAGTCAAGGGACAGCTTCAGCCCCTTATCCAGGTCAATCGCCGGCGCCCAGCCGGTCGCATGGCGGAAGGCGCGATCATCCGCCGCGTAGGACCCGATATCAATCGGCGCCCGATCGGCGGGAAATTCACGCGTTTCAAAACTGCCCTTGCCACCATTGGCGGCAATCAGCTTGGCGGCCAGATCAAGCAGGGAAACCGGTGGGCTGCCGCCGATATTGAAAACCTGGCCGCCCACGCCGGGGTTTGCCGCCTGTTCGGCCGCCATCAGAAAGGCGCTGGTGACATCATCCACATAGGTCAGGTCACGCAGCTGCGCCCCACCCCAAACTTCGAAGGGCTCGCTTTCCAAAACGCGGCGAATCCAAATGCCAAGGAAGGTCTGGCGTGCATCGCGAATGCGCAGCCGCGGCCCGTAGCAATTGGTCAGCCGCAGCGACACCACCGGGCGATGCAGCACGCGGTTTTCCAAAAGCCAATATTGCTCACCCGCCCATTTGGAAACGCCATTGGCATCGGGCGGGTTCACCGGATGAAGCTCATCCACTGGCAGGCTCCGCGGCCTTCCATAAAATTGCCTTGTGGAGGCATGCACCACGGTCGCTTTCGGCGCCGCTTCGCGCATCACGCCAATCAGGCGCACCTGAGCAACGGCATTGATGGCGATATCGGCAACGGGGTCCTTCTGCCCGCCCATATGGCTGGTTTGTGCCGCCATATTGAACAGCACATCAATGCCTTCACAAAGCGAGTGCAGTTCCGTGTCGCGGATATCACCGCGCACCAGCAGAACGCCCGCCCCTTCCAAATTGCGCGCAGAAGCGCCGCCATCAGGCATCATGGCATCAAGCGCCGTCACACGCGCGCCCATGCCGGCCAAGGTATGGCAGAGGTTGGAGCCAAGGAAGCCCGCCCCCCCGGTCACCAGAACCCTTTTCCCGTGCCAATAAGCTGGCGTCACCATGCGCGGCTTTCCTATTTGCGATGCTCGGATTCAATACCTGAATTACGGCGGAAAGGCGCCTAGACAATGACCGTTTCGCAACCGCTTACTGGGCATCCGCTGCGCCTTCATTTGATCGCATTCTCTGACGTGCCAAGTGTGCCTACCCCGCCGTGATCCGCAATCCCGCCCGCCACCAGCAACCCGAAGCCGAGCGTCGCCAGCGCAGCGCGCAGCCAACGATCCGGCCGGCGAGGGGGAGATGGTGCGTTCACGGCGCCAGGGCGACGCCGGTGATCTCCACCTTCCAGGCGGGGTCCACCAGCGCGGCCTGAATGGTCATGCGGGCGGGCTTATGGGCATGGTCCAGCCAGCGATCCCATGCGCGGTTCATGGCCGGCGCGTCGCGGATATCGGCCAGGATGACGGTGGCGGAGAGCAAAGCGCGCTTATCTGTCCCGGCCTGGGCCAGTAGGGCGTCAATCTGTTTCAGGATATCGGCCGTTTGCCCCTCCGTATCCAGGCTGGTGTCATCGGCCACCTGGCCGGCCAGCCAGATCAGCCCGCCGCCAATCACGGCGCCGGAGAGGCGTTCTTCAGGGGCAAGGCGGGTGATGGTCATGGGGGGCGTCCTTTCGGCATTTGGTAGGGCTGGAAGAGGTCAGCAAAAGCGCTGCTTGGCCTTCTGCGGCAGTCTTACATGGAGAAAAGCGAGATGGAAAACAGCGCTCGCGGCTACGGGATGGCTTGCATGATCAGAACAAAACAAATACATCAATGTGACCGATCAAGACATTCTCTCTATGGTTGTATTTTTCTTTTTTGACGAATTTTTTGGCGGTGCTTTTTAATGATGATTCCATAGAATCAGTTAGTTGTTTTTATTAAAGTAGTTTTAAGAAAATCGCCTTAAGCAGCATTTTGACTCGAAGTTTTGCTGGTTTTTGCAGCGGATTTCGCTTGCCTTGCTTTGTGGGATTCATCTTAACTAAACCCTAGGTTGTATTTAAAAGAGGTAATTCGTGCTATGAGCGAAGCCCTGCGCAACGATCGCAAGACCATCCGGCTGGACAATGTCGTCCGTGCCCGGCTGAAAACCTGGCCGCAACGCCCCCCTGGCGCCACCGCCAACAAGGGCGCGTCCTGGCTGCGCGCCCGCCCGAGTGAGGGTGAACCCATCGCCCAGCCCTATCTGAAGGTGCCCGGGTCTGACCGGATGCGTACCATCCCGGATGGGCTTTGGCTGCATTTCGGCGGCACGCCGGAAGACCCCTTTGCGGATATCCTGTGTATCGAAGCCTGCTCCACTTTCCAGAATTTACTGGATAAACGCTCCCGCTTTGCGCCCTCCACCAACTCCTTGCTCGCCTTCTGCCCTTTGGCCTGGCTATTGGCGCCGATCCAGCCGGGGGATGAAACGCCGCGCTGGCGCATGATCCCCGCCTGTGTGGCGGAACCCGTGGCGGGGCTGACGGTCCCGGTGCGTGATATCCGCGTGCTTTACGGGTTGCAGCGGGAACATTACGCCGGTTTTGCGCGCAATCAGGTCCCGCAGCCGCATGAGTATTTCTGCCCGATGGAGGCACTGACCGCGCATGAGGGCCATGAAAACCCCTCCATGCGGTCCCTGATCGCGCGGGCTTCCATGTCCTCGGCCTTCATGGACCCGCCCTGAGGCCGAAGGGGCCGAGCGCCGCCATGGCGGCATCCACCACCGACTGAGGCGCCGCAGTCACGGAGACTGAAAGCGCATCGGGTTCATCCCCGGTATCTTCCAGGGTCGCAAATTGGCTCGCCATCAGGGATGGCGGCATGAAATGGCCCTGACGGGCCGCCTGGCGCTCGGCGATAACTGCCGGTGCGCCGGATAGATGCAGGAAAATCAGATCGCCATGCCCGGCGCGTAGCCTGTCCCGATAGGCGCGGCGCAACGCCGAACAGGCGACCACCACGGGCTGCCCCGTTCCTCGCGCCGCGCCGATATGCGCGGCAATCGCGTCCAGCCAAGGCCAACGGTCAGCATCGGTCAGCGGCGTGCCGGCGGCCATTTTCGCCACGTTCTCCGGCGGGTGGAAGCCATCCGCATCGGCGAAGGGCCAGCCGAGCCGCTCAGCCAGTAGCGCGCCGATGGTGGATTTGCCCGACCCCGAAACCCCCATGATGATGATGGCAGCGGGGCGCATGTCTATTTGGGTTCCAGGTGCCCGCCAAAGCCATGGCGCATGGCCGAAAGCGCGCGATCACCGAAATTCACCTGATCGCGCGACCGGAAGCGGGCATAAAGCGCTGCCGTCAGCACCGGCGCCGCGACCGCCGTTTCCACCGCCTGCTGCACGGTCCAGCGGCCTTCGCCGGAATCCCCCACCTTGCCCGAATATTTCGCAAGATCAGGGTCTTCCGCCAAGGCACTCGCGGTCAGATCGAGTAGCCAGGAGGTAATGACCGAACCCCGCCGCCAGGCTTCCGTGACATCCGCGATATCCAAGCTAAGCCGCTGATCTTCCGGCAATTCGGGGCTATCGGCGTGAAGCAGCAGATCAAGCCCTTCGGCGAGCGCCTGCATCATCCCGTATTCAATGCCGTTATGGACCATTTTGACAAGATGCCCAGCGCCATGATCACCACAATGAATCCAACCTTCTTCGATATTTGCGGGGCGTCCTTCACGGCGTGGTGTGGTTGGAATATCTCCCCGCCCAGGCGCCAGCGCTGTGAAAATCGGTGCCAGCCGTGCCACCGGGGCGGGTTTGCCGCCAATCATCAGGCAATAGCCGCGCTTCAGCCCCCAAACCCCGCCGGAGGTGCCGATATCAAGGTAATCAATGCCCCGGGCGCTGAGTGCCTTGGCGCGGCGGATATCATCCTTCCAATGGGTATTACCGCCATCAATCGCGGCATCCCCCGGCGAAAGCAGTCCGCCCAATTGTTCCAGTGCATCTTCCGTCGGCGCGCCATGGGGCAGCATGACCCAGACCGCGCGGGGTGCACCCAGCGCCGCGACCAGCCCGGCCAGATCGGCAACCCCGACCGCACCTTCGGCGGTGAGTGCCGCCACGGCGGCGGCATCCTTGTCCCAGACCACGGCGCGATGCCCCGCCTGCATCAGCCGCCGCGCGATATTGCCCCCCATACGGCCCAAACCGACAATGCCGATTTCCATGGCTTGCGTTCCCCTCTGTCAGATCAGCGCCGCGCGCACGCGACCAATAAAGCCATCCATCGCCTTGGGATCCGTCCAGCGCAGCACCGCCACAATCCCGGTGGCCGGGTCCACCCAGGTCAGATTGCCCCCGGCGCCGGAGGCGAAAAACGCATCCCGTGTGGCGGAGGGGAAACGCTCCCCGGAGGTATTCAGCCACCACAGGAACCCATAGGAAGGATTGAGCGCGCAGGCTTCAGTGGACCAGTCAAACCATTGCGCCGGCAGGATTTCACTCCCCGCCCAGCGACCACGATTAAGCGCGAGTAGCCCGATCCGCGCCTGGTCTTCGGCATGGATGGCAACGCCGCCGCCCCAATGCGTGCCGCCGGGGACGGATTGCACGCGCTGGCCGTTTTCAAGCGTCACCCAGGAGGTGCGGTAGCCATCCCAGCGCCAGTCCCGGCTGCCGCCGATGGGGTTCAGGATGCGCTCGGCGAAAACCTCCGGCAAGGGCCGGCCAAAGCGGCGCAGCAACGCCAGCGAAAGCCGGTTCACGCGCACGTCATTATATTCCCAATGCGTACCGGGGGCCTGCAATTGCCGCGTGCCTTTCTTGCCCTGGCCTTCGGCGCGCAGGTCGCGGCCACGGTCAATCATGTCGGATTTGCCAAACAGCGTGCCTTCCCATTCCGACATATTCTGCAGCAAATGCCGCCAGGTGATCGGGCCATTCTGCGGGCCTTCAAAGCCGCCATCCTTGACGGTTTCGCCGACGCGCTGATCCAGGTCCGGGATCAGCCCATCGGCCCAGGCGAGGCCGGTCAGCATCGAGAGGTAGGATTTCGCGACGCTGAAGGTTTGGCTGGTTTCGCGCGTATCGCCCCAGCTTGTGACCAAGGCGCCATGGCGCGTGATCAGACCGCATGGCGCGCCGCGCGGGCTGAGCGGACCCAGCACTTCATTATCCGGCGGTGCCTCGAAAAAGCCACGCCCGATATGGCCGGCCAGGTCATAGGGCCAGGGGGTTTCATGGGCGGCGGCGAAATCCACAGCGGCTTGCAGCTTGGCGGCATCAAAGTCGGCTTGGGCGGGGGTGGCGCTGGGCCAGGCGGCCGGGGCGGGGGCGGGGAAGGTCATGGTGCTCATGCGCGGGACCATGCGGCTTTCCGCGCTTCTCTCCAAGAGGGGGCGTGCTGGACCAGGGCGCGCCAAAGCGGCATGGTAGGGCGCTTTTGCAGGAGTAAGCCCCATGGACAGCGCCACCGAAGCCAATGCCGGCACTTTGGATGTGATTTCGGATGCGATCTGCCCTTGGTGTTGGATCGGCAAACGCAATCTGGATGCGGCGCTCGACATGCTGGCGGAGGAGGGGTTGACCTTCAAGGTCCGCTTCCGGCCTTTCCAATTGAACCCGGAAATGCCGGCGGAAGGGGTAGATCGGCGGGAATATCGCAGCGCCAAATTCGGCTCGCTCGAAAAATCCCAGGAATTGGATCGGCGCGTGGCCGATGCCGGGCGCGTGGCTGGCGTGGAGTTCCGCCATGATCTGATGGCGCGCACACCGAATACGCTGGAAGCGCATCGGCTGATCCGGCTGGCCGGCGCTGATGGCCTGCAGCGCGAAGTGGCCGAGGCGATCTTCCAGGCCTATTTCCAAGCGGGCAGCGATATTGGCGATCCCGAGACCCTGGCGCGGCTAGGCGCAGTGGTGGGCCTATCGGCAGAAACTCTTGCCGCCTTCAACGTCGGCGATGCCGGGCGGCATGAGGTGCTGGCCGAGGATGAGGGCTATCGCCAGGCCGGGATTTCTGGCGTGCCATCCTTTGTGCTGGACCGGCATTTGCTGTTCTCAGGCGCCATGCCGCCGGAGAATATCGCCGATGGGCTGCGCCGGGCGGTCGCCATTTTGCGCGAACGCGCGAAGGAAGCCGCGCAGGCGTAAGGGG
Source organism: Roseomonas sp. (assembly GCA_020249285.1). Lineage (GTDB taxonomy): Bacteria > Pseudomonadota > Alphaproteobacteria > Acetobacterales > Acetobacteraceae > Neoroseomonas. Next base: position 22,380 of record JADCFX010000015.1, on the reverse strand, counting down.
GTCAACCCCCGCTCAGCCAGAGCGCCACTTCCGCTGCGCCCCAGGCAAGCGCCAGCAAAAGCGTGAAGTCGCGCATCGCGCTGCGCGCCTTATCAAAGCCTGCGCGGCGCGTCTGAAAACGCACGCGTACAGGGCGTTGAGGGATGATCAGGGAGGGGTCTTGGTAAAGGGTGATGCTCATGCTGAGTATAAGAACAAACCAAGAACAATTTGGCAAGCGAAAAATCACGCTGGGACGGAAAAATTTTAACCCATTGTTTTTGTGCGGCTTATGACGCCTCGGCATCCAAATGGGGAAAGCCTTTGCCGAGCGCTGCTTTGCGCTTGTCTTGCGACGCCGCCTATTGGTGCTTCGGCTTGCAACCACAGGGTTTGTCGCTCCCGTCGGGGCCGGCTTGGCGCAGGGACGCAAATCCCCCGCACCGACCGAACCCGAGCTACCGGGCAAAAACCAGCCGCGCCTGGAACAGCGCCGCAGTGGTGAAACTGATGCAGACCCAACCGATGAGGCGGGCAGCGGCCATACCGACGCTGATCCAGGCGATCAACCAGGTCGAGGCCGCGGCAATGCCGGTACCTCGGATGCTGATCCAGGCGATCCCGTGGGGCAGGGGCGCGGGGCGCCGCCGTCTCAGCTCAGAAATGGGCTTCCGGCGAAAAAGGCGTAAGGCTCAACCAGGGTTCAGATTTTGATCTCTTGCAGCGATTCTTCCAATTGGGCGAAGCTCGGCATCAGATCCGTCGGCACCATCTTACGTCCGGTTTCCACCGCAACCTGCGGCGCATTGCCGTGCAAATGTGCCACCAGCACCGCGCGGATCACTTCGTGGTATTTCGCCTCTTCCTCGATCACGGCTTTGAGGCGCGCGGCGAAGGGACCGACCAGCCCATAGGCAAGCAAGACGCCAAGGAAGGTACCCACCAGCGCGCTACCGATCATCTTGCCAAGGATAGCGGGTGGCTGGTCAATCGAAGCCATGGTCTTGATCACGCCCATGACGGCGGCAACGATCCCAAGGGCGGGCAACGCATCAGCAACACTTTGCAGCGCATGGGCGCTGTGCAATTCCTCTTCTTTCATTTTCTTCAATTCGCGCGCCATCACATCTTCGATCTGATGCGGGTCATCGGCATTCATGCCAACCATACGAAGGTAATCGCAAATGATCGCAACGGTGTGATGATCCTTCAGGATATTCGGGAATTTTTGGAAGGCAGCGCTTTCCTCGGGTTTTTCGATATGCGGTTCGATCGCCATCGGCCCCTTGGTCTGCGCAAGGCGCACCAACCAGAACAAAAGGCTCAGTAATTCCATGTAATCCTGGCGCTTGTATTTACCGCCCTTCAGGATTTTACCGATGCTGCCAAGGATGTGTTTCACTTCGGACATGCTGTTCGCCATCAGAAGGGAGCCGAAGGCAGCGCCCCCAATAATGGCGAATTCGAAGGGCAGCGCCAACAGAATGATCTCCATCTTGCCGCCGGCAAGAATGTAGCCACCAAAGACGCAGACCAGCAGAAAGATAAATCCAGCAATCGAGATCATGGGCGTGGTGTCCCCGGCGCCTGACTGATCAGCGTGATGGAAACACGACGATTGGCAGCGGCGGTTGGTTGTTCCGGTATCAACAGGTCACGTTCCGCATGACCTGCCAGGTTTCTGATTCGGTTGTCCGCAACCCCAGCATCAACAAGCAGGCGGCGCGTCACATTGGCGCGTTCGGTTGAAAGATCCCAATTGCTGCGTTCACCACCACCGCGGAAGGGTGTAGAATCGGTATGGCCGGCGATGCTGATGGCATTGGGCAGGCGCTGGATCACCTGTGCCACGCGCTGTAGCAGGGCACGCGCGCGGTCATTGGGTGCGGCGCCACCAAGGGCGAACATGGGCTGGCGCTCCGCATCCACCAATTGAATGCGCATGCCTTCCGGCGTTTGTTCAATCAGCAATTGCCGGCCGAGATCAGCAAGGGCCGGGTCTGACCGCACTGCTTCGCGAATCTGCTCGGCGGCAGCTTCAAAGGCTTCGCGTTCACGTTTGGCGAGTTCCTGGCGTAATTCCGCCTCACCGACATTCTCTGGCCGCTGTTCTAGGGAAGGCTCCGCTGCCGGGCCACCGCGCGGCTGCTCGGGCCCCACCAGCGCGCCGGGGGGCGTGCGCAACACAAGCCGCGCATTCTCAGCATCTTCCGGGCCCCTTGGGCCTTCGCGCCTTGGCACGGGTTCGGCGGGGGTTTGGCTGTCATCATCATCAATATCCATGACCACGGGGCGCTTGCCCGGCTGCACTTCGATCGTGCCGGTGGTGGACATCAGGGATGCATCATCATTGGGTGTCTGGCCACCAAAGGGCCGCCCAGAGCCTGATTGGGAACTGGACAGCACATTGGTCGGGTTGAAATAATCGGCGATACCGCGGCGCTGTTCTTCCGTGGTGGCATTGATCAGCCACATCAGCAGAAAGAAGGCCATCATCGCCGTCACGAAATCGGCATAGGCAACCTTCCAGGCGCCGCCATGGTGCCCGTGATCGCCGCCTTCTTCCCTTTTGACGATGATCAGATCACCGCCGCTTTGCGAGCCTCTTCCCTTGCGCGCCATGCCGAACCGTATAGCTCCAAATGCCTAAAATCAGCTAATGATACCGTCTCTCTAGCGGCGAAGCGCCAGATTGGCGGAAGGAACGTGGTGTTGTCTTGAGATATTCTTCATGAACTCCCCCATTTACGCCGCCCAAGACATGGCTCAGGGTGAACCATACCTCATCAAGCGGCCCGAACGGCAGACCATCCCCCTGGTCTTCGCGTCCCCTCATTCGGGTCAGCAATATCCGGACCAACTATTTTTGGATACCCGTATGGATTCACTTGCGCTGCGCCGGAGCGAGGATTCCTTCGTGGATGAGCTCTTTGCCGCCGCCCCCGCCCATGGGGCCCCGCTGATCGCCGCCAGCTTCCCCAGGGTTTGGTGCGATGTGAACCGGGAAGCCTGGGAATTGGACCCGGCGATGTTTGAAGAACCCCTGCCGCCCTGGGTGAATAGCGCGAGCCCCCGGGTGGGCGCGGGGCTTGGCACGCTGGCGCGGATTGTCACCGGAGGAGAGCAAATCTACCGCCGCAAACTCAGCTTCGCCGAGGCCGAGGCGCGCATCCGCGCCTGTTGGGAGCCCTATCATGCTGCGCTGGCTGGGCTTATCGCAGAAACCAGGGCCAAGTTCGGCTATTGCCTGCTGATTGATTGCCATTCCATGCCCGCCCATCCGGCGCATTTGGCGAACCCCCCACATTTTGTGTTGGGCGACGCGCATGGCACAGCCTGTACGCCGCGCGCGACACGGCTGGTGGAGGAGGCGCTCATGGGCCTCGGCTATAAGGTGCGGCGCAATGACCCCTATGCCGGCGGCTTCGTCACCCGCCATTATGGCCGCCCGCGTGAAGCGACCCATGCGCTGCAAATTGAAGTGGCGCGGAACCTTTATATGGATGAGGCGCGGATCGAACGCCTGCCGGGTTTTGGCCCCTTGCGGCGGGATATGGCCAGCCTGATCGAAAACCTGGCGCGAGTGGAATGGGATTTCCTGGCCCCGGATCGCTGAGGTCAAAAAAAGGGCGGTGCCCGAAAGCACCGCCAAGTTTAGGGAGGAAACGTCCAAGAATGTACGGCGGAAACCGCCGTACGGGCGGGATATAGGCGCCAGTCTCCCGCATTGCAAGATATTTTTTTGCAGTGCAGCAAAACGGGATTTTGCAATATCAACCAAGGGTTTCTTGTGTCGCTGGTGCTCGGCAGTGGTGAATCTGGCACGCCTTTTGCCCTGAACAAACCATGCTTCTGGTCTACACCTTCCTTCCGAGCCTTTCGCGCGATCTGGCGCTGCTGGGCGCCGCGCTGCTTGGTTTGGCGCTTTGGCCATTGACGGCAACGGCGCAATCAATGCCCGCCAGGGGTTTCAGCGAAGGGCATTTATGCCGTGCCGCCATCGCTGAGGCCGAGCGCAGCGCCAACCTGCCTCGTGGCTTGTTGCAGGCCATTGGCCGGGTTGAATCCGGCCGGCGTGACCCGGAAACCGGCCATTTCGCCCCCTGGCCCTGGACCATCAACGCGGAGGGGGAGGGCAAATATTTCCCAACAAGAGAGGCAGCCATTGCCCATGTCCGGCAATTGCAGGCCCGTGGTGTGCGGATCATTGATGTCGGCTGCATGCAGGTGAATTTGCATCACCACCCCAATGCCTTTGCGTCCTTGGAGCAGGCTTTCGACCCGCTCACCAATGCACGCTATGCGGCGCGCTTCCTGACCGAGCTTAATGGCGGGCGGGCAGATTGGCGCCAGGCGGCGGGGCATTACCATTCGCAAACCCCCGAAAGGGCCGGGCCGTATCGAGAAAAAGTGTTGGCGGCCTGGGAACAGGAAGCGCGCAATGCCGGCGATAGCTCGGCGGAGGCCATGGCGCTGGCGCGGCTGCGCGCGGGCTGGGGCAGTGTTGCGCTGGCGAGTGCGGGCGGGATTTCGCTGAGCAATCGGGCCGATCGGGCGCAGATCATCCCATTGCCTGGCGGCGGATCTCCTGGCGGCAGTTCACCTGGGCGGGGGCTTGATGCCTATCGCTCAGCACCGATCCACGCTGCCGGCCGGCCGATTGTGATGGCGCAGGCCGGGGTGGCGGGGCGCACCCTTCGGTAGGCTTTACGTGTCCCGCAGGGTGACGATCAGCGGCGTGTGGTCCGAAGGCTGAGCCTCGGCGCGCGGCGCCACATCAACCTCACAGGCTTCCAGGCGCTCGGCCAATTCCGGGCTGAGCAAAGCGTGGTCTATGCGTAGCCCGCGATTGGCCTCAAAAGCCGGGCCGTAATCCCAATAGCTGTAGAGCGTCTCAGTGGGGTGCAGCGCACGCAGCGCATCCGTCATGCCCAGATGCAGCAACGCCCGGAAGAGCGCCCGGCTTTCGGGATGGACCAAGGCATCGGTGGCCGGCAGGGCGCCGGGGGCAAGGTCGGCCTCGGTCGGGCAGACATTATAGTCGCCGAGCACCGCGAAGGGGGTGAAGGTATCCAGCCTTTCGGCGACCAAAGCCCGCAACCGATCCATCCAAGCAAGCTTATAGGCAAAGCCGGCTTCGCCGCCCGAATTGCCATTGGGCAGATAGATCCCCGCCGCGCGGATGCCCGCCGCCGCCACTTCAATATAGCGGGCCTGGGTATCTTCGGCATCGCCGGGCAGTGCCTCGGCCAGGACTTCAAAAGGGATGCGCGATAGAACGGCGACACCATTGCGCCCGCCTGCCTGACCCACCGCATGGGTCTTGTAGCCAAGGCCCGAGAATTCCATCGCCGGCACTTGTTCCGCGGTGCAGCGGGTTTCCTGCAAAAACACGAGATCGGGCTGTTGCCGTTCCAGAAAGCGCGCGACATGGGCCGCGCGCGCACGGATGGAATTGACGTTGAAGGTAACCAGGCTGAGCAGGGGATCAGCCGATCGCGAAGGAAGAACCGCAGCCGCAGCCGGAACTCGCCTGCGGGTTGTTGATCGCGAAATGCGCGCCAATCAGCGCTTCCGCCCAATCCAATTCAGCGCCCATCAGCAGATCGAGCGAGACAGGGTCCACGAAAACCTGGCCCGGTCCATCACCGATTACCAGATCATCCGCCGCCGGTGCATCTTCCAGGCCGAATTTATACTGAAAGCCGGAACAGCCGCCGGCTTCCACGGCAAGCCTGAGCCCGGCATCCGGCCGGCCTTCACGCGTGGCGATATCGGCAATTTGCGCCGCCGCACGGGGGGTCACGCGAAACGGGGCGGGGTTGGTGCTGCCATCCGGCATGGTGTGGACTCCTTGGCTTGTAACATAGGCAGTTTGCGCGCCGCTTCCAATGACCAAAGATTGCGGGGGCCGTGCGGCGGGTGTTACAGCGCTTCGAGACGCGATTTTTGATGGAAAACCACGATTTTCATGCAAGCCCCAGCCAGAGCCGCGACAATTGAGCCCGAGGGGCTGAGGGCTGCATGAACCTTGCCCCTTATGCGGTGCTGCCAGAGACCTCTCGCGGGCGGTTATACCCTGAGCCGGGCGGCGATGCGCGGTCGCCCTTTCAGCGGGACCGGGACCGCATCATTCACGCCACGGCCTTTCGTCGCCTGCAATATAAGACACAGGTGTTCATCTATCATGAGGGCGATCATTTCCGTACGCGCCTGACCCATTCGATTGAAGTGGCGCAGATCGCACGGTCCATCGCGCGGCTTCTCAGGCTGGATGAGGATTTGGCGGAGGCTTTGGCGCTCGCGCATGATCTGGGCCATCCGCCCTTCGGCCATGCGGGGGAAGATGCGCTAAACTCGGCCATGAAGCCCTATGGCGGGTTTGATCATAATGCGCAGTCGCTTCGCGTGGTGACCCATCTTGAGGCGCGCTATGCGGGCTTTGACGGGCTGAACCTTACTTGGGAAACGCTGGAAGGGCTCGCCAAGCATAACGGACCCTTGCGCCGGCCTTCGCCCTATATGGCCGAATATGATGCGCGCCATGCGCTGGAGCTAACAAGCTATGCTTCCGCCGAGGCGCAGATTGCCGCCATTGCGGATGACATCGCCTATAACAACCACGATCTGGATGATGGGCTGCGCGCCGGGCTTTTCACCCTGGAAGAAGTGGGCGCCTTGCCGGTGATTGGTGATGCGCTGACGGCAGCCCGCGCCGCGGCGCCCGATGCGCCGATGGAGCGCCTGGCGCCCGAGATGATCCGCCGCGTGATCAGCCGCATGGTGGGCGATGTGGCCGCCGAGGCATCGCGGCGCCTGGCGGTGCTGAAACCCGCGACGGTGGCCGATATTCGCGCCGCTGACAGGCCCATGGTTGGGTTTTCTGACGACATGGCGCGCGCCAATTTGGCCATTCGTGAATTCCTGTTTCAGCGCATGTATCGGCATTGGCGCGTCAATCGCACCATGGCGAAATCGAAGCGTGTGGTGCAGGTGCTGTTCAGCCTGCTGCATGGCGGGCCGGCCATGCTGCCGCCGCTGTGGCGCGCCCGTGCCGGAGAGGCTGGTTCCGCCCAGGCCGCGCTGGTGGTTTGCGATTATATCGCCGGCATGACAGACCGCTTCGCGCTGGAAGAGCACCGGCGCATGACCGACCCCGATATTTCAGGCTGAGATTTGCATGACCGAAAATGTTTTCACCGCCATGGCGGAACAGGTGCGCGCGGCGCTGGTGGCGCTTTACCCTGAACTGCCCGCGGACATCCTGGCGCGAGTCCAGGTGGAACCGCCGCGCGATGCGGCGCATGGCGATATGGCCACCAATGCCGCCTTGGTGATCGCCAAGCCCGCGCGCCTGCCGCCAGCCAAGATTGCCGCAGCGCTGGTGGAGAAGCTGGCCGCGCTGCCGATGGTTGAGGCCGCCGAAGCGGCGGGACCGGGATTCGTTAATCTGCGGCTCAAGGAAAGCTATCTGGCGGGGCAGGTCGCGCTTCTGCTGGGTGTGGGCGAAGCCTATGGCGATAGCGCGATTGGCGCGGGGCGTCGCGTCAATGTCGAATATGTCTCGGCCAACCCAACGGGGCCGATGCATGTCGGGCATTGCCGTGGCGCGGTGGTGGGGGATGCGCTGGCCAATCTTCTTGGCAAGGCGGGGTTTGCCGTCACGAAGGAATACTACGTCAATGATGCGGGCGCGCAGGTGGCGGCGCTCGGCTGGGCTGCCTATTGGCGTTATTTGCGGGTGATTGAGCCAAATCTTGAGGAATGGACTGCGGAACAGGTGGAGCGCCGCTTTGGCGTGACGCTGCAATATCGTGGCGATTACCTGGTCGCGGTGGGTGAGGCTTTGGCGGAGCATCACGGCGCGAGCCTGGCACCGCAACGCATAGAAGGCGGGCCAAGTGTGGCACAAGCCGCCGCCGGCGTGGCCAGCGCGCTGGAGCATGGCTGGTTCGTGGATCGCGCCTGGCTTGATACGGCGCGCGAACGCGCCGTTGCCATGATGATGATCGCGATTCGCGAGGATTTGGCGCTGCTTGGTGTGACGCAGGATGTGTTCCTTTCCGAACGCGCGCTTGTGGAAGCCAATGCCACCGATGCCGCGATTGCCGCCCTTGAAGCCAAGGGCCTGCTTTACGAAGGCGTGCTTGAGCCCCCCAAGGGCAAGACGCCGGATGATTGGGAACCGCGCCCGCAATTGCTGTTTCGGTCAACGCAATTCGGCGATGATGTGGATAGGCCGCTCAAGAAATCTGATGGATCGAACACCTATTTTGCGAACGACATCGCCTGCCATGCGGATAAGCTGAAGCGCAAATATGATCTGCTGATTGATGTCTGGGGCGCGGATCATGGCGGCTATGTTTCCCGCATGGGTGCCGCGGTGAAGGCGCTGTCCGATGGGCGCGTGCCGCTTGAAATCGTGCTGTGCCAGATTGTGCATGTGATGAAGGCCGGAGAGCCCGTGCGCATGTCAAAGCGCGCCGGGACTTATGTGACGCTCCGCGATTTGATCGAAGAAGTGGGCCGCGATGCGGTGCGCTTCACCATGCTGACCCGCAAATCAGATGCGCAGATGGAATTCGACCTGGACAAGGTTGTCGAACAAACCCGCGAAAACCCGGTTTTCTACGTGCAATACGCCCATGCGCGCTGCCGTTCCGTCCTTCGCCAGGCGGGCGAGCCCAGCGCCGCCGCCCTTACCGCCGCACCGCTTGAGCATTTGCAGGACAAGGCGGAGCTTGACCTGATCCGGCGCCTGATTTCCTGGCCGCGTGTGGTGGAAGCCGCCGCTTTGGCCCGCGAACCGCACCGAATTGCGTTTTTCCTGCATGACTTGGCCGCCGATTTTCATGTATTGTGGAATCGAGGCCGCGAAGACTCGACGCTCCGCTTCATCCGAGAGGATGAGCCGGGCGCCACGGCCGCCCGGCTTGCGCTGGTGGCGGCTACGGCGAGCGTTATTCGTTCCGGCCTTGGCGTCATGGGGGTGACGCCGGTCGAGGAAATGCGCTGACACTATTCCAGCGCCGATCGGGGGATAGGCGTGAGGGAAGTTCCAGTTCCAGCCTATAGGCTGGGTCGCAAGGGGGCTGGGGGGCCTCCTTGGCGGATGATCATCATCGCGGGCTCAGTGCTGGCGGTGGGGGCAGTGATTGCAGCGCTAGTTTGGGGGTTTTCGCGCGGGTCATCGCGCAATGCGCCGCTGATCGAAGCGGATGCACGCCCAATCAAAATTCGGCCCGACAATCCAGGTGGGTTGCGTGTGCCCAATCAGGATGAGTTGATTTTTGACCGCAATCGCGGCGGGCGGCCTGCGACGCAGGGTGGTTTGGCGCCGGAGGCGGAGAATCCGCGCGTGGACCAGCTACGCGCGCAATTGGCCGAACGCGCTGCGCAGGAAGCCGCGCGTAATGCGCCGCCACCGCCAGCCACCACGACTGCGCAGCCAGCCGCGCCACAAGCCACCCCGCGTAGCGCGCCGCAGTCTGCCGCGCCCGCCACACCGGCGGCGCCGGCGACAACATCCGCGCTGACGGCGCCAAGCCTGCCCGCACCGGTGCCGGCGACAACGGAACGCTTCGCGCCGGTGGCGAATGGTCGCGCGCAGGTGCAATTGGGTGCGCTGCCAAGCGAAGCCAGCGCGCGTGGCGAATGGGACAGGCTGCAAAAGCGCGTGCCGGAATTGCTCGGCAATCGTCGCGTTTCGCTGGCGCCCTTTGAACGTGAAGGGCAGACGCCGCTGTATCGTATCCGCACCGGCGGCTTCGCGGATGCCGCGACCGCGCGGGCCTTTTGCGAGGAAATGAAGACCCGCAGCATCCCCTGCATGGTGATTGGCGGATAGGGTCAGATGGCGCCTTCACGGGCTGCAATTCTTGGCCTTTCCGGGCCACGGCTGACGGTGGAGGAAGCGGCGCTATGGCGGCTTTTTCCACCGCTTGGCGCCATTCTTTTCGCGCGCAATATCCAGAACCCGGTGCAATTGCGCGCGCTGACGAATGATATTCGTGATGTGCTGGGCGCTGCCGCGCCAATCCTGATTGATCAGGAAGGTGGGCGCGTGGCGCGGTTGAAGCCTCCACATTGGGAGGCCTTTCCCGCCGCCGCGCGGTTTGAAGCGCTGCCTGAGATGGCTCAGCGCGCCAATGCGCATCTGCTGGGGGCGATGTGCCGCGCGGCTGGCTTGGATGTTGTCTGCGCGCCTGTCCTGGATTTGCGCCTGCCTGGCGCGCATCAGGTGATTGGTGATCGCGCCTTCAGCGCTGACCCGGATGAGATTGCGCGGCTGGGTGCAGCCTGCATCGCCGGGCTGCAAGCGGCGGGCTGCATTCCCGTGATCAAGCATATCCCAGGCCATGGCCGTGCCTTGGCTGATAGCCATCATGAATTGCCCCGGGTTGCTGCGGGTGTTGAGGCGCTGGCCGATGACATCGCGCCGTTTCGCGCACTGGCCGCAAGCGGTGCCTGGGCCATGACAGCGCATGTTTTGTATGAGGCCTGGGATGCGCACCTGCCGGCGACGATTTCTCCCGCCGTGATCCAGCGCGTGATCCGGGGCGAGATTGGCTTTGATGGCCTGCTGATCACGGATGATCTGGCGATGGGTGCGCTCGCTGGCATGGCGAATGACCTGGCAGGGGCCGCGCTTTCGGCGGGTTGCGATGTGGTGCTGCATTGCACCGGTAGGCTTGAGGATGCGGCAGCGCTGCTGCCTGATTGCCCGGTGCTTAGTGATGATGCGCTGCGGCGGCTGGCTTTCGCTGATGCGGCGCGGCGCGGCTTTGGCGCGGGGGATATGGCGGCGCTGCGGGGCGTGCGGGATGCGGCGCTGGCCGGGCCGGTGGTGGCGATGGGGGAAGTTGATCCAACGGAGCGCGGCTAGGGCATCTCAAACCTCGCGCTGTTCTGACGAGACCTACAGTTCAATCAAAAGCATCAGCAACGAAGTCTTCGATGCGGCTGTGTCTGAGAGTGTCCTGAAAAACGCTGAGTACCTGCATTAAGTCACGATGCCTAAGGCTTTCAATGAAATCCAATTCATCAAGATCATTGCCACGCAAGCCAATCCGTTGATGCAAGGCGCTTCGCTTTTGGTGTTCCTGGTCCCAGTAGTCACGATAAGCGGCACGGGCGTGAACATCTGAGATATTGGCATCGGCAAGCTTGAAAACGCGTACCCTCTGCTTCAGTTCCTCCGCATCTTGGCGGCATTCGCGCCAAGTTTCGTAGAGTTCGCGCATGCAGTAGGCGGATTTGAGGTATTTGTCGCTCAGGAATACGAAAATACGCGGGCTGCGGGCGATGTGCAGCATGAAGGCGCGGATACTGTCGCCAGGGGCCATGCTTTGTTTGTCGCGCAGGATTTCGACCTTTCTGGCATCGGCGGCATTACACAACAAATTGACGGGCGTTTCCAAATCCGGGCCGGTGAAATCCTTCTCGTTCCAAGCATAGCTGATGGCGTATTTGGGCCGCTCTTCCGGTGGTCGTGCGGCTTGGATGACTGGGGCTTGTGGCGCTGGCGCCTCGCGCACCGGCATTACCTTGTCCGTGGTGGCGGAGAGGTTCAGTTTGCGGTTTTCCTCACTGACCAATTCAGCCAGCCTTTCCAGCAATGTGGCTGCATCGCCATCCTTGGTTTCAATGCTGACGCTGCCTTGCCATTCCCCAGCCGGTAAATGCTGCACCACCAGGGCACGCGCGCGGGTTTGCGCATCATAGAGGCAGACTCCTCCGCGAAAATAATCGGCACGGGTTTGCGCGAGCGTGCCCAATTGGCTGATTACATTGCGGATCAAGCCTTCATGCAGGAAGGCATAGGTGAATACCTGCCGATGCGTGGCGGGGCCTTCGCCCCAGGTTGCCTCAATCTGTCCCTGAACAACCGCTTTCTCCGGCAGGAATTCAGGCGCAACATAGACTGTAGTGTCATCATCCTGTTCTTCTGTCTCATCTTCGCGGTAGACAAAACAAATGCCGCAGGATTTCATCATGGAAAGGAACAGGCGTTGTTCGGCTTCCGAATAATCCCGCCAGACCTGCGCCAAATCAGCACGTTCAAACAAGCCACCACGGCGCTTCAGCCGGCCATAGGTTTCCTTCCGGTCAAACAGCGCATAGATCGCGGCCATGGCCCAGTTTTGGTCCAGCACAATGCGGTCCTGGAACAGACCCGCACGATAAAAAACCGTGCCATTATCATTCAAATAGGCCAGTGCGTATTCGGCCGAGGCAATGCCACCTTCTTCCCGATACCAGTCCGCAAAGGTGGATTTTTCCATCAGGCGCCATTCTTCCGGCAGGCTGCCATCTGGCTGACGCAGCTTTTCGATCCGCCGCTGCAGCAAAATCCGTGGCTTGCCGATTTCCACCGCGCCGCGGCTTTGCTGCAACGTCACCACCGCATCCTGCAAGGCGCCGCGCAGCGCATTGATGCGCGGCGGATCGGCGGTGCTGACCTGGACGCAGGCGCTGCTGGCCATTTGGCCATGATCCAATGGCGGGGGGATCATGCCATCCTGATCATGTCGCGTTTGCGCGATGATCAAGGGGCTGCCCCTGTGGCCGGCATCCTTGGCATAGGCATGCCAATACCGGAGCGGGTGGTTGCGAAACGCCATGCCGTGCTGATCGGGCTGGGCTTCCGGCAACTCGGTTTCCTGGCTCCAGACCAGCAGGAAAATGGCGCGGGTTCGGGCGAAAAGCGCATGGGTGCCGTGGTAAATCTCCTGCCCGCCAAAATCCCATAGTTTCAGGCGGGTTTCCGGCAAAGAATCCTGCGCCGGCAAGATTACCTGCGTGACGCGAATGCCGTGGGTGGAATCCCATTCGGGTTGGAAGGGCTGCCCGGCAAGGCGCCGGGCGATCTGGGTTTTGCCGGCGCGGCCATTGCCGAGGATGAGCAGCTTGGCCTCACTGATGGCCTCAACACCCGCTTCAAGTTCCCTCAAATGCGCGCGTAGCTTACTCAAACAATAATGTTCCAAGACTTCCTCGGGAATACCGGAGATTTTAGTTTTAAAGGCTAAAACGTCTTTGAGCGAAGGCTGCCACCAAAGCGTCAGCGGTGCGGTGATTATGGTACAGAAGCTGACATCAAGGTACTGTAGCTGCTGCAGCCCGGCGATGGGGGATAGGTCGCTCACCCGCGTGCTCCAGCATGAAAGGTGCTGTAGCTGCTGCAGCCCGGCGATGGGGGATAGGCGGCTCACCTGCGTGAGGCTGCAGCGGAGGGTCTGTAGCTGCTGCAGCCCGGCGATGGGTGATAGGTCGCTCACCTGCGTGCTGCCGCAGTCGAGGTACTGTAACTGCTGCAGCCCGGCGATGGGGGATAGGCGGCTCACCTCCGTGAAGCTGCAGCGGAGGGTCTTTAGCTGCTGCAGCGCAGCGATGGGGGATAGGTCGCTCACCTGCGTGCTGCTGCAGTCGAGGTACTGTAGCTGATGCAGCCCGGCGATGGGGGATAGGTCGTCGCATTCAGTCCCATCCAGGTGGAGTTCAGTCAACTGCGTTAGGCGGCTGAGAAGAGTGACATCGCAATAGATGTTGGCGTAACCGTGATCAATAGTCTCTCTGCCACCGTCCGGGCCCACATGAAATTGATGGCCAATACTCAGTCGCCGCAACCAAGTCAGTTTGGCCAGGCTCACCGGTAACCGCGTCAAACCCAGGCCAGCCAAATCCAGCCAGTCCTGCCCCGTGCTCGCGGCTTCCGCTATCCGCTCCTCAGCAATGCGTTCGCCATCGGTCATGTCAGCCATTCGCAGAACCTGCCATATCCTTAACCGCGCGCAAATAGAAATTCGCGGAAGCCAATCGTTTCGTCGGCAGCATAGGGCGCAGCATCACACCCGCCCCCGCCACCCCGCCCAAATCACCGCCACCGGATCCGCGACGCCACGCGGCATCGGCACCACCTTCCCCGCCGCCAGCCGCCGCAAATCCCTCCCCGCCAGCACCGTCAGCAGGCCAGCGGCCATCAGCCCCTTCGGCACATCGCGCGGGGCGCTCCGCAAAGCCTCCAACCCCTCAGCGGCCATCTCAGCGCACAACGCCACAAGCGCGGGCTGTCCCGGCGCGCTGATCACCGCCTCGGCATTCAGCCCTGCCCCTGCCAGCCGATCCAAAGGCAGCAGGCAGCGCCCTTGCGCGGCATGCGCCGCGACAGACCGCAACACCCCCGCCAACCCATAAGCGGCGCCGAGCGCGCGGAGCTTTTCGGCATCCTCAACGCTGGCCCCCAAAGCCAACCCAGCCGCAAAGGCAAAGCCGCCAGCGGTGCCGCGCAGCCAGGTCACGAAATCAGCCTCGGTTGGGATGCCGGCTTCCTCAGCCTCGGCTTCGCGCGCGTCAATCATGGCCTCCAGCGCGGCGGCATCCAGCGCGCCGGCGGTGATCGCGGCATGCAGCGGTTCGGCAACCTCATGCCGGCGGGCGGGCTTGCCTTGGCGCGCTTCTTCCAAAGCATCGCGCCACCATTGCAGGCGGATCAGCGCGGCCATGGGGTGGCTCGCGGCCTCTCGGGCGCGGGCCAATTCATGGTTGAAGGCAATCAGCGTGAAGATCGCCTCTCGCTTCTCCGGCGGCGCGAAAAGCGCGGCCAGGAAACGGTCCGGGTCATGGGCGCGGGCGAAGGCCGCAATCGGGGAAAGGCTCACGCCCCGCGATAAATCATTTTCGGGCCAAGTGGAATCACTTGACGTCTCGGAAACCACGGCAGGCTTGCGCTTTGCGCTGCGGCTTCCAAGTCAAGTTATTGCAGAGCCCCATGAACATTAGCTAAAACGGCCTATGTCCAACATCGAAATCAAGCCAAACAGGCCAAATGTCGAGGCATTGCTGGCGCGCTATACGGCGCAGATCGGCCAAGACCTTCCGGGCTACCGCAACCATGTCTATCGCTGCATCACCTATGCGATGCATTTCCTGGGCGGCGATACAGCGCATGAACGCCTGGTTGAAACGGCCTTTGCCTATCATGACATCGGCTTATGGACTGATCACGAACTCGCTTATCTGGAACCGTCAGAGGCTGTGGCGCTTGCGGATAATGAACGCTTCGCTTGGGGGCTGGACGCAGAATTGCTGCGCGGGGCCATTCATTGGCATCACAAGATTTCCCCCTATAGGGGCCCGCATGCCGAGGTTATTGAAGCTTGTCGCAAGGCGGATTGGATTGATGCCACCAAGGGGTTGCTGCGCAAGGGCATGCCCCGGGCAGATATAAGGGCGGTGGAAGCGGCATTTCCGAACCTCGGCTTTCACGCAACGCTGCTGCGCCTGGCCAAGGATTATGGCGGCTCCACGCTCAGGGGCGGGATCAGGGTCACATTGGGCATCGTCAAATGGTAGCGTCCAAGCCCGCTGGATAGGGTTGCCGAGACGTGATGGCGGTACCTTCTGGGCTGATGTCAGTCCATCCGGGCGGGTGCGGTTGACGCTTGTGCTGGCCCCGCTTACCTCAAGCACAGTGTTAATCGCTCATCATCTGAGGAACGGAGAAACCCCCATGGCCTTCAGCCTGCCCCCGCTGCCCTATTCCACCAATGCGCTTGCCGCCAATGGCATGTGCCAGGAAACCCTGGAACTGCATCATGGCAAGCATCACAATGCCTATGTCACGGCGCTGAATGGGCTGATCGAAGCCAAGGGCCTGGCCGGCAAGTCGCTGGAAGCGATCTGCGCCGAAGCCGGTAAGGCGGGCGCTGATGGCCTGCCGGTGCTCAACCAGGCGGGGCAGCACTACAACCACATGCTGTTCTGGCAGGTGATGCAGCCGGGTGGCGGTGGCGATGCGCTGCCGGGCGCTTTGGCGGCCAAGATTGATAGCGACCTCGGTGGCCTCGCGGCTTTCAAGGAAGCCTTCAAGCAGGCGGGCGTGACGCAGTTCGGCTCTGGCTGGGCCTGGCTGATCATCGGCGCCGATGGCAAGCTGAAGGTGACGAAGACGCCGAATGGCGCCAACCCAATCTCGACCGGCGAAGGCAAGCCGATCCTGGGCGTGGATGTGTGGGAACACGCCTATTACCTGGATTTCCGCAATGTGCGCCCGAATTACCTGGATAACTTCCTGAACAAGCTCGTGAATTGGGAAGTCGTTGCCGATCTGATGGGCAAGGGTGGTCTCGCTTCCGGCCAGTCGGCGTAATCAGTCGCCAAGACATGAAAAAAGGCGCTGAGGAGTGATCCTCAGCGCCTTTTTCGTGCCTGTTGAAGGCTCAGCTTTTCGCCTCATCATTCGCGGCTTCGGGGCGAAGCACACTGCCGATGGTACCGCGCACCACGGTGACTTTCACGTTGGGGGCGATTTCGGCCTCGATCTCGTCAGACCCGTCCTTGACCTTGGTGATGGTGGCAACGATGCCGCCCGCAGTCACCACGCGGTCCCCGCGCTTCAATTGGCCGAGCATTTCGCGATGATCCTTCATCTTCTTCTGCTGCGGGCGAATCAGCAGGAAGTAGAAGACGACGAAAATCAAAACCAGCGGCAGCATTTGCATGACAATAGCGGCCGTGCCGCCCGCATCCTGGGCATAGGCGGGGCTGATGCCAAAAAGTCTTTCCATGGTCCGGCATTCCTTATTTGCGATGATGGGGCGGAAACTAGCGCCCGCCCCCTTTCCGTCAATAGCAACCCGGCCTATTCCGCGCGGCCATGGATCATTCTTCGCTTCTCCCCGCCCTGACCCGTATTGCTGAGGCGCTTGAACGCCTGGCCCCGCCGCCGGCGGCCGCGCCCGACTTGACCGGGGCGGATGCCTTCATCTGGCACCCGGAACCCGTGGCGCGGTTATCGCCGGTGCCCAAGGTGGCGGCGGTGCCGATTGACCTGTTGCAAGGGGTGGATCGGCAGAAAGAGATCCTCATGGAAAACACGCTGCGCTTCGCGCGCGGCTTCAGCGCCAATAACGCCATGCTCTGGGGCGCGCGGGGGACGGGCAAATCATCCCTGGTCAAAGCCGCGCATACGGCGGCGAACACACAAGTACCCGGCAGCCTGGCCTTGATTGAAATCCACCGCGAAGACATCAAAACCCTGCCGGAATTGCTGCGCTTCCTGCGCGCCGGCACGCGGCGTTGCCTGGTGTTTTGTGATGATCTGTCTTTCGAGCGTGAGGATGCCGACTACAAGGCGCTGAAATCCGTGCTGGATGGCGGCATTGAAGGCCGCCCGGCCAATGTCTTGTTCTATGCCACGTCCAATCGTCGGCATTTGATGTCGCGCGATATGATCGAGAATGAGCGTAGCGCCGCAATCCATGGGGCTGAGGCGATTGAGGAAAAGGTATCGCTATCCGATCGCTTCGGGCTTTGGATCGGGTTCCATAATGCCAATCAGGATACCTTCTTCGCCATGATCGAAGGCTACGCCAAGCATTATGGCCTCAATGTATCGGTTGAGGATTTGCAGGCGCAGGCGGTGGAATGGTCCGTCACGCGCGGGTCTCGTTCCGGTCGCGTGGCATGGCAATTCATCCAGGATCTGGCCGGTCGGATGGGTGTTAAAATCGAGGGCTGAATTCGCGCCGATTAACGCGGCCGGGCGGGCAAGGGCGGTGCCTCCCCCAGCATGGCGACGACTTCCTGGGTGGACATGAAGCGCGGGAATTCCCCCTGCACCAATTGATCAAGGCTTGGCGCCGGCAGGCCAAGCCTTGAGGCATAAATCCAGGAATAGGCGAGCACGCGCTGCACATGGGTGCGGGTTTCGTCGAAGGGAATCGCTTCGATGAACAACAGCGCATCGCCGCGGTGGCGCACAGCGGGAAGCCATTTCGCCAGATTGCCTGGCCCGGCATTATAAGCTGCCAGCAAGCGGATCAGATCACCGCCCACCGCCTCACTCCGCGCCAGATAATGCAAATAACGCTGGCCCAATTCCAAGGACAGGCCAGGGTTATGCAGGCGCCGCGCGCCATCCCCGGCAAAGGAAGGGTCGTTGGCAAGGTAGGCCGCGGTGGTTGGCATCACTTGTAGAATCCCGCGTGCCCCGGCCGGCGATACCGCCGCAGAGTCAAAATTCGATTCCTGACGCGCCAGGGCATAAAGCAGGGCGGGTTCCACGCGAAAGCCCTGGGCCGGCGTTAGTCTTGGTAGGGGGAAGCGCGCTAGATCGCGCGGGCGGCCATCGGCGGTCTGTGCCAATTCCGCAAGCTGCGCCGAGAGATGCGTGAGGCCGCCCTGAGAGGCGAGCGCCAGCATGGCCCGCAGCAAGGGAAGATTGCCGCGCGCCAGCGGCCAAAGTGCCCGCAATTCTGCTTCCGCCCGGCCTGCCTGGCCGGTTTGCAGAAGGGCGACGGCGCGCCAGCCGCCGGCAGTTTCCAGCAGCGCTGCCATACCTTCTTCCCCGCCCGCTTCGACATGCCAGGCAAAACCGGGCGTCAGGCCAAGGGCGCGGCGCGCCATCAGCCCGTAGAAGGTGCGCGGTTCCTGGGCGGCTTGCAGCAGCCAGGGCACATGCATCCCTGGATGCCGGGCGCGAATGGCCGCTCGGCTCGCCCAATAGGCGGCGGCGGCGCGGTTGGCGGGCGATGCGCCGGGGGCGCGCGCGGCGACCTCAAGATACGGTAACGCCACGTCGAAATGCCCAAGCCCCCAGGCGGCCAGGCCCGCGGCAAAGGCAGCGCGCCCGCTAGGTTCTGCCCGGCTGCGGGTGGCTTCCGCGGCGACTTCAAAGGCGCGCTCATCCTCCCCGCGGCGGAACAGAATCAGAGCGAAATCGGCCCTGAGCGCGGCGGCATAGGCGGGCGTCATGCCGCGCGTTGCTTCCATCTGGCGCAAGGCGGCTTCCAGATTGCCATCGCGCACCAGATCGCGCAGCGCACGGTCCAGCGATGGGTTACGCACGAATCCCTGTTCCGGGGCTTCGCGTTCTTCCGGGGCGGCGCCGGCATCTTCGGCCAGGCTTTCCTGAGCGGGCGCGGCCGGTAGGCTGGCCCCGCGCGGCGCCGTGCGGCGGAGTATGGCATGGATAGCGGGCGCATCCGGGTGGTCAGCAAAGCGCGCCAGCCAATCCCGCAGTGCTTCCTGATCCGGCCGTGGCGCGGCAGGGTTCAGCCAGCGATCCGCAAGGATATGGCCTTCAAGCCGACGGTCCGAAAGCTGTGCTGTTGCGCGTTCCGCTGCTTCCCAATCCCGGGCGGCGTGCAGCGCGAAGATATTCCTGATCTGTTCAACATCTACAGCCACAAGCGGCTGGTTTGCGGAGGCCGGTGCGCGTAGCGCGGGCGCGGTCAAGCCTGCGGTTTGAATGCCCCCCTGCGCTGCGGCTGGAAGGGCGGTTCCAAACCACAAGGGCGCCAGGAATAGGGCCAATAAAGGCAGGGTCTGGCAGGGGGCCATGGGGGGATTGTTGCTCATGGCTGCGCCTTTTTTGGGGCGAAATAGTTAAAATTTCAACCTATGGGCGACTGGGGGGCCTCAACCGGCCTCGTAAAGTGTCTGATCATTACCTGTTTCGCCCAGGTGACAGGCGCTTTCCTCGGGGCTAGTTTTGGGCCTCGTCACAAGGAGAAGATCATGACCATCAAGACTGGCGACAGCATTCCCGCGATGAAAATCATGCAAGGCACTGCAGAAGGGCCGAAGGAGCTTGATACGGCGGAATTCTTTAAGGGCCGCACCGTGGTGCTGTTCGGCGTGCCAGGCGCCTTTACCCCCACCTGCTCGGCCAAGCATTTGCCGGGCTTCACTGAGCATGCGGCAGCGCTGAAGGCCAAGGGTGTGCACGCCATTGCCTGCATGGCGGTGAATGACGCCTTTGTGATGGGCGCTTGGGCCAAGGATCAGGGCATCACGGACCAAGTGACGATGATTGCCGATGGCTCGGCCGCCTTTACCAAGGCGATGGGCTTGGAATTCGACCTGACGGCGCGCGGCCTTGGCGTGCGCTGCCAGCGCTTTGCCCTGGTGGCAAAGGACGGCAAGGTGACCCATGTGGCCGTGGAAGCCCCCGGCGCCTTTGAAGTGAGCAAGGCCGAAGCGGTTCTGGCCGCGCTTTGATGTGAATGCCCGGCGCGCCATTTTGTGCGGGCGCGTCGGCTGACCCAAGGATTGCCGCCCATGAGCATCACCCTCTGGACTTGGAATACGCCCAATGGGCGGAAGATCAGCGTCGCCCTTGAGGAAATGGGGTTGGCCTATACCGTCAAGCCCGTGAACATCAGCAAGGGCGAGCAATTCAATCCTGAATTCCTGGCCTTCAGCCCGAATAACCGCATCCCCGCGATCCAGGACCCGGATGGGCCGGATGGCAAGCCGATCACGGTATTCGAAAGCGGCGCGATTTTGCTGTATCTGGCAGAAAAGACTGGCCGTTTCATGCCAGAGGACCTGCGCGCCCGTGTCCCGGTATATGAATGGCTGATGTGGCAGATGGGCGGCTTTGGCCCGATGCCAGGGCAGGTGCATCACTTCCTGATGCAGCCCGAAGGGCCAGCGCGCGATTACGGCTTCAAGCGATACCATGACGAGACCAAGCGCCTGTATGGTGTTTTGGACCGCCGGCTTGAGGGGCGGGATTTTGTCGCGACCAATGGTGAACCTTCAATCGCCGATTTCGCGATTCTGGGCTGGGCTTGGCGTCATGAACGCCACCAGGTGGATTTGGCCGGCTTGCCCAATGTGAAGCGCTGGTATGAGGCGATGATGGCGCGGCCTGCAACGAAACGCGGATTTGAGGTTTCTCTGGGCTGAGATGTCGATTCGGTCTTGGTCGCAGGCGCCGTGGCACGGAAAGCGAGATTCAGCGCTACGCCGTGCCGCCCCAAAAAACAGTCCAATTGCAAATAAACTTTCTACGTTTACCCTTTCACTTACTTTCTATTAACTTTCACGGGTTACAAGACCCCTACGGCGTTCATCACGCCCCGACCTTGCCAAAACGGCTGTGCGAATGGACCAAAACCATGCAGCCCGCCGATTGGAAGATGCTTCCCGACGAAATTCAGCTTGTGCTTTCCCGTGAAGCCATGCGCCGCGCCGCCGATACCCTGGCCGAACATGCCGAAATGCTTGCCGCCGAAATGGAAGATGGCGCGTTGCGCGATCGCGGTGGCCCTGATGCGCTCCGGCTTTTCGCCGCCCTGGTGCGCACCACACATGATGAGGGCTATGGCCAAGTCGGCCACGCCTGATCAGCGCCTGATCAGATTATAGCGTATCCGCAGGTCAATCTCGATTTCATTTGAAGTCGGGCGCTTGAAGGCGGGCAGCTTTGCGCCGCGAAACACGGATTGTGAGTAGTGATTGAGCGTGATGGAGCGCGAGGCTGTGCTCAGTTCCACGCGCCGCACTGTCCCATCAGGTGCGGTGAAGATTCGCACACCAACCAGGCCCTGTTCGCCGAAATCCGCCGCATCGCGCGGGTAGCGCAGGTTATCCTGTAGCCAGCGATAGAATTCGCGCTGCCAATCATCCGCATCATCCGCGCCGCGCACCTGCAGATTGGGCACGCCAAGCGCTGCATTAGGTACGGGCCCCGGCGTGAAATCCAACTGGTTTCGGGGCCGATAGCCCTGCTCCCCCAGCCTGATCGGCGGCAGATGTGACAGATCAAGCGGCGGGCGCGGTTCCACATTGGGTCGCGGCGGTTCCGCACGCTGTGGCGCGACGGTTGGCGGCGGAGCTGGCATCGGGCGCGGTGCCTGGGCCATTTGGGGTGGCGGCGGTGGCGGAGGTGGTGGCGGCGGCGGAGGCGGCGCGGGCGCTTCGGCCAGCGGCCTGGGAGGCGGTGGCGGTGTTGGGCTTGGCGGGGTTTGTGGCGCTGTGGGCTGCGGCGGGCGCGGCGGTTCTGGCACGGGCGGTAGCGCCGGGGCCGGGGCCTGCGGCGGTGCGGGAGGTGTCGGGGGCGCGGCAGCCGCCGGCGGGGGCGGTGCCGGCGGCGTGGGCGGCACTTCAACTGGCCCGCCCTGTTCGGCGGCCGAGTTGAAGACAATGTCGAAACCCTGTTCTTCAACCTCCAAGGCGCCTTGGCGCGGGGCGCGCGGGTCCAGTTCCAGGAAAACCAAACCGGTGAACAACAGATGCGCCAAGACCGAGGCCAGAATCGCCCGCCCGCCCAAGCCGGGCCGCCGCGGGCTCAGCCAGCTTATCGGCCGCCGCCCTTTCGCGTCAGCCGCGCCAGGGCGGGTCAATTCTGGTTCGGTACGGCGCATCGGCGGGTCGAACGGGTCCTGAAAAAAGAAGGCGGGACTCGGCACGGGGCCGAGTTGCCGAATGAGCGCACTCTGCTACATCAATCCCGCGCGCCGGGTTAGCACAGGGGTAGTGCAGCTGATTTGTAATCAGAAGGTCGGGGGTTCAAATCCCTCACCCGGCACCACGCTCCCCTTATCCCCCAAGCGCCATATCCAGGTCACGGATCAAATCCGCCGCATCCTCAAGCCCAATAGAAAGCCG